>JAGGAC010000011.1 GCA_017889635.1 Bacillota bacterium | reverse complement strand
AAGAAGAATTTCGTCTTTGCTGCTGAAGTGGTGATATAAGCCGCCTTTGGTGAGCTTGGCCCGGCGGGCGATGGCTTCCATGGATGTTTTTTCATAACCGTTTTCCAGGAATTCAGTTATGGCAGAGTCTAGGATATCGGATATTCGTTTTTCTTTCGGTTCTTTACTCAATGTAATGTTCACCTCTAACATTCCGATTTTTCTTTGGGTTCTTTACTCAATGTAATGTTCACCTCTAACATTCCGACTGTCGGTATGTATATTGTAATATTTGGATAACCTCATAGTCAAGGTCTTATTGGAGTTTACCAATTATTAACACTGAGGTAATATTAAATTAACATTGCTAATTTATAATGAATTAAGGATGTACAATATAAGGAGGCGCTAACGTGTTAAGAAGAGGAAAATGGTTGGGGGCAGCAGCGGTAGCTATTGTCCTTATCGCAGGACTAATAGCTACTGCTATCCCGGCGCAAAGGAGCGCGCTTGCCGGTGTTGATAATGGGCACTATGGCAAGAAAGCCAAATATGTGTTTTTCTTTATTGGTGATGGGATGGGGATGGCCCAGATAAATGCAAGTGAGATATTCAAGGGCACGTTGGAGAGTACCGACCCGATGTATAAGGGAAAACTCAATTTCGCAGCTTTTCCTAACCAAGGGATGCAGACAACTAATTCCGCGAATACGTTTATAACCGAGTCTGCTGCCGCGGGAACGGCTCTGGCGACTGGTCACAAAACGAATAATGATGTTTTGGGAATGGACCCGTCGAAGAGTGTGAAGTTTAAGTCGATGGCTGAGATGGCAAAGGAAAAAGGGATGAAGGTCGGCATTGTTACCAGTGTGTCACTGGATCATGCTACGCCTGGGGCTTTCTATGCTCATGAACCGACACGCAAGAATTATTATGAGATCGAATTGGCGATGGTGAACAGCGGGTTTGATTATTTTGCGGGCGGTGGTTTGTTGGCTCCTACCGGGGCCAAGAAGAATCGTCAAAATGTCATTGATATTGCCAAGGCAAACGGTTATACGGTGGCCAATACCAAGGAGGAGATTGCTAATCTTAATCCAGGCTCCGGAAAGGTTATTGCGATAAATCCGGGACTGGCGAGCGAAGAAGCGATGCAGTATGAGATTGACCGCACTAATCAGTATTCTTTGGCGGATTTTACTAGGCAGGGGATTCAGCAGCTTGACAATCCGAATGGGTTCTTTATGATGGTTGAAGGCGGGAAGGTCGACTGGGCTTGTCACGCCAATGATGCTGCTACTACTGTCAGGGATGTGCTGGCGTTCGAAAGTGCGATTGGTGAAGCGTTGAAATTTTATGCGCAGCATCCTGATGAAACGCTTATTGTTGTGACCGGGGACCATGAAACCGGCGGTATGGGACTTGGCTTCGCTGGTACGGAATATCAGACGTTTTTCAATAAGATAAATAAGCAGAAGTTATCGTTTGAGGAATTTGACAAGGCAATAAGTGAGTATCGAAAAGTTGTGGGGCCAGGCGGGGCAAATCTTAATGACTGGCTGCCTATTTTAGCTGACAAGTTTGGTCTTACCGAGCTTTCTGATTATGATAAGTCCCGGCTGAGTGCGGCTTTGGCGGCCAGCATGGTTGAGGCAAAAAAACGCAATAGTGATCCCAATAGTAATCTTCTTTATGGCACTTATGAACCGTTTTCGGTGACGGTTACTCATATTCTCAACCAAAAAGCCGGTATCGGCTGGACTACTTATGCCCATACCGGGGTAGCTATTCCGGTCTTTGCTCAAGGGCTGGGGGGCGAGATGTTTAGAGGATACTATGATAATACGGATATCGCCAAGAAATTAATGAGTATTATGGGTCTACAATATCAATAACCGAACAGGTATTTATTGAGTATGCTTAGAAGTAGTATGAGCGGGACTGGTTTCCCGCTCTGTTTTTCTATAGAGGGAAGGACGTAGACGATGCTGGGACCAAGAAAAGATAAAATATTTGTGGGCTTTATCGCGGTAGTGTGTTTAGTTTTATGGTTTATCCCGACAGGATTTCCGGAGCAGGAGGATGGCTATGTTCGCAGTCGGGCGAAGGTATTGGCTGTTGATGATAGTAATGTGCACCAGTGGGGGGTAGTCAAAACCGGAGTGCAGGGCATATCCCTGGAAATTGCTGATGGCCCTTTTGCGGGACAGCAAGTGGAAACAACCAATCCCTTAATCGGGAAGCTGGAACTGGATAAGGTTTTTCAAGCCGGTGATCGGGCGCTGGTTGTTATCAAGGGCGAGCATGGGCAAATTGCGGCGGCAAATCTTATTGATCATTATCGAATTGATATTGAGGCTGTTTTGGTTTTGCTGTTTATGGCAGTGTTGTTTTGGTATGCCCGTTGGACTGGGGTTAAGGCTATTTTGTCGTTTGTGTTTACGATATTAGCGTTGTGGAAAGTCATGTGGCCATTGTTTCTTAACGGCTGGGATCCAATTGTTATTGCGCTTGTGGTCGTGTGTGCAATTGTCGGCTGTGTGATTTTTCTGGTAGCCGGACTGAGCAGGAAGGGGCTGGCCGCTTTTCTGGGAACTTTAAGCGGGGCGGTTGCCGTCTGCATACTGGCGGTGGTGTTTGGGACGTTGTTTAAGGTTCATGGAGCGGTGGTGCCGTATGCTGAAACTTTGCTGCATGTGGGCTTTAGTTATATTGATCTGACGAAGGTATTTTTTGCCGGGATTTTTTTGGCTTCTTCAGGGGCGATGATGGATGTGGCGGTGGATATAGCGGTGGCTGTTGCCGAGCTAGTTGACAAGAAGCCGGATATTAGCCGGAAGGAGGCGATTAAGTCAGGGATGAATGTTGGCCGGGCGGTGGTGGGAACGATGACAACTACTTTGCTGTTGGCGTATTCCGGTTCATTTACTGCTTTGATGATGGTGTTTATGGCGCAGGGTACTCCGGTTATCAACATTTTGAATCTTACTTATATTGCGGCAGAGATTCTGCATACGATTGTCGGCAGTTTCGGGGTTGTGCTGGTGGCACCGTTTACCGCGGTATTGTCAGGCTGGCTGCTGGTGAAACCAAGTCGTTAGTAATTTTTATTGGAGTGTGATAGTATGAATTTATTTAATAGACGTAGTGTAATGGCTGCTGTTTTTGTGGTGCTAATTTCGATATCTGTTCCTATTTGTGCGGCTGCTGACCAGACTCAGCCGCAGTACTTTAACCTGACGGTAGTTTATACCAATGACTTTCATGGTTATGATCCCTATGCTCTGGCAAGAAAGGCTACTATTATAAAAAAGATAAGGGCCGAAGCGGGAAATGTACTGTTGGTAGATGCGGGAGACCTTTATGCCCGTGGACCATACCATAAGCAATTTTACGGGGAAATGGAAATGGCGGCTTATAATGCTATTGGCTATGATGTATGGGAATTAGGCAATAATGAGTTTAAAGGTGAGTCAGAACTGGCGGCCAGTGACCAGAAGCTGTATAACTTGATTAATCAGGCTAAGTTTCCAACCCTGTGTGCTAATATCAAACAGGCAAACGGTGAATATCTTCCTGGTGTAAAGCCTTATTTTGTAAAACAGATTAAGGGAATGAGAGTCGGTATTCTTGGTGTGTCTTCAATGAAAGTCAAAAAATATTCGCAAGGCACGAACAAAATTGTTGAAGATCCTGTGGCGATAGAAAAGGGATTGCTGCCTGAGCTGCAAGAACAGTCGGATATTCAAATACTATTGTCTCATGCCGGTCTTGCCGAGGATGTTAAGAGCGACATGAAGCTGGCTGACAGTGGGCTGTCCTTGATTGTCGGAGCTGATGACCATTATGTTATAGAACGGCCGATTTATCGCAGCGGCGGTATTCCTATCGTCCAGGCCGGGGGAGAAAACAATATTTTCTTGGGACGGATTGACCTTAAATATGAAAATAAGAACGGCAAATGGGTGTTGAAGGCTTTTAACGGCAGGCTATATCCGATAAATGATAAGGTGGCAATTGATTCGGAAATAAAACAGATCCTTGACAAGTATCTGGCAAAGGTTCAAAAGCCGGCGGCATAAAGTGAAATGAAGCTATTTGCTGAAGGGTATTACAACAAAAAGCCCAAGTTTGCACTATTCTTAGTGCAAACTTGGGCTTAAAATGTTTAAGTACAGCATCATTAGGGCTATTCTTTTTTAGGGAGTTTAACGGTAAACATTGTACCGACTTCAGGGGTACTGGCTACGATTATTGCACCGTTGTGGCCTTCGATTATCCATTTTGCAATGGCAAGTCCTAAACCTGTGCCGCCTGTGGCCCGGGCTTTATCAACCTGGTAAAAGCGATCAAAGATTTTGTCAATGTGTTCTGCCCCAATGCCTTCGCCGGAGTCTGCGACGGTGAATACAGCGGCACTAGCGGTTTGCGATAAGGTTATCGTAAGATTACCGCCTGAAGAAGTATGTTTGATAGCATTATCAACCAAGATAGTGATTACTTGCTTTATTCTGGATTCATCACCATAGGCGGTTACTTGTTCGGCAGCTGAGAGGGCAAGCGATATGCCTTTGGCGGCAGCGACTGCCTCAAAAGGGGCGACTGCCTGCTCTAAAGCGGTGGTCAGGGAAAAGGGCTGATGAAGCAGCATTTGCTGGTGGGAATCGGCCCGGGCAAGAAAGAGTAAAGAATCTACGAGTTTTGCCATCGAGATCGATTCTTCGCGAATGTTATACAGCCACTTGTGTTGGTCGGATACTAACTCATCCGAGTTTCCGAGTACCACGTCAAGGTTGGTCTGAATAACTGCCAGCGGGGTACGAAGTTCGTGAGAAGCGTCAGCCAGAAATTCCTTTTGTTGCTGCCAGGCGTTTTTAATGGGAATCATGGCCCGATGAGCCATAATAAAACTGGCACCAAACGATAAGAGTGAACCAATCAGGCCAACAAGCATAATGGAGGTCAGCAGGGTGCGCAGCATATTTGTTTCCGGCGAAAAATCTTTAAATAGGATAACCGTAACGGCTCCGGAGGGTAAAACTGCTTTACGATAAAAAACGTTAGTTGTTTCCAGAGCAAGTGTCCCGCTTATGTTATTGGATTGTAAGGCTTTTTCTGTTATTGCCGCAAGTTTAGCGGAGGGAAAGGGTTGATGGGTCGATTTAAAAATTATGTTACCGTCAGGCCCTGTTTCAACAAAAAAGTAATCCGGTTCGGGGATGGAACTAAAGTCAGACTGAGGCGTGAGGGGAAGGGGCAAGTCGGTTATTTTGCCGGAGGTGATGTCTGCCATCAGTCTGAGGGAGCGTTCTTCCGTATTGCGAGTCATATCCATTTTGGAAAAGCAGTAAATTCCGATAATAATTAACAGGAACAGGAAGAAAATGATTGAAGCATTAATTAGGGTTAGTTTAAGGCGCAACCGAAGAAACATCTTTGTCCTCCTGCAGGTAGTAGCCTACACCGCGGACTGTTCGGATGTTTGAGGTATTTAGTTTTTTGCGCAGATAATGAATGTATAGGTCGACGTTGGCAATTTCAGTATCTGAATTGTAACCCCATACTTTTTCCATAATCCGTTCTTTGGTAATTACTTGTCCAACATTTCGGATTAATAGTTCTAAGAGCAGCGATTCTTTTAGTGTCAGATGAATTACTTCGTCGTCTTTTATTACTTCACACCGCATGGGATCGAAGATAAGACCAGCGGCAGTTACTGTATTTCTTACCAGTTCTTTGCCTTTGCGGCGGGCCAGCGCCCGTAATCTTGCCAATAATTCATCAGTAAAGAATGGTTTAACAAGATAATCATCAGCACCTGCATCCAAGCCTTCGACTCGATCTTTTGGCGCGTCTTTGGCAGTGAGAAACATGACCGGAGTTTCTATTCCCATACTGCGAAGTTCTTTTAGCAAGGAAAGACCATCGCGACCAGGTATCATGCGGTCTAAGATAATAATATCGTATACTCCGGTAGCCGCCATTTCAATTCCTGATTCACCATCCTGGGCGATATCTACGACATAACCATTCTTTTTCAAAACATACGAGAGAGCATCAACTAATTTATTTTCGTCCTCAACTAATAGTAATTTCATTAGCAACACCCTTTACTATAATTTTATAATAATTTTCCAACTGTAAATTACATATCTTATCTTAACCAAGGTTTCTTTGAAATTCCTTTGTAAAAACAAAGAGATTTCAAATGAAATTCAAAGAAAAAAAGCAAGCAAAAGGTGTCGGTTACAATTCGGGAAGGTTACTGGCTAATAGTTACAGTTAAAGACAATTGAGGGATACTTAGCCATAAATTGGTAAGTATCTCCAATTGCCTTATCATAGGTTTATACTATTTAATTGGTGGAGCGTCAGGAGGCGGAGGAGGTTGCATTCCTGGCGGCATTGGCGGACGAAGCGCGTCAGCCACAGCTTTCGCTTGGTCTTCTGTTAAGTTGACCTTTTGCGCTAAGTCGCGAATGAGATCCTCGGGAGCCTTTCTGTTCTTCTCCATGAAAGTATGCCGGTCTTCGGGGGGCATACTTTTCATTTTATCAAAGTCTGCCTGGCGATTTTTAGCTTTTTCTTTTAAAAAGGTTAGAATACTGTCGGATTGTGCTTGGGTAATGACAGTATTATTAACTAATTTTTTTAGGCTAGCCTCAATATTTTGTTGCATATTAGGCGGTGGTGGGGGCTGCATTCCCGGATGCATAGGGGGACGAAGCGCGTCCGCCACAGTTTGTGCCTGCTCTTTTGTTAAGTTGGCTTTTTTCGCAAGGTCGCGAATGAGATCCTCGGGAGCTTTTCTGTTTTTGTCCATGAATGCCTGACGCTCTTCAGGGGTCATATTTTTCATTTTATCACAATTAGCCTGGCGTTTTTTAGCTTTTTCATTGAAAAAGGCTAAAACCTTATCGGCTTGTGCTTGGGTGATGATGCGATCATTGACCAGTTTTTTTAGGTTGTTTTCAATAGGCGGCCTGCAATCAGGCGGCGGCTGCAAGTTTTCACTGGCAGGCGGCGGCGGGGCTTGGCAGTTTGATTGGGCCAGGGCATAGCCGGAAAGCGATAGTACCAGACAGCCTGCAACAAGCCCGCCGGTAAGTCTTTTGAGCTTTGTATTTAACATTCTTATTCCTCCATCACTAAATTTGAAATTCATTATAGTTTATTTTGAAATAAGTTTGTTACAATTGTGTTACAAGAGATTATATAATTGTTATATTTTAGTGGCAAGATCAAGTTCGAACCAAAATTTCACGCCGCCTGTGATGTTTTCAACCCCAAAGGCATTGTTGTGAAGTTCCTGGATGCCACGGACAACTGAGAGGCCTAAGCCATAGCCTCCGAAGGCTCTTGTTCTGGCTTGGTCGACTTTATAAAAACTTAACCACAGGTTGTCCAGACTGTCGCTGGGAATATGATTGCCGGTATTAAATACAGACACTCTGATTTTGTTGTTAATCTCCTGGGCATTGATCTCAATGAGTCCTGAGCTATCAACATGGTCGAGGGCATTGTTCAAAAAGTTGGCAAGTACTTGTTCAATGCGCATGGCATCGCCGTTGGCCAAAAGCTGAGGCGCTTTTTCTAGTTGGAGGGAGAGGTTTTTTTCCAGAAATACCGTTCGGTATTTTAGGACAATTTGATCTAAGAGTAACGACAAGTCGAAGTCAGTTCTATCAAGACGAAAAAAGCCTGATTCGATTTGCGACAGATCAAGCAGATCTTTGACAAGTTTGTCCAGTTTATTGGCTTCGTCAATAATTACCGAACAATAGTAATCTTTTTGTTCTTCGTCATTTATAACGTTTTCTTTTAGGCCTTCGGCATAGCCTAAGATGAGGGAAATAGGTGTTTTAAGTTCGTGGGATACGCTGGAAATAAAGTTTTTGCGTAATTTTTCAAGCCGGCGTTCTTTCTCAACGTCTTTCAATAATTGCAAATTTTTCTGGTTGAGTTCAGATATCGCTTTATTTAGTTGGTAAGAAAGGTTATTGATACTTTTACCCAGGATGCCGATTTCGTCATTGCTCCGGATGGTGCAACTTTGGGTAAAATTAAGCTGGGAGATGCTTTGGGCAACATCACTGAGTTCTAATAACGGGACTGTGAACTTCTTAGCAAAGAAGAAAGCCCAGACGCAGCCGATCAGGATTGATATTATCCCGGAAAAAGCCAGAAATTTGCTGGCATAAGCCGCGCTTTCTGATAAAGCTGCTAAAGGCACGCGAATTCTTAGTATATCATTGTTATTTAAAATGCGTTTGTAACTTAGAAAATCAATATTGAGGATTTGATCTTCTTCAACTTCAATAACCGAGTTTTCGTCAATGGTTTCACTTGTCTTTAGAACTAGTTTCGGCATGGTTTTATGGGGTGGAAAGGCGGGGTTGTCACCGTGGTGATCTTGCGGCATAAAAAATGCGTTTGGTTCACCGATTCGCCCCATGGAACTGTACTTTATATAACCGTCCTGATTGGTTATGATAATGCCGGCCCCAAGATTGCTGCCAATTCGCTCAAGCTCCAGTGAAATGTTGGGATCATTAGCATTGTAGATTTGTTCAATAATTTTGCTATTTTCTACAATGCTGTGTTTTTTATTCCAAAGATAATATTCCTCTAAAATAAGGGTGCTAAGTAACCAGCCAACGAACATGAAAAATATTACAAGAAAGCTTGTGTTTAAGAAGAGTCTTGTTCTGATTGAAGTCATTGATCTACCTCAAAACGGTAGCCAAAACCTCGTATTGTTTGAATAAGACTGCTATGTGACCCCATTTTTGTTCTCAGCCTGTTTATATGGGTATCAACGGTCCGAAGGTCGCCGAAATAGTCAAAACTCCAGATATGATTGAGGATTTGTTCACGACTTAGGGCCCGGCCTTTATTCTCAGCGAGATAAACAAGTAGATCGTATTCTTTGGGCGTAAGATCTAACCGAGAGCCTTCAATAGTTACGAACCGGGCGTCGGGATCGATTTGTAAGCCGGCGAAAGAGGTGGATACCGGTGCAGGCTGAACATCAACAGGGTCGTTGTCAATCCGGCGGAATAGGGCATTTACCCTGGCTGTGAGCACTCTAGGACTAAAGGGCTTGGTAATATATTCATCTACTCCCAGCTCAAAACCGAAAAGTTGGTCGACTTCCTCGCTTTTGGCTGTCAACATTATAATAGGGATAGTAGACGTTTTGCGAATTTCCCGGCATACTGCCCAGCCATCGTATTTTGGCATCATTACATCTAAAATGACAAGATCAATCTTTTGCTGGGAAAGAATTTCGAGGGCTGTTTCTCCGTTGTCGGCTTCTACAATGGAGTAGCTTTCCCGAACCAGAAAGTCGGATATTAATTTTCGCATCCTAAGTTCATCATCAACAACTAAAACAATTTTACTCACGTATGTATACTCTCCTTACTCTGCAAAAATTATCTCATATATAGCATAATGTCAGAGGTATAGTACGTCAATGCCGGTTTTAAATTAAGTTATTAACTTTAAGCAGCAAAGCTACTTTTATCCAATAGCGCCAGGCAGGATTTAGTGTTTAACGTGTTCAATAAGTAAGTTAGATCAGTCTTTGAAAGATAAGAATATATTACAAATATCTGTAACACAGTTGTAACAATCCTCCGGCATAATGAAATAAAATAAGCTAAATAAATTTGATGGACAAGCGAGGTCAAACGATGCAGGCAATATGGAAGATAATTAAGCGGTATAAAGGCTGGATTATTGCGGTGCTGATTTTGGCGGTGCTGGTTGGCGGCGGAGTAATGTATTATAAAAAAACCAGTGCTCCAGCTACTGCTATAGCTACAGTTACTGTGGGGCGTGGTGATGTTTTGGCATCGGTTTCTGCTACAGGGACTGTAGCGGCAGTTAATTCGGTTGCGGTTGCTTCACGGGTTACAGGTCTGATTAGCGAAGTTCGAGTTGCGGAAAATGACATCGTGAAGAAAGGCCAAGTCTTATTTGTTCTTGATGACTCTGCTGTTCGGGCTCAGCTTGCTCAGTATAAGGCCACGATGGATAAAACTGCTGCCATTTACGAGCGCAGTATGAAGCTGGCAGCTATCGGCGGCGAGTCAGAGCAACAGTTAGAGTCGGATCGCACCGATTACCTTGTAGCTAAATCAAATTATGATAACTATGGTACGCAGTTAGGTTACTATGTGATTACTGCGCCTGTTGATGGCATGGTAATCGGCACGCCGACTCCCGCTGGCGAGACAGTAGTACAGGGTATTTCTTCGGCCCAGACAATTTTGACGATTGCCGATATGTCAATTATGCAAGTCAAAGTTCTTGTGGACGAATCGGATATTGGTAAGGTAAAAGTTGGTCAAATGGCGACTTTTACTGTCGACTCTCATGCTGACAAAACCTTCACCGGCAAGGTGGCAAGCATTTCGCGGGATGCCACAACTTCGTCAAATGTCGTCTATTATCCAGTATATGTAAGGGTTGATGCGCCGGAGGGGTTGCTCTTTCCTACTATGACAGCCAGAGCAACAATTAATGTTGGGGAAAGTAAAAATGTCTTGGTTGTGCCGTTGTCTGCGCTTAGAAGTGACAAAACCGGGCAGTATGTTCAGGTGATGGCTAATGGTAAAACCGAGAATGTGCCGGTTACTTTGGGATTGCGCGATGACGAGAAGGTAGAAGTCCTCAGCGGTTTAAATGAAGGTGACGTAATCGTATTACCGACAAAACAGACAACGACCAAGAGTAATCAGAATCAGGGACCACCGCCTCCGATGTAGGGGCAGGAGGAATATGATGACTATTGCATTAACGGATGTAACGAAAATTTATCAAATGGGTGATACTACCGTCCATGCTTTGGCTGGGGTAACACTATCAATTAATGAGGGCGAATTTGTGGCCATCATTGGTCCATCAGGGTCAGGAAAGTCAACGCTGATGAATATTCTTGGCTGTCTCGACTGGCCGACTAGCGGATCATACCGTTTAGCAGGTCAGGAAGTGGCCTCGATGAATGATGACCAACTGGCACTGGCTCGGAATAAAAGGATTGGGTTTGTATTTCAAAATTTCAATTTGCTGCCCAGGATGTCATCACTGCAAAATGTAGCCCTGCCTTTAGTTTATGCCGGAGTAAGTAAGCAGGAACGGCAGAAAAGGGCTGCGGCTGCGCTGGCAAGTGTCGGCCTTGGCGAGCGGATGGAGCACCGGCCCAATGAGCTTTCGGGGGGGCAGCGCCAGCGGGTGGCAATAGCTCGCGCCCTGGTAGGCGATCCAGCGATTATTATCGCCGACGAACCGACCGGAAATTTAGATACAAAGTCAAGTATCGAGATTATGGATATCTTTTGCCATCTGAATGGGCAAGGGCGAATGGTTATTTTGGTAACCCATGAACCTGATATTGCCGATTATGCCCGCAGGGTTATTCATGTTCGTGATGGGCTGATTTTAAACGACGAAGTTAAACAGGGGGTGACGGGGTGTTCTGGGAAAGTGTCCTGATTGCTTTCGAAGGACTACGGGCCAATAAACTCCGTTCAGCTCTAACGATGCTGGGAATAATTATTGGCGTTGGCGCCGTGGTTTCACTAGTCTCCCTAGGGATGGGTGTCCAGCAAAAGGTACAGAAGTCTATTGCTAGTTTGGGCAGTAATCTTATTGTTGTTATGCCGGGAGCTTCTAAAGCCGCCGGTGTTGCTCATTCGGCTGCCGGTTCCAATATTACTTTAACCAACCAGGATGCTAAAGCCATTGCTAAGGAAATTAGCGGTGTCGCTCATGTAGTGCCCTCGGTCAGTGGAACTTTCCAGGTTATTGCCGGTGGTCAAAACTGGAATACTTCTGTTCAGGGAACGACAACCGAAATTTTATATATCCGCGATTATAAGGTCGGTTCTGGAACCTTTTTTACTAACAGTGATGATGAGTCACGGGCCAGGGTGGCAGTAATCGGGCAAACCGTTGCTACCAATCTGTTTAGCGGTTCCGATCCTATTGGTCAAACCATTCGAATCGGTAAAGCGCCGTTTCGGGTTATCGGAGTATTGGAAAGCAAAGGGCAGTCCTCGATGGGGCAGGATCAGGACGATATTATTCTTGTGCCGATTACTACCGCCCAAGACCGGCTTATTGGTCAAACCTATGTAAATAATATAAATATCCAAGCCGAGAGTGAGCAGGTGCTTGATAAGGTTCAGGAGGATATTACCAGCTTACTTAGGACCCGTCACCATCTGGCGGCAAAGGCCGACGACGATTTCACGGTTCGCAACCTGACAGCGATTATGGAGACGATGAAGGAAAGTACCAGTGCGCTTACGTTATTTCTCGGCGGGGTTGCCGCTATTTCGCTGTTGGTTGGCGGGATTGGAATTATGAATATTATGTTGGTTTCGGTGACTGAGCGTACGCGCGAAATCGGCATCAGAAAGGCACTGGGAGCAACCTTTAGAAATATCCTGCTGCAATTTCTGATTGAAGCAATTGTTGTTAGTGTGACCGGCGGTTTGATAGGCATCCTTCTTGGAGTAGGAGGGTCCTATGCAATATCTAAGGTGGCCAGTATGGAGACCGTGGTTTCTTCGGCCGCCATTATAGGGGCGTTTGGCGTATCGGTATTTATCGGGCTGTTTTTTGGAATTTATCCGGCTCGTAAGGCTGCGCTCCTGGATCCGATTGACGCATTACGGTATGAATAAGCTGTTGAGCAGCAAAGAAAACGTGCTCGTGAATTTTATTCCGGGCACGTTTAGGATTTTGGCTTGTTCAGTATTGCAGTTAGCGATAGGAATAGGCAAATTTTGCAGGCGGGCGCAATAATCCCGCGTAGGAGGAGTTTTAGTGAAACAATACAAAAAGTGGCTTGCCAAAGGAGTAGTACCAGCTATTCTCGTGCTCACACTCAGCCAACCAGCGCTGGCTGCGCCTGTCGAACTGTCACTTGATGAGAGCATTGCGTTGGCGCTGAAAAATAATGCCAGTATGAAAACTGCTCTTACAAGCAGGGATTCGGCTTTTTGGGCGGTAAAGCAGGCTAAAGCAGGCAAGGGTTTTACTTTGGACTATAATCATACTTCTACACGTTATAATGGTTATAGTACATATGAGCTCTTGTTCAACAGAAGGTATCAGTATGTATATACAAATGATTTTGAGAACACATTTACGCTTTCAGTGCCGCTTTATTCCGGCGGCAATCTGGAAGGCCAAATTGATCAGGCAAAACTAAATTTACAAGTCTCTGACCTTGATCTTGAAGCAACTAAGCAGCAGCTAAAACAGACAGTTACCACTGATTATTACAGTGTGCTGCAGTACCGTAATAATTTGGCGGTTAGTAAGGAGTCGGTGGACAATTACAATAGTCATTTAAAAATTGTTAACCTTCAGTACTCCGCTGGTACTGTTGCCAAGACAGATGTCTTGTCCAGCCAGGTTTCGCTGGCTAATGCCCAGGCTACGCTGATCAAGGCTCAGAACAACTATGATTTGGCGATGGCTACTTTGAATAACGCCACAGGCTTGCCGCTGGATACTGAGCTAAAGCTCAAGGAAGAGCTAAAGTATGAGAAGTATTCGGCCAGTCTTGCCGATTGCACCAAGTATGCGCTGGAGAATCGGCCGGAGATGGCCCAGTATCGGGCTAAGGTGGATAGTGCCAAAGCAGGTATTAAGGTTGCCGAAAGCGGTAAGAAGCCGTCGGTAAATCTTTCAGCGTCAGAGAACTGGAATGATAGTCATTTCGCAGGCACTGAAAACAACAACTGGGCGGTTGCTCTTACTGCATCATGGAGCATCTTTGATTCGGGGCTGGTAAAATCCAAGGTTAATCAAGCTAAATCCAGTCTGGAAACAGCTAAGGTAAATGCTGATCAAAAACGCGACACGATTCTTTTAGAGGTCCGTCAGTATTACTTAAGCCTGCGTGAAGCCGAAAAGCGGATTGAAACAACCCAGGTTGCGGTGAACCAGGCGGCAGAAAATCTTAAAATTTCCGAAGTCCGTTATAATGCCGGCGTGGGAACAAACCTGGATGTTCTTGACGCAGTTTTGGCGCTAAATACGGCTAAAACTAATTATATTCAGGCCTTGTATGATTACAATACCAGTAAGGCATCTCTGAATAAAGCTATGGGCGTAACGGTGAAGTAGACTCTTTAAAAAAATGCAATAAGCAAACCCCCGCCGAAGGAATTTTCGGTGGGGGTTTGCTTATTGTGCTTGTTGAAGATATCAGTTTATAATAATGGTGAATTGACGAACATTTTTTTGCATGAAATGGGAGAGGTGACATATAGTATTGAATTACAGTTTAAAGATAACAAAAAGAGTATTCATCGGGGTATTTATCATATTAGCTGGAAGTTCTCTTTTAGCGACCGGTTCTTGTCAGACGCAGGCAGATGGCGAGTTTATAAGTTTCAACCAACCAATTATTCAGAATGGACAGTGGAAGGTTAAGCTGGAAGATAATGCAGATTTTAAGAGTCCTACTTATGATGATTCTGGTTGGTCAATGATGGATGAGGTTGCATGTGAGCAAAAAGAATTGCCGGTGGGGCCGGGTTATATTTGGTATCGAAAACGAATTTATCTTCCACCAGGCAAACCGTTTAACAATCTTGGACTGAAGATGGACAAGGTAGGAGCAATTGATGAGACGTATGTTAACGGGCATTTGGTTGGCAGCAGCGGGTTAATTAATCAACACTATTTAGATGGCGAAAAAATAAGAATTTATCAAATACCAAACTATATTTTGGTTTTTGGCGGCGAAAATTTGGTTGCTGTAAGGGTACGGCATATTGATAGGGCAGAAGGAACATTCACTGGTAAGATAACAATTGGCGATTATGATACGCTTTTTCGCGGTATGCTTCGTAAAGAGGCAGTAGATCTCATCGTTTGCGGCATTTTTATGGCAGTAGGTGTATTGGCGATTATTCTGTTTATAATAAGGTCGTTAAAACGCGAGTATCTCTTTTTTGGATTGGGTACAATCGGAATGGCCATCTATAGCTTTTATATGACTCAGTGGAAGTATATACTTGATCTGGAATGGTTCCCTGATTACCGTGTCTATTACGCTGGATTCTTTTTAGTTGTACCATGTTTTGTACGGTTTATTTATGAAATTTGGCCTTCGCGGAAGTCTGAAAATACAAAACGGGCAGAAGATTTGTTCGGATATTTTTCTGCAGGACTAGTCGTCTATGCTATTTGTTTAGATGTTGCGCCAATTTTTATTAGTGATATGAGAATATGGACGTTTATTGATTTAAAGATTAATGATGTTGTTATTGTTTTGGCTAGTTTTGTAACCCTTATGTATGTATTTTATAAGGTGTATAAGGGCGAAGGAGATGGCCGGATAATGCTTGCCGGATTGGTTATTGGTTTTGGCGGCGGGGTTACAGAAATGGTGGGAGCGTACATGAACTTTCCCAGGAATATTGCAATGTGGGGGGTTGGGGTATTTATTCTGGCAATGGCAATAGTATTGGCGCGACGCTTTTTCCGCTTGCAGGCAAAGGTACAGCAATATTCGGCTTGTATGGAGCAACTGGTTGAAAAGCGGACTAAACAAATATTTTTGCTGGAACAATCCCGGCGGCGAATGTTTGCCAATATTTCCCATGATTTAAGGACTCCGGTCAGTTCGGTGCTGGGGCATGTAGAATTATTGTTGGAGGATATAACCGAATCGCCAGAGCAGCAGAAAACCTATCTGAAACGCATCCAAGCAAAAATGCTTGGTCTCAATCGGCTTATTCAGGATCTTTTTGAACTCGCGAAGTTGGAAGCATATGAGACGAGTTTTCAGATGATGCCAATTACTGTTGAAGATTTGGTCAGGAATGTTTATCAAAAGTATAAATTCGATATTAATAACGCTGGTTTCGGTTTTGAACTCAAGCTGCCTATCCCCGAGACGGTAGTCGAAGTGGATGTTGGTCGTTTGGACCAGGTATTTGCAAATTTATTTTCTAACGCGATACGCTATATGGGGCATGACGGTGTTATTATTATTAGTTGTCGGTTAGTGGGTATTTCTAGTGATGTCGCTGTAATGTTTTGTGTTGCTGATAATGGCGTGGGGATTGCTCCGGATGATAGGCCCTATGTATTTGAACGGTTTTACCGGGCCAGCGAAGCAAGGGAAACTTCAACCGAAAACAGCGGCTTGGGGTTGGCTATTGCGAAGGAAATTATTGAGGTTCATGGCGGTTCAATTTGGGTTGACGAAGGTGCAGGCCAGGGGTGTGTTATTTGCTTTACTTTGCCAATGGTTGTTAATGGGTAATGATAAGTTGATCTACAAAAAAAATAAAGGTTGCTTCCGATGAGGAAACGACCTTTATTTTTTTGTTTTGAGAAAAGCTGCTTTATAGATGCTCATTGAATTTATAGCCTTTTCCCCAGACGGTAATGATATATTCCCGCTTTTCGGCGGTTGATTCAAGTTTTTTTCTTATGCGATTAATATGGACAGCTACTGTTCTTGTATCTATCCCGTTCGTTCCCCAAACCAGTGAGAATAGCTGCTCGGTGGTAAATGTCCAGCCGGGATTACGGGCTAACCGCGCCAACAATTGAAATTCCATCGGAGGCAGGTCGATTATTGAACCATTAACAGTTACCTGTGAATTTACAAGGTCAATCTTAAGCCCGGGAAAAGTAAGAAACTGTTTTCTTATTCCGGGGATATCCGGCAAACCGGAGCGCCGGAGGGCCGCTTTAACTCTAGCCAATAGTTCGGCGAGACTAAATGGTTTGGTAATATAATCATCGCCTCCGGCTTCAAGGCCGACAATTTTGTCTTGTTCTTCGCTGCGGCAACTGAGAAAGAGAATGGGGATGTCTGTTTCATTTCGCAGATTCCGGCATATGTCAAGACCGTTAATGCCGGGAAGCTGAACATCAAGAATGACCAGATCGGGACAATGTTCGCGGACTAAGGTTAAGGCGTTGTCACCGTCAAAAACCTGACGGCATTCGAAGCCGTTTTTAGCCAAATATATTGCAATAATTTCGCTTATATCTGTATCATCTTCAATAATCAGAATGGTTTGCTGAGACATTTAGTAAATCACCTCAGTAATATATTCGATTCTGGAGAATACCCTTCCTTGTATTTGCAAAATGTTTATAAAATGTTTAAACTCTCCCGACAAAATTTGCTAAAAACTACCCCTTAATAAATAGTATATTAGTTTTAAGATAAGAAGCGCTAGAATAACAGATTGCATTTTTACAAATTATTGCTGAGGTTGCGTTGTTTTGCGCATAATTAGTGATATTTTTATGTAAGGGTATAATCTGCGACGCTGGTTTAGCTGTTGAAAAAGTTGGGGTGCTATGTAAAGACTGTTAATTTTTTTAGAGAGCTGGTTTATCTATAGTAAAGGTGGGTAGCTATGTACACATTGAAAGAGTTTTTAGAACAGTTTATTTTTCTTTATCCGTTCATGATGAGTATTGTGTGGACGATGGGGGCTATGTATTATTATTTTCGCCGCGAAGTTAGGAGCTCAAAGAAGCCACCGGAGTATGAGGAATATCCATTTGTTTCGGTTATTATCCCGGCCCACAATGAGCGTGAAGCCATAAAAAGTACTGTTAACAGTGTATTGGCATCAGATTATCCTAATTTCGAGGTTATTGTAGTTGATGACGGCAGTACTGATGAAACACCAGAAATTCTTAAGGAATTGGCTGCTGCCAACGAAGCTTTGAGAATTATTCTTGTTCAGAAGAATATGGGGAAAGCATACGCGCTACGTTGCGGAACTATGGCCAGTAAAGGCGAAATTATTGTGACAATTGACGGTGACGCTTATTTGGATCCTCAGGCAATACGCTGGATGGCCAAACATTTTATCGAGGGGCCACGGGTCGGAGCTGTAACCGGCAATCCGCGGGTGCGAAACCGAACTTCGCTTTTAGCTAAGATCCAGGTGGGCGAATATTCAACCATTATTGGTATGATTAAAAGAACCCAACGGATTTTGGGCAAGGTGTTGACTGTCTCTGGAGCAATTGCAGCCTTTCGCCGACGGGCGCTGTATGATGTTGGCTTGTGGGATGTTGATATGATCACTGATGATATCAATATGACTTGGAAGTTGGAAAAGCGATTTTGGGATATTCGCTATGAACCTAACGCTCTGTGCTGGATTTTAGTGCCAGAAACTTTACGCGGATTGTGGCGCCAGCGAGTTCGCTGGGCTCAAGGCGGGGTTGAAGTTATTAAACGCCATAATGACATTTGGAAAAGCTGGAAACAAAGACGATTATGGCCGGTATATATCGAGTATGTGCTGTCAATTCTCTGGTCATATTCGTATGTTGTGTTTGGATTGTTTTTATTGCTGCTGAGCTTTTTTATACCGGTGGATACTGCGATGGTAAAGGTATACCCGCCAGCTTGGAAAGGTTCAATGCTGGCAGCGGTTTTCCTGGCTCAAGCATTTATCGGTTTGGCTATCGACAGGCAATATGAAAAGAAGATTGTTTGGTATCACTTTTGGGTTGTATGGTATCCGTTTTTATATTGGATTATTACTGCAATGGCGGCAGTGTGGGCTACTCCGACTGCGCTATTTAAGAAAATGGGGGCGCCGGCGGTATGGAAAAGCCCGGATAGGGGGTTATTTACTAAACTATAAAGAGATAGGAAAAGTGGTATTAAGTTCAAGTTTTTGGAGGGTAGGCAATGCGGATAAGGGATATTGGGGCATTGATTTTTGGGCTTTTTATCGGAGCTATGGTTTTGTCATATGTCGCAGTGACAAGATGGTTGTATCCGTGGATGGATTTAAGTTTTGGGCATGAGAATATTATTAGTCGATTTACCACAGAACCTATTTTGGCGTCGCTTGTTTTAGTGGTTTATTTGGTGATGGCGGTTATAGTGGTCGTGGCTTTGGTACGCTGGACATTTAGATTTGCAGTCGAGACAGCAGGCGCGATGAAGGGTTCTACAAGACTTGCGAAAAGACTTAAGTACAGTCAAGCGCCCGACCAAGCCGATTTGATTATTGATAGTCCGAAACTTAAGACGTGGTATATGCGGCTGGGTGAAGCCTTTTTTTCGGCGGCAGTTTGGATGTTTTTTCTGTACTTGTTTCAGACGATTGCAACTACCTTTATGTGGTTGCTGGGTTTTAATGAGTTTTACGTTTTAAATATATCTTTTGCGGCTATTGAAGCAACTGTGGGGTCGCTGGCAACTGCGGTTATTGTTGCTGCTGTTTCAATGCTTATTTTGTTCAGCTGGGCCAATTGGAATTTATGGCGCTATGGCAGAAAGAAGCGTCGTCAGCAAGGACCGGCGGTAACGAAGGAAGAGGTCGCTCAGCAGTTTGCTATTCCCTTGTCGATGGTGGACAATGTTCAATCGTCAAAGCTAGCAACAATAATGCCAGGACCTTCTGGAATAGTTTATCAAGAGATAAAGGCATAGTTAGTGCAATAGGCTAGATTATATCCGTAATAGTAAATGTGGGGCCGATAAAAATACTAAATTTGCGTAGGTAGGGAGTAGGGTATGGGTAAAAAGAGAAAAACACTTGTTTGTATGGCGTTTTCGATGGTTGTTTCTGCAAACGTAAATTTCGTTGAAGCTGGTGCTGCTGCTGCACCGACGCCAATGCCGGAAGGAACGGCACCGGTTAAAGACAAAGTTCCTGCAGGAAAGACCGAGGCTTATAACCAGTTCCGCCAGTTGGCTGGGCAGGGCAAGTATGATGAGGCTTTAGCAATTTTGCATGATGTTTATAAATTGGATAGCCTTAGCAGTGTTAAGGTGGCAATGATGCTTGATAATCGCGATCAGGCTCGGCAAATTATTGATAAGCTGCTGGTAAAGTACCCGCCGACAGGGCAAGCCGATCGCGCTGGACTTCATGAGTATGCGGTTCAGCTCGGCCGCAATAAATATTATGGTGAGTCAGTGGCTATTTTGCAGGGGGTATATGCCGCAAATCCTAATGACTCAGTTGTAGCTGGCGATTATGCCGTGGTATTGAGCTGGGCTGGAAATCATCGCGCTGCGGTGGATGTCTATGAAAAGCGCACAACTAAAAATTCACCGGTGTATGTTCTTAATAGTGTGGGTGGCTCTTATTACCGGTTAGGGCAATTTCAGAAAGCGCAGCAAACTTATCATGAGGCTGTACTTGCTGGTGATAGTCAGGCAAAGTTATGGGAGGCCGAAAGCTATGTTCGGTTAGGTAACTTTGATGCAGCCAGCAAAATTCATGAAGATATTTTGGCGAAAGATCCCAAGAATATCGCAGTGCTGCGGGGTAAGGCTTCGATGCTGATGCTGAGCAGAAAATACCGGGATGCTATTACGGTACTTGATCAGGCTTCGGCTGTTGCAGCTAATTCGCCAAATGCTGCGGAACTTAAAAAGGCTATTAGGTATGACGTGGCGATTGCCTATATTCGAATGGGTGACGAGAGTAAAGCAATTGAGATTCTTAAACCATATGTTGAAGGCAGTAAAACCGATGTTTTCATGCAAGCCGATTATGTTGCAGTGTTAAGAACATATCAGGATTACCCAGCTGCAATTTCTATTGCTAAAAAACTGTGGCCAAACTATGATAATGTGCCTCTGTTTGGCTTGCAAGCTTATGCCGACTCGTATGTTCGGATCGGACAGGTGGAAAAGGCTATTCCGATTTACGAGTATATTCTAAAACGCGATCCTAACGCCAATGCTGCAAAAGCTGGATTAGCTTTTGCCCGGCTAAAAGCAGGGAAAATTGCTCAGGGAATACAAGCTTATGACGAACTTATAGCCAAAGATCCTACGGTGGCTGATATTGCAATTGATGATGCAGCGTATTTTTATGAGCATGGCTTTTGTGAAGCCGGACAGCAACTGTTTGAGCTGGTAGTGCGGCGTTATCCACATAGCGTTTCTTATCGGCAGCAGTATGCTGATGCACTATATAACAATGAAATGCCGCGGAGTGCGTACAAGCAATATGAAAAGTTGTCTAAACTGCAAGGCGGCAAGGTGGTTGGGCTGACTGGAATGGCAAGTTCGGCTGTTCAGGTAGGCGATTATTCAACAGCCAAGGCTTCGGTTTCGGTATTGCAGGAGAAATATGCGTCTAATGCTCTTGCGCTTCAAGGGATTAAGGATTGGGAAGGCCGCCAACTTGGAGAAGTCAATGTTGAAGGTAAGTACTATCGCGACTATAAGGGCATAGAGACGCGGAGTCTGGAACTGGAGGCTGAGCAGAGTCTCGGCGGCTCATATTCAGTGCTGTCTAAGATTGGCCGGGAAGAAATTACGGATCGGTCTGAGAATCCGAAGCAGAGTACTGTTCTTAATTCACGGTCGGTAGGTATTCAATATAAGGGTATGAAAAGTGAAGTTCAGGCCTGGTACGATTATTATTTGAATGATGGTTCATTCAGTGGTTATACCGCTAATTACAAATATCATTTTGATGACCGCGTTACTATGGGGGTTGAAGCATCACGGTCGCCACTAAAAGATGTACAGGCGCTTAGACCTAGTCTGCTTGGAATAACTGGCGGACGGATTATGACTGACAATTATGCTTTTACGACAAGTATTTTGGCTAGTAAAAAGGATAAATTTGATGTCGGTATTACCCGGAGTTTTTATAGTGATGAAAATCAGGTCAATAATTATAGCTTAAGTTGGACCAGGAACCTATTGAAGAAGGATAAGCGCACAATTGATTTTGTTGTAGAGGGAAGTCAGCTTCATTTCAGCCAGCGCTCTGATTTGTATGAAAGCCCAACAATTCGCGATACATATGGGGCAGGCTTGATTGAGAAGTGGGACTATGCTAAGCATTATTGGGAAGGCCGGGTTATTGCCGAGTGGGGGAGAGATCGTCCGGAAGCAACCGATTTTTCGCCTTATGCTCGCTTGGAATATGGCTATAAATTTTCACCGGTTAAGAGTATTACTGCTGCTGTGGAATATGGTGCAAGAACGAATCGGGCCAAAAACAGCAGTGATATGCACTTTGGTCACCGGATGTATGAAGTACTTGGCCATTTAAGCTGGTAATAGGGGGATATTATGGTACGGAAGTTATTCTATTTTTTGCTAACTATGGTTGTATTATTGGTGGCTGCTCCATCGTCTGCTTTTGCAGGCGATGGAGTTCTAATTCTTTGTTATCATGATGTGGGAACTGTTAAGCCTAATGACTATTATGCAATCAGTAAAGACAATTTGGCAGCTAATTTGGAGTATTTAAAGAAAAACGGCTATCACCCGATTTCGCTGCAGCAATATATTGATGCCAATTCTAAAGGGACATCGCTGCCGCCTAAACCGGTGCTGCTGACGTTTGATGACGGCTATGTATCTTTTTATAATAATGTTTTTCCGATGCTTAAAAAGTATAATTATCCAGCAGTTTTAGCTGTTGTGACCAATTGGGAGATTGGGTATAAGCCGCCAGATGTCGGCAAACTGGTTAATTGGCAGCAAATGCGGGAAATGGAAGCTTCCGGCTTGGTAAATGTTGTTTCACATACTCATAATTTGCACCATAGTACTACGGTTAACAGCTATCGTGACCGCGGGGAAGCGGGGTCAAACTTTGAGTATGGCAATGGGGCAAGCGAATCACTTGAACAGTACAAAGCCAGGATCGATAGTGACTGCGCTGAAACTCAGGCTATTTTTGAACGTGAACTTGGTCATAAGGCGCTTGCCTTGGTGTGGCCGTATGGCGAGTATACTACTATTGGTATGAATATTGCCAAGACTCACGGCTTTAAAGCTTTATTTACTTTGGGTGGAGGTTTGAATGTCCCGGGTGAAAAGGGTTTGTTTGAGGCCAGACGAGGGATTATTCTAAGCAACCCGGATACGAAAAAGTTTGCTAAGTTGGTTAAAAAGGACGGTGCTAACGATCCGCCGCTTAGAGCCGTATGGGTGAATATTGATGGGCTTTATAATGGTGGGAGCATTAGGCAGACGGATGCCAACGTGAAAGCTATTATTTCCAGGCTTCAGACTTCGGGTATTAATACTGTATTCCTGCAGGCGTTTAGCACCAGCAAGACGGACGGCAGTCTGGATGGGGTCTATTTTAGCACTGCCGCAGCACCGGTGAAAGTTGATATTTATGACCATATTGCCAGGCTTTTTAAGGCTCAAAGCATTGATGTTTATGCCTGGATGCCTACGAATCCTGCTACGGTTCTGAGTAAGGGCAGCAATAGCCGGGCGTTATATTCAGATCTTGCGGCGTATTCATATTTGGATGGGGTTATATTTCAGGATGACTTGCCGCTGAAGGAGAACAAAGATTTTATAAAGCCGAAAGCGCTTACTGACCAAACTGTGGAAATGGCTAAAGTTGTCCTGGAGTATAAACCTTACGCCAAGTTTGTCCGCAGTATTTATCCCGAGGCAGTTAAGGCTTCGGTTCAGGACTATAACCGGTTTCTAAAAACATATGACTATACCCTGATTTTGGCTTATCCATATCGGGAAAGACGCGAGCCTCGCACACTGGAATGGACTCAAGAACTGGCTAAAGCGGCGTTTCAGAGTCCTGGTGCGGCGAATAAACTGATTTTTACTATTCAAAGCTTTGATTATAAGAAAAACCAGTGGCTTGATGATGCCGTTATCAAAAATTATATGAAAGCCTGTCATGATAAAGGGGCACTGTATTTCGCCTTTTATCCGGATACTATGTTTACCGAAAAGGGCGGTTTGCAGCCGAAAGACGATGAGTAGAAAGATTGCTTGTAGCAGGTTTTCAGGCGGAGGAATTTATGGCTTGGAAGATTGGTTTGGCGCTGACAATGATTGTTACCTGCATACTTTTCTTTTATCCGGTGGCTGAAGGCCAATCGGTAGTAGTTCTTTGCTATCATGATGTTGGGGATAAAAGCGGCAGTCAATGGGTTGTCAGTAAACAGAAACTTGAAGAACAATTTAAGTATTTAAAAGAAAATGGGTATACGCCTATTTCACTAGCACTATACCGGGAGGCTTGCGCTAATAATAAGGTAAGTCTTCCGGCAAAACCGGTGCTGTTAACCTTTGATGACGGTTATGCGTCTTTTTATACGACAGTATATCCATTGCTCAAAGAGTACAAGTATCCGGCAGTACTGGCGGTGGTGACATCGTGGCAGGAGCTGGGTGCGCCGGCAGATGTTGGACCGGTAGTTAACTGGCAACAAATGCGCGAAATGGACCAGTCAGGACTGATTACGATTGCCTCCCATTCTAATGATCTTCATCGCAAAGTTAAGACCGGAGCAGCTTATAAGCCGATTACTGAACTGGTGGCAGGCGAAGACGGAAAATATGAGTCTCACGAAGAATATACTAACCGAATTGCAAATGATATGAGCATAACCCAAAATGTGCTGGAACAGAAGCTTGGACATAAAGTTGATACATATGTTTGGCCTTATGGCGCTTATAACAAGGTTGCGCTGGATTTGGCCAAGGCTCAGGGATTCAAAGTATTTTTTACCATGGGATATGGAGCAAACAGTCCCAGCACCGATATGCTGGAGCGCGGAAAACGGGTTGCTATTACTTCCGGGATGGGTACAGAAGAATTTGCTAAGACGCTTAATGCAGAGACCGCAAAAGGTTCACTGCGGGTGGCGCAACTTGATCTGGACATAATTTACGATGATAATCCCAAGCAGTTTGAAAAAAACATTGATGCTGCGATTGACTATTTTACGCGCTCAAATGTAACTACCGTTTTTTTAGAAGCTCATGCTGATAAAAAAGGTAATGGTAATATAGAGGGTGTATATTTTTATACCAGTGTAGCACCAGTAAAAAAAGATGTGTTTGGGTATGTGACTGAACGCCTGCATGCCAAAAATTTTCGGGTATATGCTTGGCTTTCGACTTTGAGCGGTCAATGGTTGATTAAGGATCACCCCGAGGATGCGGTGCAGGCCTCAGCACCAGGGAGATTAGGCTGGTATAAGCGGGCGACACCATTTAGTCCACAGGTTAGGGAGTCTTTAAAGATGTTGGTTCGCGATTTGGCGGCGTACAACAATATTGACGGCATCGTCTTCAATGATGATTTATATTTTAACGATTTTGAGGATATGTCGCCTGGGGCTAGAGCTGCGTTTAAGGAACGCTTTGGCCGCGAGATGACGCTTGCCGCGTTGCAAGAACCGAATGTGCAAAGCGTCTGGGCCGAAGCCAAAGCTAAGGCACTTAATGACCTGACTTTGGAGATGGTTGCTGAAATGCGGCGCTATCGTCCGGAAGCAGCATCGGCTCGTAATATTTATTCGGCGGTAGTTACGGAGCCTGAAGCAAAAAAACGGTTTGCCCAGGATTTTAGGGAGTACTTGAAGTTTTATGACTATACGGTAATAATGGCTTATCCGCGGATGGAGAAGGTGCCGGATGCTGACGAGTGGCTGATAAAGCTTACCCAGGCAGCGCTTGCTGAGCCTAAAGCAAAAGATAAAGTTATTTTTAAATTACAGTCGTTTGACTGGAATACCAGAAAATGGGTTAATCGAAAGGAGCTTGAGCGGCAGGTTGCACTGATGAGGAATTACGGGGCGATGCACATCGGTTATTATCCGGTAAATA
Source organism: Bacillota bacterium (assembly GCA_017889635.1). Classification (GTDB taxonomy): domain Bacteria; phylum Bacillota; class Negativicutes; order Sporomusales; family CTSoil-080; genus CTSoil-080. Next base: position 120,953 of record JAGGAC010000011.1, on the reverse strand, counting down.
TTATAAATTCTGATACAGAGCTTTTGCCGTTTTAGCGTTGTTTGAAGGGGTTGTATTGAAACTGACGTTTCAATACAACCCCTTTTTTACACAATCTTAATGGAAAATTTTGTCGTAAAGGTAAATTTATAGCAGGAATTGGAATTTATTTATATAAACTATACTCTTAATGGTAAAACATGTAATTTTGAGTTAATTATTTCCATTAATTATGAGTTAGAACAATGGTAAGGGATCGGTGATGAGCGAAAGGGGAATGTGAATACGAATGCGGCTTTTATGCACTAATGGGGAGCGGGGTTTTACGCTGATTGAGGCTGTTGTTACAATTGCCATTATTTGCGTGCTGGTGTCAATTGGGGTAAACCAATTCCGGGTGGCTCAGGCCCAGCGGGAGTTGTATCGTGCGGCCATGGAACTGGTGGCCGACATTCGCTGGTTGCAACAATTATCGGCCAATGACGCAGCTGGTGACACGCGGGTGACGTTCGCCTCTAACCCAAGCTACCGTTACAAGTTATTGCTGTTGGCGGCGGATTATTCGCCGCAGAGTTCAAGTGAAAGGGCCAATTGTTATCAAATACTTGACAGCAGCAGTACTATGCCGCTGAAAAAGAATGATCTTGCCGGTTATCATGTTACTGCTAAGGTAATAGTGCCAAGTAATTCGTCCAGTGTTAGTCTTACTTATTGTGCGTATGATGTCGACCGTATTAAGACTGGTTCGGTTTTGGAAAATACCGCATACCAGATAAAGTTGATTCATACGACTACAGGGGCGTATGTTTATGTGAATGTTGACTCCCGGGTAGGACGGGTCTGGACTAACACTGATGGGGCTGCGCCATTATAGAGGTGAAACTGTGGTGGGCGAAAGAAGGAGAAGACATGAAAAGGGTTTTATTCTAGCTGATGTAGTGCTGGGAATGTTTATTTTGGTAGTTGCTCTGTTAGGCATCGGGGGACTGTACTTTCAAAGCGCCAGGGCTGGCATTTTTGCCGATAACCGAACAGTGGCTTATAACTGGGCTCAGGAACGGATTGAGTACCTGAAAGGTACGGGAAGTTGGCGGGGAAGTTCAACGGCAGGTACTGAGCCTGCCGCTCCGGCCGATACTGGAATGCCTCCGAGGAATGGTTTTAGTCGGACAACTTCGGTTAATCTGGCGGCTATTACCGCATTGCCGATTACGACGGCGAGCAGCAGAAGTAATTTATTGGACGCAGTTAATAAGCGGCTGATTGATGTTGTAGTGACAGTTAGCTGGACTGAAAACAGCATTCCAAAGTCGGTAAGTCTGGAGACTCTGATAGAGCGGGAGTAGGCCGAAGGGAGCAAAAATGACCCAAAAACAGGCTGGATTTATGCTGTTGGAACTGGTTATGGGAATGGCTCTTATGGTATTGATAATGTCGGGCGTTGCCGGAATGCTGACAAATCTTATCGGTCACAGCGTCAGGGCAAGCGATTTGATTGACCGGCAACAGGAAGCGCGCTGGGCGGTGGACATGATTGCCCGGGATTTACGTTATGCAACCGCATGTACTACCAGAGTCGGAACAGGCACTGCGGTCGAGATGGTGAAAACCGATTCTCGCGGCAGCTCGGTGAAGATAGGCTATAAACTTGTCGGTACTTCCGGCGGTTATGTGCTGACAAGAACTTATACGTATGGGACGACTGCTGAGGCTAGCCTGCTTGGCAACGTTAAGCGGGGATATGTTGGAGCCGGGTATTTCACTGTAACTGTGACAGCTTCTGGCACTGCTGTAAGTCAGGTTCACATAGTATATAAAATTGGACGAGATGCTGCCGATACAAATCCGGCGGTGGCAGAGACTACCATTTATCCGCTTAATGGTCTTACCGCAAATTTAAATTAGTAACTTTCGTGGCCAAAGAGAGGTGAAACCGATGAGGCGGCAGCGCGGCAGCATGACGATTATGGCAATTATGGCAATGTTGGTACTGGCGACCGGGGCGGCGACAGTGAGCTATATAACCAGCCGTAATGCGAAGATTGCCCAAGAGTACGCTAACGGGCTTCAAGCGCAGTATAGCGCTGAGGCGGCGGTAAAAACAGCTTATGTGGCTGGGCAAGAGTCTGTGAAAACTGCGAATGGCTATAAAAATGGTGAAAAATCGGCGCTTGCGGATTGGGTTGGCAGCACGATAAGTCTCGGTTTGCCGGGATCTATTATGGGAACAGCGAAAGTATCAATCAGTTATGTGCAGGGCGCTACAACAAAGTACTATGTGCAGGCGTTAGGCACCGCCAACGGTGCTACGAGGCTGGCCTATAATTCAGGCATTGATCTTACAAGTACGACGACAACAACTATGACGGATACTTATACTACTGTTACTGCGGCATCGCTGATTGCCTCGGGCAATACATACATTGGCGCAAGCAATTCCGGCGGTAAAGTCAATTCTGCGTTAGCGTGGTCGCTGCCGGATGACCTTACCAATCCTACAAGCCCGGCGAAGTCGCCGGGATATGGGACGGCCAATAATGCGTGGTCATCTGTCTATAGCTGCGTATTGTTTAACGATATTCTGGGGCAGGCAGGCTATTCGGCTACCGCGGCGCTGCAGACGGTGTTTCGAGTTAATTACTATGTTTTACTTACAAATATTGATAGTGCCGATGGTGCGGGTTATGGTATCTACTATTTGGCGACGAAAACTCAGAATTCGGCGACTAAGGCCTGGTTGGCCGGCGATGCCGGAGACCCAACCGCCTATGTGGTGCAATACGATCCTGGGCTTAATCCGGGTTATAAATCATGCGCCTGGGGGGCGGTGTATTCTAAGCCGCTTAATATTAATTGGCCCTATGGCGCTTTTCTGGTGAAGAAGGTAATGGCGGACGGTTTTGACGGTTCACAAAACGAGGTTTGGGATGAGAGCGGGACTTATGATGACAACTACGCATTTCAGGATAACAATGAATTGAAGCAGCGCTGTTATGTTGAGAGCGACCGCGGTTATGCAATTGCCAGTGACTGGGATTTACCGGCGCTGCGGCCAGTGGTTACCAACTCAGCAACAAGCGTTAGCGCACCCAGTCTAACACGAGTACCAACTTTGTTCGGTTATATGGCGGACGGAACATTCTTGCCTGATAAAACAGGCCAATACCGTGAACGTCCCCCAGATTTAAGGATCGCCTACTCGCTTGGCGACTTAGCTGAGGGCAACTCTTGGTTTAAGAATACTTATTATCCGCAAGGCGCTAAGGTAGCGGTTGGAGTTTATATGGCTGATGCGCTGGACAACCGGATGGTATGGGTGGCAGCAAATGCCGGTAAGAGCGGTGCGTCTAAGCCGGCCGCGCTAAGCCGCGTTCCTCCAGCAGGGGCTATCGTGACTGACGGCACAGTGACCTGGGTGGCGCAGGCGGCTCCGACATCGGCGGAGATTGCCAAGGCTGTGGTGGATGGCAAAATTTCTATTGCTAAAATTTCAATGGCTGATTTAAAGTATCGGATCGACATTGTCAATGGTACGTCAGTAGACAATTCTGTCTATTCTATTCCGTTTGCGATGGTCGCTGGCAATAAGAATAAGATTACTATTGAACTGGTGGCTGACAACCAAGGCAACCGGGTGCAACTTATCAGAGTTAATGATGTGCTGGCACTGGCGTTTAATGATGTTTACAGTTCGTATAAACACAATATTATACCTAAGGACTGGGAACTAAGTCCAACTAAGACCCAACTGGGGACCGGGATTAAAATCTGGAATGCGGCGGCGTTATTCTATACTGTTGATAACTACGGCCAGACAGTGAGTGAAGCTACTACTATTACTTCAAATTACGGTATATGGGGTATGTAGGCAGTTCAGCGGAGCAAGCCTTTTGGGAAATTACTGCAGCAGGCTATGCATGAAGCTAAGGGGGAAAAGTTATGACAGTGGATTGGAAGCGAATGGGGGTAACTAAACGGACTTGGGGGCTATTGGTGATATTGGTGCTGGTGGTTATTGGATACTATTTTCTGGGGGTAACTAATTCGCCGCCGATGGCGCCGGTAGTGGTGGGAAAGCCAGCTAATAAGGCCGGGGAGCAAGCGGCTTCGGCAAAGCTTAAGGCTGCCGGTTTGCTGCCAGCAGCCCCGGTAGCGGCAAACCGAGATCCATTTGAGGTGCCGCCAGTTTACCGGCAAGTGGATAAAGAAAGTATGACTGAAACAGTTGGTACTAAGCCAGAAGTAGCTGCTGAAATTAACACCAAGCCAGCGACGATGCCCCTGCTTCAGGGGACGGTGCTTGGCCGCTCCAGCAGTGTGGCAATTTTGACACTGGGGGCTGAAAGCAGAGCTGTTCGGGTTGGGCAGGCGATTGGTGATTATACGCTTGTGGCAGTAGAAGCCGATTCCGCTGTGGTGGAGGGACCTGGCGGAGCAATAACGCTATGGATGAGGAGGCAGGAATGACGGTGCTAAGATGGTTTAAATGTGGAATTATTGGCTTAGTTATGATGACTGTATGCTATAGCGGTGTGACACAGGCGGCAGAGCAACTGGTTACCTTGAATGTGAGTAACGCCGAAGTGAGAGATATCCTGGCCGCAATAGCGGCGGTGAACGGGGTCAATATAATTGTGGATGAAACGGTAAAAGGTAAGATGTCGCTGAATATAAGCGATATGCCGCTGGATGAAGCCCTAAATCTGGTGGTCAAGACGCGGGGGTATACATATCAGCGTATGCCTGACGGCGCGATTGTGGTGGCTGAGGCCAAGACGCTGTTAACCGGGTTTGGCTCGGTGGAGGTGTTTTCTTTGAAGTATGCTGTGGCGGCTGATTTGAAGAAAATGCTGGCCGGAGTGGTGGCTGAGGAACGGCTGAAGGCTGATGACGCTACAAATACACTAGTGTTTTTCGGGCCACCAACAGAGGCGGAAAAGGTGCGCGAGGTAATTGACAGGCTGGATATTCCCCAGAAGCAGGTGACGATTGAGGCCCAGGTGCTGGAAATTAATAAGTCAGCTAGCAAGAGCCTGGGGTTTGAGTGGAGTTTTGCTCCTGGTCCGGTGCAGTCGGGTAGTACTTCGACCACCGATCTTACTAACTATGGGGCCATTAGCTTTGGCCGGGCTCCGGACGGAAATCCGTATCAATTTCGGTATCAGGCTCAGTTAAATGCCCTGGTATCTAAAGGCAATGCCAAAGTGCTGGCCAAACCCAAGATAAGTACGATTTCCGGCAAGGAAGCCAAGATTCTTATTGGCGACAAGGTGCCGGTGCAGGCGACTACTACTTCCGGCGGGGTGTCTTCGACGTCAGTGACTTATGTGGATACCGGCATCAAGCTGGTATATACGCCGGTTATTAGTTCTGATGGCATGGTACGAGCTCACCTTTTAGCCGAGGTATCGACACCGTCGGCGGCGCTGGGCGGTACTAACTATAAGATTGCCACCCGAACTGCTGAGACCGATTTGGTGATGGCTGACGGAGAAACGATGGCCATTGGCGGCTTAATGAGCTCCACTGTGTCTCATACCGGGAAAAAAGTTCCCATTTTAGGGGATTTGCCGCTAATTGGCTCGGTATTTAAAAATGTTGATGACAGTACTGAAGAAACGGAAATTGTGGTTATTCTCACAGCTAAAATAAGTAAATAAATGTAGGTATAAGGAGGTGCCTGTTATGGCAACTAATCAGCGTTTTAGGCTGGGCGATATTTTGCTAAATGCCGGAATAATTACGGACGAACAATTGCAAAAGGCACTGGCAATGCAGCGTAAGAATGGAGAACGGCTGGGAAAAACGCTGATTAATTTGGGGGTTGTAAGTGAGGATAATATTCTTCGGGCGCTGGAAAGTCAGTTAGGGGTTGACGTGGTTAGTCTGGCCCGGTATCCGATTGAGCGGGACGCAGCACTCTTGATTCCGGCCCAGCTTGCTGAACGGCACAAGGTTTTGCCGCTAAAGAAGGACGGTTCCCAGATAATTCTGGCTATGGCTGACCCGACTAATTTTTTTGCTATTGATGATGTGCGCATGGTCACAGGGCTTAATGTACAACCGGTGATTGCTATTGAGAGCGAACTTGAGCGCTTTATTGAGAGCGCTTATGGCGTGCGAGACATTGTCGAGCGGGCGGTAATTAAACTGCAGGAAGAGGAAGTGGCGGCGACTGCGGAGATTCAGACGGCGGATGAAGCTCCGATAATTAGCCTTGTTAATGGTCTGATCAGCCAGGCAGTACGGGAACGGGCCAGCGACATTCATATCGAGCCGCTAGAAGGACTGGTGCGGGTGCGATTCAGGGTTGACGGAGTGTTGCGCGAAGTTGTGACTTTTCCTAAAGCAACCCAGAGCTCTATTGTCAGTCGGATAAAGATTATGGCCGAGATGGATATTGCTGAGAAGCGAATGCCGCAGGATGGCCGGATTAAGGTTAAGGAAAAGGGACGGGATGTTGATATTCGGGCGTCTACGATGCCTACGGTGCTGGGGGAAAAAGTGGTGCTTAGGATTCTTGACCGGGCAGCGGTGGTGATGGATATCTCTGGCCTGGGTTTTTCCGCGCTAAATCTAGAACGGTATAAACGGATGTACAGTCAGTCCTATGGCATGATTCTGGTGACCGGTCCCACCGGCAGCGGCAAGACGACTACCTTGTATTCAACGCTGGTGGAAATTAATTCACCGGCCAAGAATATAATTACTATCGAAGACCCGGTGGAGTATATGCTGGCTGGGGTTAACCAGATACTTGTCAACCCCAAGGCTGGACTGACTTTCGCTAACGGCCTGCGGTCAATACTCCGCCAGGACCCGAATATTGTGATGGTGGGCGAAATACGGGACGGTGAAACCGCTGACATTGCAGTACGAGCAGCTCTTACCGGGCATCTGGTGCTAAGTACGCTTCATACCAACGACGCTGCTGGTGCAATTTCCCGTCTTATTGATATGGGCGCGGAACCTTTCCTGGTTGCTTCGTCCATCCTGGGAGTGGTGGCGCAGCGGCTGGTGAGGATTATCTGCCCTAACTGCAAGGAAAGTTACCTGCTTGAGGCTGGTTCGTCGGAAGCGCTGTTTTTGGCGGACAGCCAAGAGTTTGCGGGCGCGGTGATACAAGCAAAGCTGAATCAGTCAGGCTTGACGCTGTACCGGGGACGCGGCTGTGAGCACTGCGGCGGCAGCGGTTATCGGGGGCGAATGGCTATCAATGAGGTGATGCCACTATCTGGTACTTTGCAGGAAGCGCTTATTCACCACGCCTCAGCCAGAGAACTATCCCGTATTGCGATCACTGAAGGGATGGTAGCGATGCGCCAAGACGGAATATTGAAGGCGCTTGAGGGGATGACCACGTTGGATGAGGTTCGGCGGGTGGCCTATAGTGGGGTGTAGCTTGTGGAAATAGTGAGAATGAATGAGCTTTTAAAAGAGGCGCTAATGCGCCAGGCTTCTGATCTCCATATCACTGTCGGCATGCCGCCGATGTTGAGGATCGACGGTGAACTGACGCCGCTTGCTTATCAGCGCGAACGCCCGGAGATGACTGAGGCGCTTTTGGCAGAGATTGCCAGCGCCGAAGTGTTGTCTAAGTTTGCTGCGCAGGGAGATGTTGATTTTTCTTATGCTATTCCGGGACTGAGCCGGTTTCGAGTTAATGCTTTTCGTCAGCGAGGCAGTGTGGCTATTGCTGTCCGGCTGGTTAATGAGCGGGTGCCTACGCTGGAGGAGCTGGGGCATCCGGAGGTGATAAAAGAATTGGCCAGAAAGCTCCGGGGGTTGGTGCTGGTGACTGGCCCGACCGGGAGCGGAAAATCTACGACCCTGGCAGCGATGATTGGACTGATTAATCGTGAGCGGGCCTGTCATATCATTACGCTGGAAGACCCGATAGAGTATCTTCACTCCCACGGAAAGAGTATCGTCAACCAGCGGGAGTTGCACCTTGACACGAAGTCATTTGCCGATGCACTTCGGGCGGCACTCAGGGAAGACCCGGACGTCATATTGCTGGGGGAGATGCGGGATATGGAGACCATCGCTACAGCGATTACTGCCGCCGAAACCGGGCATCTGGTGCTGGCGACGCTGCACACTGGGGATGCGGCTCAGACTATTGATCGGATTATTGATGTTTTTCCGCCGCATCATCAGCAGCAGGTGCGTATCCAGTTGTCGTTGACGTTGCAGGGCATTGTGGTGCAGCAGCTTTTGCCTCGCAAGGACGGCAAGGGGAGGGTGGCAGCGCTGGAGATTTTGCTGGCCACGCCGGCGGTGCGCAATATTATCAGAGAAAGCAAGACTCAGCAACTGATGTCGGTGCTGCAGACCGGGGCCAAGGCTGGTATGCAGACAATGGATGGCAGCTTACGGGAGCTGGTTCGCAGCGAGGTTGTTACCTATGAGGAGGCTCTGGCTCGGGCAGTCGATTCGGAAATGTTGAAACGGCTGTTGGGGTTGGTATAAAAAAATTATAAGGAAGGGAGGAAGAATACTATGGCGACAAACTTTTTCTATCGGGCCAGAGACCGTACCGGCCAGGTGATTTGCGGCGAACTTTTAGCGGATGCACCGGCGGCGGTGGCGGCCCATATTCGCAATCAAAATATGCTAGTGCTTAAGATCGAGCCGGTCAAGGCAGAGCGCAAAAAGGTGCTGGAGTATTTAACTGAGTTCAGGGGTGTTACGCTGCGCGACCTGGCTATTTTTTGTCGCCAATTTGCCACTATGGTGTCGGCAGGGATGCCATTGGTTAATGTTCTAGGCATTTTGATTGAGCAGACAGGCAGCCTTGAATTGAAGCGGGCATTGCAAAGTGTCGACAAAGAGGTGCAGGAGGGCAGGGCGTTATCGGCGGCCCTGGCTGAGCAGCCTGACGTTTTTCCAGGCGTGATGGTGCATTTAGTGGAAGCTGGAGAAATGGGGGGGATGCTGGACGAAGTGCTGGAGCAACTGGCAGAGCAGTTTAAAAAGGACTATAAGCTTAAGCAGCAGGTTAAGTCAGCAATGGTTTATCCGGCGGTAGTGTTGGGTTTTGCTTTGCTGGCGGTAACTGGCATTCTGGTATTTATCATGCCAAAGTTTGTTGAAATGTATAGCCAAATGAATGCCGAGCTGCCGCTGGCAACTCACATTTTGCTTGGAATCAGCAGCGGGTTGCAAAGCTATGGTGTTCTGGTGCTGACGGTGCTAGTGTTAGGGGCATTCCTCTTAGCTCAGAATGCGAATTTTCCAGGTTTCAAGGCGGTACTGGATAACGTTGTGCTGCGGCTGCCGGTATTTGGCCTTTTGTACCGTAAGGTGGCGATTGCCCGGTTCAGCCGCACGCTGGCTACGCTGCTTCATGGCGGTGTTCCGATAATTCAGGCGCTGGAGGTGGTCAAGCACGTCACCGATATTAAGCCGATGGTGACGGCGCTTACTGTTGCCCAGGGCAGCATCCGGGAGGGGTTCAGCTTCGCGACTCCGCTTAGCAAGAACGAGATCTTTCCACCGATGGTGGTTCAGATGGTGGCCATTGGTGAGGAAGCAGGAAACCTGGATGTTATGTTAAGAAAAGTGGCCGAGTTCTACGAAAATGATGTGGATGATATGGTGGTTCGGCTGAGCAGTCTCCTGGAGCCGATGCTGATTATCTTTATCGGGGTGATAATTGGGAGCATTGTTATAGCGCTTATGTATCCGTTGTTTGACCTTGTCACCAAGGTTGGTGGCTAAAAATATACGAGGAGGAATTAGTATGATGAAGTTATTTAGGAAAACAACGAATCAAAAAGGCTTTACGCTGATTGAACTTTTGGTGGTGATTGGGATTATCGGTCTTTTGGCATCGATAGCGATTCCGAGGTATGCATCATCACAAGCATCGGCACGGGGAACAAAAATTGTTGCTGACCTGCGTACTATTGACAGTGCTATCGCTATGTCTTTAGCTGATGGTAATACGCCGACTGTAGCCAATCTTACAACCAATAATTATCTGGCTGAATTTCCAGTACCGCCAACAAAGAGTGCAATAAGATTTCCGGATGCAACTACAATAGCAGCAGCTTCTGCTACTGTTGCTGCTTATACAATTGATACTGACACTTCGAGAGCTTGGTATAACGGTCATCCGGTTGAGTACTATGCTAATTAATTATCTGATTTAATTTCTTTGGGCAACTAGAGTCAACTTCGGGCAGTAGAGAGAGCTTCTAGTTTAGGAGCTCCCTCAGGCTGACCGGAGAATATGGTGTTCTCACAGTGTACCGTTGGATGGAAATTAAACTTTGACTATTTGCCGTGTTGCGGCTGGAGATAGATAAGGGAGGTAACTGGGCATGGGCTGGGAAGTCTGGAGGCGATTTGCCAAGTTGTTTCAGCGGCGGATAACGACGCTGGTAGGGGTGGATTTTGGGCAGGGAGCGGTTAAGGTGGTTGAGGTGTCGCTAAAGGGTGCGAGGCCGTATTTACGTACTCTGGCTATTGTGGAGGTGCCGACAGCTTATCGGAGTGAGAATGTTGATAGCGAAAGTTATGGTATGTCAGGGTTAAAAATTGACTCCAATTTACTGAAGACGCTTTTGCACAGGGCGTTGGCGGTAAGTGGAATTAAGGCCAAAGATGCAGTGTTGGCAATTGGGGGGAAGTGGCTGTTTATGCGTGAGGTTACTTTTCCCGAACTGCCGCCAGAGGAACTGGCTGAAGCAATAAAATGGGATATTCCTAAGTATGTGCCGTATGAGCCGGATAGTTATGAGTTTGACTACTCTATCACTGGTCAGAAGGCTGAAACCGGAGAGTTGCGGGTGCTTATTGCGGCCGCGCCAAAAAAAGCGGTGCGCCAGCTTACCAAGATTGCGCGGGAGGTAGGGCTGAAGCCGCTGGCGGTAGATATCGAGCCACTGGCGGTGCAGCGAACGATGGTGGGGGCAGAAAACGCAATGGTGGTGGATGTGGGGGCGGAAAATACGCAAATTTCGTTGTTTCAGCAAGGTAATCCTGTATTCACCAGAGTGGTGTCGGTGCGGGGAAGCTGTATTGAAGCAGCGCTGAAGCGAGTTGGTGAGGATGCGGCTGCGATGGTGGAATTGGAGAGCATAGTAGCGGAATTAGGGCAGGAGGTGGGGCGCACTGCCCAGTTTTTTACCCAGCAGAACAAGCAGGCGACAATTGATAAAGTAATAGTAAGCGGTTTTACTGAGAACGAGAAATTAGTGGATTTATTACGCGCCAAGGTTGATCTGCCGGTGGTGGAACACGAACCGCTGGCCGGGCTGGAGGTTAACAGATCGTTTGCAACGGATTATTTACGGCAGGTTGGACCACAATTGGCGGTGGCGATTGGTCTGGCGCTGAGGGGGGCGGAGGCGTGAATCGGATCAATCTATTGCCTGTTGCTGAGCGGCGGCCGGACATCCCCTATGGTCGGATTGCAGTATTTTTTGTGGTGGTGGTTTTGCTGGTTATTGGTTGTATTTATGGTGTTGAAGAGTATTCTTTACGGTTGTTGGAAGGTGAGGTAGCGGCGACTCAGGCTCGCTATGAGGAATTGTTACCGGTTCGGCAGGCTATGGAAGCGGCAGGGGATAAACAAAAGCAGATTGACGCCAAGCAGGCGTTGGTGAATGAACTTGAAAAAAGCCGTACCACCCCATATAATCTGTTACCAAGGATTGCTGGATTATTGACAAACGATATTTGGCTGGATGAGACAATTGTCAATAAAACGGATGGCCGGATTATTACGCTGAAGGGGGAGACAGGAGAGTACGATGAATTGGCGGCATTTGTTACCAGGTTGGAAGCCGAACCATTATTTTATTCGGTGATGCTGAAGTCAACCGAAGGTGATACCAAGCTTGGTACGCTGAAGTTTACTATTGATTTGAAGCTGAAGGAGCTGTAACTAATGAAGCTTGCGAGCATATCCTTTAAAAGTAACGGGTATGTGTGGCTGGTCGGAACAACGGTAATCTGTCTGGCGAGTGTGGTGTTGTTTTATAATTTTATTCTGACGAAGCAATTGGCTAAGAAGGGGCAGGCTGTTGGCCAGTTGTGTTTGGTTAACAGCAAAGTGGCGACGGTTGAGCGATTTGCAGCGGAACATCCGGATAAAGAACGGTATTTGCAGGACTTGAATGCGGAAGTTATCAGGGTTAATAAGTTGTTGCCTGACCGACTGAACATGGGGGAGACTGTGGCGTTTCTGGAGGACACCGCAAAGGTCACCGGGGTGGTCTGCGGGGCGATTACTACAGAGAAAAGCGTGTTTAATAACGGCTGGACCGAGAATAGGCTGGTTTTAAAGGTATTGGGCGATTACTCAGACCTTATGGAATTTGCCAGACGGTTGGATGCCGGACCTAGATTTATGGCGGTCAGGGCCGTAGAGTTTCATGATCGGGTTGTGTTAGGTCAAAAGTTTTGGGGGCAGAAGGAAATCGAGCAGTTAGTGGAGAAAGAACTGAGCGGCAAGGCAAGTAGTTTGGTTAAGCCGGTTATTGAGCGGGGTTTGCTAAATAAAGAGAGTCTGTTGGTGATGAATGTCTATCTGATGGTAGCGTCAGAGGGGCGCCTGCCTGATGTCCAAAGCGAGCAGGACCATCCGGCGAAATGATAGATTGAGAGTTGGCCGCAAGTTGATTATGATTTAGTGAGGTGGTTAAATGATTGAAGGCTTTTTAAGTGTCGTTTTTGGTCTGGTGATCGGTAGTTTTCTTAACGTATGCATCTATCGCCTACCTGCGGAGCAGTCAGTGATTTTTCCTGGGTCCCACTGCAATATGTGTGGAAGTAGATTGAAAGCGGTGGATTTAGTGCCGGTGTTTAGTTATTTGCTGCTAGGCGGCCGCTGCCGCTACTGTGGCGAAAAGTTTTCGCCACGCTATGCGCTGGTAGAACTCTTGACCGCCGGAATGTTTTATCTGTGCTGGGCGATTTTCGGTCTTTCTTTGGCGTTACCAAAAGGTCTTATATTAATATCATTTTTAATTGTTATTACTTTTATTGATTACGATCACCAGCTTATTTTTGATAAGGTGCTGGTGTGGTTGGCGGTTATTGGCGCAGTGTTTAATCTGGCTACCGGAGAGGTAGTAATTCTTGATATGGTGGGTTCGGCTCTGGTCGGCGGCGGTTTTCTGCTTATTGTCGCACTTGTGAGCGGTGGCGGAATGGGCGGCGGCGATATAAAGTTTGTGGCGGCACTGGGGCTTTGGTTTGGCTGGAAATTGCTGCTGTTGGCGATGATGATAGCTTTTGTTGTTAGCGGAATAACGGGGGCGTTACTACTGACATTGAAGTTAAAAGGCCGCAAAGATGCAATTCCTTTTGGTCCGTTTATTGCAATTGGAGCGGCGATAAGTCTGCTGTATGGTGCGCCTATTATTCGGTGGTATTGGCAGATTACAGTGGGGTAAGTATATAGGAACGAGGCCGTGCTAAAACTCATGTTTTAACATGGCCTCGTTTTTTGTAATAAAAAATGTCGAATATTGTAGAAAAAAAGAAGGGATTGATCTTTGTCTTGTCAAAATATCATATAATTTAATTATGGTGTTTTGGGCTAACTTGCCGAAAGGCAAAGGCGTAAAGTTATGAGGCTAAGAACGTGTTTTGGTTATGGTTGCCAGGTTGCGGAGTTTTAAATTCTTTTGCAGTCTGGCGGCTTTTATTTTAATTGTGTGTTATATGAGGGCGGGATGGTATTGTTATTGCAGAACATTCATGCTAAAAATAACGGCTACATTTTTATTGATGTTGTTATTGGAATGTGTATTTTGTCAATTGCGCTGTTAACATTTCTTGATGCAGTCCGCCAAACAACTGTTAATACAGTTAATAATAGAAATTATCCGATGGCTGTTTATATTGCAAATAAAAAAATGGAACAATTGAAACTTCAGAGCGGCAGCGGCAATTTTATAATGCCGACAGATAATCCAGCTGTAGTAGCTGCAAATGGTGTTTATCCTCAATTTATAGTTAGTGTCTCTCAGCCGGAAGTTAAAGGCCTTGAGTCAAATTTGACAGCGCTACAGGTTAACGTAAATTGGCAGGATGCTACGCCTGGTGGGGCCACATACACAAGAACGGTGACAATCTACGGTTATCATATAAAAGCGTATTAAATAGATTTGTGTAGGGTGTGAACGCCTGTGGTTCTTTATAAAAACCAAGACGGGTTTTCAATTTTGGAAATGGTTATGGGGATGGCGCTTGTAATTGTTATTTTTGCGCCGATTGTAGGGATATTGCAAAACGTACTTATAACCTCAAAATATAATCAGGGAATGAGCAATGTTCAAAGCCAGGCGCAAACTGCGATGCTGAAGCTGACTGACGTGCTTAACCGTGCCGATCCCTCAACTATTTATAAAAGCGGTACAACTAGTGACAATTTTGCTGATGCATCAAGTATTGACTTTTCAGCGCTTGCACCTGACGGCAGTTCAGGCTATACGCCGTGCACTATTAGTTATAACTCATCAACACAAACAATTTCTATCACGTATTCTTCGTTTGCGAAATATAACCAAACGTTTGGCAGTGGTTTGGTTAAAACGCTGCATTTTACGCAAGACAGATCTAATTCTACAGGAAACTACTTAAGGTCAGTTAGCGGTTCGCCAGGTGCTTTGTGGATAACTAACATTGAGATTTATATTAGTTTTTATGATTCAAATAATTCAACTATTAGCAGTACTGCTAGCGTAAATCTTACAACCAATTTGACGCTGAAAAAAGTCGGTAATGGATCTACCGGCCATAATGAAAATTATACGATTATTCATCCGGAATATAACTGAGTCTTGCGTTCGGGGGGGGGGGGGGGTATTGCTCCCATCGAACGCTTAGAACGAAGTTAGTTCGAGGTTATAGCCTGCTCTCCTCCGGCCTAAGAGGACGGAGTCTTACAGGCTGTTAACGAGATAAAAAGGAACGCAGGTTTGCAGCGATATTTTGTTAATGAAAGGCGCAAACAAGTAATGCATAAAATCAGCATTATTTTTCGACAAGCGGGTTCAACATCAATAATTGCTATTATGACTATGTTGTTAGCCGGAATCCTTTTATCAGGCGTTATGTTTGCTGTTACTGCTACGACTAAAAACAGTGCTAATAATGCTGACGCAATTAATGCTCAAAATGCGGCTGAAGCAGGTATAAAGCGAGCTTTAACATGTTTTGAAACCGGCAAAACCGGAGGAGCTCCGGATTGGAGTTGGCTGCAAACTAGTACTATAGCGCTGAATAATAATAAGGTAGTTGATACCAATAACAACCTGAAATACTCTGTACTTATTCAATTAGCGGGCACAAATGATCCGGTGACAGCTCCGGTCTGTATTAATTCCAGTACCAAGAACGATATTGTTTATGTGCTTACTGCTACCGGAACTTCGCGAAATATTTCCCGAAAACTTACTGTTAATGTTACTGTTCAAAAAAATACCGGCATAAAGAGTTTGCCCCTGTCTTTTCAATATGTATATTATACGGTAACCGGCGCTGTAAAAAATGCTAAAACAAAAAAATGGAAACGTGATGCAGGAAAGCTTTATAATACGGAAAGCTGGAACGGACTTGCTGAGCTTATTCTGCAGGAGAATGCCCAAGCTTTTACTTCGGCTTCGCAACTGAGATATGACGGATCAACTAGTAATCCAATGTGGGGCAGCAACTGGCATTATGGCTGGACGAAGCTAAATTATGTGCCTGGTTCAATTGCGGATGGAAGCATAATTATCGATTCTACATATTCACCTAATACCTACAGTTATGAAAACTTTACCAATCATGCCGGATGGGCTGACGATTCTGGTGATGAGTCAACTAATCCATATAGCGCTTCAACGCCTGCCTATAAAGATACTACTTCTACCTTGTTTAATTATTACAGTTTACTTTCGAAGTATAACTCGCTTAACTTATGGAATGGTGAACCTGCCGTATTTGTTACAGGTACCGATAGCTTAAATAATATTAACCGCAGCTCTAGTAATTCCTATTTTATGCCACCATGGGTGCTTATTACCGCAAGTACGGATTTTTCTCCGGCTAATATTCAGGCGATTATTAGTAGCAATATTACGGATGACCAAAAGCTGCAAGCCCTAAAATGTATTCTTGGAACCATTGTCGTCTATCGCGCCGATACACCAGCGGCAAGCGATCCGTCAACAAATCCGGTGCAAGTTTATAAGGTAAATGTTGACACAAATCCGACAAGCAGTACCTATAAAAAAATATCTTTATCTGCTAATAGTTTTGGAACTACAGACGCAAATAACGGGGTAACTGGTCAGAACTCTAATGGAGGCTATAACATAGAGTTTCCGTGAATTAGCTGTAATCTTAGTTATACTCAAAATAAGGCAAAGTTATAGCTGAAATGGAGAGAAGGGCATGAGCGTGGATTTTAGAAAACTTGGTTTCACAAGGCGGACATGGGTGCTTTTAGCGATACTGGTAATAATGGCTGTCGGATATTTTTATAGCAGGATAGCTGATCCAACCCCAATGGTGCCGATGGTGGTGGTAAGCCCTGGGGGAAAAGGTTCGGGGGAAGTGCAGCCGCTGCCTGTTTCGCTGGAGAGAGTGCCGCCAGTGGTTGCTGCAAGAGATCCATTTTTGATACCGGCGTCATTTCGGCAACATGAGCAAACTGTAGTGGCCGAACCGGTTGGCGCTCGAGCTTCGGATGTGCCAGCGGTTAAAGCAGACAAAGCACCGGTAATGAAGGCGCCGATGCTTCCAATAATAAAAGGAACGGTGGTTGGAAGTACGGCCAGTGCAGCAATTTTAACGTTAGGGTCACAAACACGGTCGGTTTTAGTTGGCGAGGAAATTGGCGAATATAGACTTGTCGCTGTTGATTCAGGGTATGCGGTGCTGGCTGGACCAGGGGGTTTGATAACGCTAGGGATGAGGAGGTAACGATGACAGTGCGGAAGTGTTTTAGCAGCGGCATTATTAGTTTAGTAGTTATGGCGTTATTGTTTGTAAATGGTGTGTGTCTAGCATCAGACAGTCCGGTAACTTTGAATGTTGAGAACGCTGAAGTGCGCGATATTTTGGCAGCAATTGCGGCGGTGGACGGAGTTAACATAATTGTTGACGAAACGGTGAAGGGTAAAATATCTTTGAATATTACGGATATGCCGTTAGATGAGGCGTTAAATCTGGTGGTTAAGACCCGGGGATATACTTGTCAACGGATGCCAAACGGTGCGATTGTGGTAGCCGATCCGAAAACGCTTTTAACCGGGTTTGGATCAGTAACGGTCTTTCCCTTGAAGTATAGCGTGGCAGCTGATGTAAAAAAAATGCTGACTGGTGCGATTGGTGATGAACGGCTGAAGGCGGACGATGCCACAAATACGCTGGTGTTTTTCGGTTCCCCTGCCGAAGCGGCAGCGGTGCGTACTGCGATAGAGAACTTAGATGTTCCGGCGAAGCAGGTGACGATTGAGGCCCAGGTGATTGAAATCAATAAGTCGGATAGCAAAAATTTGGGTTTTGAATGGAGTTTTGCTCCTGGTCCGGTACAGTCTGGCAGTACGTCAACTACAGACCTTTCTAACTACGGGGCCATTAGTTTTGGCAGGGCGCCGGACGGTAATCCCTATCAATTTCGGTTTCAGAGCCAAATCAATGCCCTAGTGTCAAAAGGCAATGCCAAAGTATTGGCTAAGCCTAAAATAAGCACTATTTCCGGTAAGGAAGCAAAGATCCTTATTGGCGATAAGGTGCCGGTACAGTCACAGACTACGAGCAGTGGTGTAACCTCGACAACAGTAAGTTATGTAGATACTGGTATTAAACTGGTATATACGCCGGTTGTCAGTCCTGACGGCAGGGTTCGGGCGCATCTCTTAGCTGAGGTATCAACACCGTCTGCTGCTTTGGGTGGCACTAATTATAAGATTTCTACTCGTACTGCTGAGACTGATTTGGTGATGGTCGACGGAGAAACTATGGCTATCGGAGGCTTGATGAGTTCTACTGTGTCTCATACCCGGACTAAGGTACCTGTTTTAGGGGATCTGCCGTTTGTCGGCACGTTCTTTAAGAATAGTAATAGCAGTAATGAAGAAACGGAAATTGTGGTAATTCTTACCGCTAAGGTAAACAAATAACTGCCTGTTAGGGGAGGAGCTTACGATAAACAATCAGAGTTTACGGTTAGGCGATCTTTTGGTCGGCGATGGACTCATAAATGAAGAACAGTTACAGAAGGCGCTAGGAGTCCAAAGTAAAAATGGAGAGCGGCTGGGAAAAACGCTAATTAATATGGGCTTTGTTAGTGAGGAACGTATTCTTCAGGCTCTGGAACGTCAGCTGGGGATTGAGCGGGTTAATTTGTTGCAGTATCCCCTTGATAGGGACGCGGCGCTTCTTATTCCGGCTCAACTTGCCGAACGGCATAAGGTGTTGCCGCTAAAGAAGGCGGGTCGTAGGTTAATACTGGCGATGGCTGATCCTACCAATTTCTTTGCTATTGATGATGTGCGAATGGTAACTGGGTTTGATGTTCAACCAGTGATTGTTGCCGAGGGCGAGCTTGAACAAGCCATTGGCAATGCATATGGTGTGAGGGACATTGTAGAGCGGGCGGTAACGAAGCTGCAGGAAGAGGAACTGGCGGCGGTTTCAGAAATTCAGACGGCGGATGATGCCCCGATAATTGGTATTGTTAACGGTCTGATTAGTCAGGCGGTAAGGGCTCGCTCCAGCGATATTCATATCGAGCCGATGGAGCGCCAGGTAAGGGTCCGGTTTAGAATTGACGGTGTATTAAGAGAGATAGTAACCTTTCCGAAGGCGACGCAAAATGCAATTGTCAGTCGTATCAAGATTATGGCTGATATGGATATTGCTGAAAAACGGATGCCACAGGACGGGCGAATCAAGGTGCAGGAAAAGGGACGGGATATTGACATTCGGGCGTCTACTCTGCCTACTGTGCTGGGGGAAAAGGTAGTGCTCCGGATTTTGGATCGGGCGGCAGTGGTTCTTGATATTTCTAGTCTAGGTTTTTCTAAGCATAATTTTGAACGGTATCAAAGAATGTACAGCCAATCCTATGGCATGATTTTGGTGACAGGTCCAACCGGCAGTGGCAAGACGACAACGCTTTATTCGACGTTGGTGGAGATTAACTCGCCAGAAAAAAATATTATTACTATTGAAGACCCGGTAGAGTATATGCTGGCAGGGGTTAATCAGATATTGGTTAATTCTAAAGCCGGACTGACCTTTGCCAGCGGTCTCAGGTCGATATTACGTCAGGACCCGAATATTGTGATGGTGGGTGAAATCAGGGATAGTGAAACTGCTGACATTGCGGTCAGAGCGGCTCTTACCGGGCATTTAGTATTAAGTACACTACATACCAATGATGCTACCGGTGCTATTTCCCGGCTGATAGATATGGGGGCTGAGCCGTTTCTGGTGGCATCGTCGGTGCTGGGGGTGGTTGCCCAGCGCTTGGTACGGATTATTTGCCCTAATTGCAAGGAGAGCTATTCCCTTGAGGCTGGTTCGACGGATCAACTGTTTTTAAAGAGCAGCCGGGAATTTTCTGATGAGGCACTAAAGGAAAGGCTGGCTAATCCAAATCTGACGTTGTATAGGGGTCGCGGATGCGAGCGTTGCGGCGGCAGCGGCTATAGGGGAAGGATGACTATTAATGAGGTTATGCCACTATCGCCGGGGCTGCAAGAAGCACTTATTCATCAGTCTTCTGCAAGGGAACTGTTCAGTATAGCGACAGGCGAGGGAATGGTGCCGATGCGTCAGGACGGAATATTGAAAGCGCTCGATGGCCTGACAACAGTGGACGAGGTCATACGGGTTGCCTATAGTGGAGTGTAATCGTGGAAAAGGTTACGATGAATGAACTTTTAAGAGCGGCGCTGGTTTGTCAGGCTTCTGATCTTCATATTACTGTCGGCGTACCGCCGGTGCTTAGGGTTAATGGTAAACTGATGCCGCTTGATTATCCTAGGCTGCGTCCGGAAACGACCCAATATTTATTGGGGGAAATCGCCGGCGCGGAAGTATTGGATAAGTTCGCTGTGCAGGGAGAAGTTGATTTTGCCTATGCTATTCATGGGTTGAGCAGGTTTAGGGTTAATGCTTTTCGCCAGAGGGGAAGTGTGGCAATTTCTATCCGCATGGTAAATGAACGGGTGCCTACATTGGACGAACTGGGGCTTCCCGAGGTACTAAAGATGCTGGCTATGAGACCCAGGGGGCTAGTATTGGTAACTGGTCCTACCGGCAGCGGAAAATCAACAACACTGGCGGCAATGGTTGGGCTGATTAATAGTGAACGGGCCTGCCATATTATAACATTGGAAGACCCGATTGAGTTTCTTCATTCTCATAATAGAAGCATTGTTAACCAACGGGAACTTTATCTAGATACACAGACTTTTGCCGGTGCGCTTCGGGCGGCACTGAGAGAGGATCCAGATGTTATTCTGGTAGGGGAAATGCGCGATACGGAGACTGTAGCTACAGCCATTACAGCTGCCGAGACAGGGCATTTAGTACTGGCAACGCTTCATACCGGGGATGCGGCGCAAACTATTGATAGAATTATTGATGTTTTTCCGCCTTATCAGCAACAACAGGTGCGTATTCAGCTGTCATTGACATTGCAGGGGATTGTGTCGCAGCAGCTTTTGCCGCGACAGGATGGCAAAGGAAGGGTAGCAGCGACGGAAATTTTGCTGGTTACGCCAGCGGTGCGCAATATTATCCGCGAAAGTAAGACGCAACAATTGCCATCTGTTCTCCAGACGGGAGCTAAGGTTGGTATGCAGTCTATGGATTGTAGCCTGCGGGACCTGATTCGCAAAGGACTTGTAGCCTATGAAGAGGCGCTGGAACGGGCGTCCGACCAGGAAATATTGAAACGCTTATTGGGGTTACTGTAAGACTTTAAGGTGAAGGGAGGAAAGGATTATGGCGGAAAACTTTTTCTACCGCGCCAGGGACCGCACTGGTCAGATTATTAAAGGCGAACTATTAGCTGACGGCCAGGCGGCGGTGGCAGCCCATATCCGCAACCAGGGCATGCTGGTACTGAAAATCGAGCAGGCCCGGGCTAAGCGCAAAGCTATTGGAGAATATTTCGCTGAGTTTAAGGGGGTGTCGCTGCAGGAACTGACTATTTTTTGCCGACAATTTGCCACGATGGTGTCGGCGGGATTGCCGCTTGTTAACGTGCTCAGTATTTTGATTGAACAGGCTGACGGTCCTGTATTGAAAAAGGCTCTTCAAAGCGTCTACAAAAACGTTCAAGAGGGTGGGGCGCTGTCGGCGGCCATGGCTCAGCATCAGGCAGTTTTTCCTAGTGTAATGGTGTATCTGATTGAGTCCGGCGAATTAGGCGGTGTGCTGGACGAAGTGCTGGACCAACTGGCGTTGCAGTTTGAGAAGGATCATAAGCTTAATCAGCGGGTAAAGTCGGCGATGATTTATCCCGCGGCGGTGTTGGTGTTCGCCATTTTGGCGGTTATCGGAATTTTGGTGTTTATTATGCCGTCCTTTGTGGACATGTATTCTCAGATGCAGGTCGAACTTCCGCTGCCGACTAAGGTCCTTCTTGGAGCAAGCAATCTAATGAGGGACTATGGCGTTTTTATGTTGGCAGGAGTGGTGATTGGCGGGTACCTGGTGTCGCGAAGCGCTAAGTTCTCTGGTTTCAAGGCAATAATGGATGATATTGTTCTCAGTCTGCCGGTATTTGGTATTTTGTACCGCAAGGTGGCTATCGCCCGTTTCAGCCGTACGCTGGCTACTTTGATTGATGGTGGTGTGCCTATTGTTCAGGCTCTTGATGTGGTTAAGAACACTACTGACATCAAGCCGATGGTGACGGCGCTAAGCATGGCTCAGAGCAGTATCCAGGAGGGGTTTAGCTTTTCGGTTCCGCTCAGTCAGAGTGGCCTCTTCCCTCCGATGGTGGTTCAGATGGTGGCTATCGGTGAGGAAACAGGAAAACTGGATGCCATGTTGCGCAAAGTATCAGAGTTCTATGAAAATGATGTCGATGATATGGTTGCCAGGCTGAGCAGCCTGTTGGAGCCGTTCTTGATTGTGGTAATGGGAGTTATTCTGGGAAGCATTATTATTTCGCTGATGTATCCTTTGTTTGACATGGTCACTAAAGTTCACTAGGGAGGAATTATATTATGCTAAATAAATTGTTAAAAAAGGCGAAGAATCAGAAAGGTTTTACTCTGATTGAACTAGTGGTGGTTGCAGCTATTCTTGGTATTCTGGCAGCTGTCGCGGTACCTAAATATATAGCATCCCAGGAAACGGCGCGAGGGGCCAAGATTATGGGTGATCTGAGGACAATTGACAGTGGCCTTGCAATGGCGGCAGCTAATGGTGTTACTATTACTCAACTAAGTGATTTAGCGCCGACTTATCTTGGAACTATTCCGAAAGCGCCGGCTAGTGGAACGGCTAGATTTCCGGCTGGTGCAACATTTACTTGTGCTAGCGATGATTATAATTATGATTCTAATACTAACAGAGCGTATCTCGGCGCAACAAAAACTAATACCGCAGACGGTTTGGCAACTCTAACAGGAGCTGTAAAGTGAGGCCATTTTTAATTTAATATAATGCTGTAATTTTGGTGAGGCGGTTGGCCGGAATGAGATATTTAATTTAGAAAAAACTCTTTCCGGCCAACCGAACGATGTGATGAATCAGGAGCTAAAGTTGACTATTTGCCGCGTTGGGGCTGAGGATAGACAAGGAGGTTACGGCATGACCTGGGACTGGTGGAAGCGGTTTACCAAGCTGTTTCGGGGACGGATAACTACGCTGGTGGGGGTAGATTTTGGTAATGGTGCGGTCAAAGTGGCGGAAGTGTCGTTAGTTGGCGGCAAGCCATATTTACGAACCTTGGCAATTGTGGAAGCGCCTAGGTCTATGCTGGAGCAGGAAAAACTTGAGGAACAGGAACTGGCTATCGAGCTTGCTGGGTTAAAGGAGCTTTTAACCATGGCTTTGGCACAAAGCGGTGTTAAGGGCAAGCATGCCGTGCTGGCTGTTGGAGGACATTTTCTGTTTATGCGGGAGGTAATTTTTCCCAAGTTGCCGCCTGAGGAGTTTGCTGAGGCTATAAAATGGGACATTCCAAAGTATGTACCTTATGAGCCTGACAGCTACTATTTTGATTACGCCGTTACAGGCAAGGCTGGTGATGAACTGAGGGTGCTTATTGTAGCAGCGCCGAAAGTTGTTGTGGGTAAGCTTACGCAAGTGGTGCGGGAGGCTGGATTGACGCCTCTGGCGGTGGATATTGAGCCGCTGGCGCTTTACCGCACAATGCAAGGAGTACCTAACGCAATGGTGCTTGATGTTGGAGCGGCGAGTACTCAGATTTCGCTATTTCATAAAAGTAACCCGGTCTTTACCAGGGGTGTTCAGGTAAGGGGAGATCACTTTTCGTCAGCGATGGCTTTGGCGGAAAAAGAGGATGCGATTGGTGAGGAACTGGATGACTTTGTTGAAGAACTGGCACAGGAGGTGCGGCGCACAGCTCAGTTTTTTACCCAGCAGAACAAGCAGGCGACGATAGATAAGGTGATTGTGACTGGGTTGGCTGACTGCGAAAAATTGGTAAGCTTATTGCGAGCCAGAGTTGATTTGCCGGTGGAGGGACATAATCCGCTGGAAGGGATGGCGGTTAACAAGTCCTTTACTAAGCCTTATTTGCAGCAGATTGGGCCGCAACTGGCTGTGGCTATTGGTTTGGCTCTGAGGGGGGAATGAAGCATGGTTCGCATCAACCTGTTGCCGCTTGATGAGCAACGGCCTGACATTCCATATGCTAGAGTTGCGATATTCTTTGTGGCAGTATTTATGGTACTTGCCGGATGTATTTATGTTGCTGAAGAGCTTTCATTAATGATGTTGAGAAGCGAGCAGGCTACGGTCCAGGCTCGCTATGAGGAACTGGTATTAGTGCGTCAGGCGATGGAAACGGCCGGTGGTAAGCAAAAGCGTATTGATGCTAAGCAGATGCTGGTAAAGTCCGTGGAAAAAAGTCGTAATGGTTTGTATAATCTGTTACCCAGGGTGGCAGTGTTATTTACTGATAAAGTTTGGTTGAATGAGACTAGGGTGAATAAAGAAAACAGCCATCTAATTACACTTTTGGGTGAAGCAGTAGATTACACTGAATTGGCCGCATTAGTCAGTCGGTTGGAAGCTGACCCCTTGTTTAGCTCGGTGCTTCTCAAATCGACTGAGGGTGATACCAAAACCGGAACGCTGAAATTTGTTGTGGACTTGAAATTGAAGGAGATGTAGTAATGAAAATTGCAAACATATCCTTTAAGAGAAACGGGTATGTATGGTTGGCCGGAACAATGGCTGTTTGTGTTGTAATGATGATATTGTTCTATAATCTTATTTTGGATTTACAATTAGAGCAGCGGGAACAGGCAAAGAATCAGTTACAAATGGCAAATGCCAAGTTAGCAGCTGTAGAGAAATTTGCTGCTATACATCCTGATACTCAAGAATATTTACGGGGGCTTGATGCTGAAGTTGCCAGACTTGATAAGTTGTTGCCTGACAGACTGAATATGGGCGAAACACTAGCATTTTTGGAAGATACAGCTAAAGAAACTGGAGTGGTTTGCGGGGCGCTTGCTACTGAGAAAAGTGTTTTTAAGAATGGCTGGACAGAGACTGGTATGGTTTTCAAAGTGCTCGGCAGTTATTCAGATTTAATGAAGTATACTCGACGATTGGAAAGTGGGCCGCGGTTCATGACGGTGAAGGCTGTAGAATTTCATGACCGAAATATGCTGGATAATGAGGTACTTCAAAGAGGATTGGACAAAGCATTGAGTAATAAAGCTGGAGCTATGGTTAAAATGGTTAGTGAACGGGGGCTTCTTACTAAAGAAAGCCTGGTGGTGATGAATGTTTATCTAATGGTGGCGTCGGAAGGGCGGCTGACTGATGCTGAAGTTGAGCAGGTAAAGCCGTAGCATGTTCCAACTGCTTCAACTTTGTTGTGATTTTAGCGAGAAAGTTAAATGTATGGTAATTATATAAAATAAAAAAGGGAAAAGGTTTATCCCCTTTTCCCTTTCAAAAGCAACCATCCTTACAGTATAAAAAATGTACTAATAGATGGAAACCCTCCTGAATACGAGTGATTAAATTTTGTTTGGCCTGTTTTAGTGATCGTTACGAAACATAAAAAACACTACCCTTGGACACGGTTCACTGATTGCACTCGGAAAGTGAGACTTTCAAACGTCTTGCAATACTGAAAAACCTTTAGTCACTGTAAGGATGGTGCTTAAGTAAAGTATAGCATGAAGTTAGAAACTTATCAATAGGAAAGATAACTTTGGCGGATTAAATTTGTGTGATAATATGAATTTTAAAACGAATAACGTATTTTATTGTTGACGGGGATTTGTTGTGCCGGGAGATTATTTTTTTCGCTTGAAGTGAACATGGAAGACGGTTCCTGTGGCTGTGCTTTCAAAGGTGATGGCAGCATTGTGTCTGGCGGCAATACTGTAACATACTGCCAAACCGAGGCCCATTCCATACTCTTTGGTAGTAAAGAAGGGTGTACCGATTTGTTCGGCAACGTCGGGTGGGATTCCTTTACCCTGGTCCTGAATGGCAAGAATTACGTCTTCTTTATCACAGAAAGTTTGAATGATAAGTGAACCACCTGGCGGCATTGCATCTAAACCGTTACGGACAAAATTAAGGATGAGTTGACGAATTTCTTTTTCATCCAGTAGGGTATTGGGGATTTCTTGCAGGTCAGTTTTGACGGTTTTGTCATACAGGAGTGCACCGGCTTCCATTAGCGGAAGCACCATGTTTATAATATCGTTAAGGTTACCTTCTTTTAAGTCGACGGCTTTATTTTTAGCCAAAGACAGAAATTCAGTAATAATGGCGTTAGCTCGGTCTAATTCTTGCATCATTAATTCAAAGTAGTTTTGGTAACGTTGGCATTCGTGTTTTCCGGCCAACATTTGTAAAAAACCGCGTACGGTGGTCAGTGGATTTCTAATTTCATGGCCGAGTCCGGCGGCCATTGAGCCAATTAGATTGAGGCGGTCCATTCTGTTTACTTCTTTTTCATTTTGCTTGCGTTCGGAAATATTTCTGGCAATTGATAAAACGTAAGGTTGGCTGTCAAAATATAGTAAATGGGTATGAACCTCAACTGGGATAGAGTGCCCGCTTTTGGTAATATGATAGGTTTCAGACAAGGCAAATTTGTTATCTAAGAGATCAACTATTTTTTCATTCATATCACTACGTAATTCAATGGGAACTATGTCATTCATGGAGAGTTGCAGTAATTCTTCGCGAATGTATTCAAGTTGCTGGCAAGCGGTATCGTTTACTTCAACAAATTTGCCTAGTGTGTTGTCAGAGCAAATTTCTGCAAGATAAATTGCATCATGAACGTTGTTAAATAGTACACGGTACCGTTCTTCGCTAAACTGGTAAGCTGTTTTAGCCTTTTGGCGTTCGGTTTCAAGTTCATTTTTAGTAGCAGTGTAAAGTTCAGCATTATTAATAGCAGCTGAAGCCAGTTTAGCAAAATTGCTGAGGAGTAGAATCTCGTCATCACGGAAGTAGTGTTCGTCAGCCAGATAACATAGTCCGATTACTCCGCGGAATTTGTCACCTGACTTCAGTGGTGCTCCGGCAATGGCGCAGATATAATCGTTAGTGAAGGAAGCTGCAGGCCAGTTTTTGCAGTTAGGCACGACAAGCTGCTCGCCTGTTTGCCACACTGTACCGGCAAAACCTTCACCAAATGTAACTTTCGTAGGAAGACAGCTTTTGTCAAGATCGATGGATACTTGGAGTTCCAAGGCAGTCTGGTCAGCATTTAAGAGATAAATAAAGCCATGACTGGTTCCCAGGAGAATACCGGCCTTTATAATAAGGGTTTCTAAAAGATCGCTCAGGTTCAGGTGTTTCATAATAATTAGCGAAGTTTCCTGCAGCAGCTTGGAATAACTATGCTGTAATTGCAGCCGTTGTTCGATAAGTTTTCGCCGGGTAATATTACGGACTATTGCTAGTACAAATTTATAGTTATTAATGGTTACAGCGCTCAAATTTATTTCAACCCAGAAGTCGCGGCCATTTTTGCTGCGGCTTTTCCATTCAAATATTTGAGGTTCACCTGAGCTAGCCTTCTGGATAAGCCGTAGGGCTTCAGTTGTGGTATAGGGGGATTCTCCTGTACAAATTGTAATAGCAGCTTGTTTTCTTATATCTTCAAGCCTGTAGCCGTACAGTTCACAGGCTTTTTGATTCATGTTGACAATTACACCAGTGGCGGCGTCGTGCAACAATATCGCGTCATTAGCTTGGTCGAATATGGCAAAATCGGCATGGTTGAAAAACTGGTGCGGAAAAGTAATCCCATCGGCATACTTTTTGGCGATTAGTGTGTTTTCCATAGTTACCTCCCAAGGCTAAAACTGGCGAATTCTTTTAGATAAGTTCCGTTAGATAGTATTTGACGCTTCTCGACAAATACCTTCTAATAACTGGTCCAGAATATACCTTAATTAGTATTTTTTTCTAAATTTTGTTCTGTTTTCCACAAGATATTGACAGGATATGCTTTAAGGTTGCGAAATTCAAAAATTAGGAGTTAAATAATGTGGAAGTTAATACCGGACATGGCATCCAATTTCCCGGAAATAATATTAATGTCGACTGACGAAAAAGAACCATCAAGTTGCGATGGTTCTTTTTAAACAGATTTCGGCAATTGATACTATTGGTGCTGGTTGCCTGAATATTAAGAGGAGGCAGATTATGTTGGATTATCTACCAGTATTAGTAAGTGTAATTGTTGTTAATTTGTTGCTAAGTGGCGATAATGCTCTTGTTATAGCGCTTGCCAGCCAACGTCTTCCACACAGGCAGCAGAAGGAGGCGATTATCTGGGGCGGAGCTGGGGCAGTAGGGATGCGGCTAATTCTGATAGTGCTAGCATTATATTTGCTTTCTATTCCATATTTGCAGTTAATTGGGGGACTGTTATTGTTATGGATATCAGTCAAATTAGTGATTGATGATCATGAAACTTCATCCAAGGTATATTCTGCCGGAAGTCTGTGGGAGGCAGTAAAGACAATTTTAATTGCTGATGTTGTTATGAGTGCTGATAATGTTATTGCTCTGGCAGGTGTATCTCAAGGAAATGTTATAGTTCTAATTATTGGTTTGTTGCTAAGTATTCCGGTTGTAATTTGGGGCAGTAATTTTATTACTAGTATAATGCAACGCTGGCCATTCGTTATTTTTCTTGGGGCGGCGTTTTTAGGCTGGACAGCCGGAGAAATGGTAATTGCCGATTCGGCGGCCAGGTTTTATGTTGAAAATTATCCTATATTTAATTGGGCGATACCAAGTCTTTTTGCCGCTATTGTTATATTAACCAAGCTTTTACAGGAAAAACGACGATTAGGGTTGCGGGATTAAAAACCTTTTGTCTGGCGACAGGCGAAAGGTTTTTAAAATTTGAATTGACTGGTTAAATAGTAACCTTTTTGGATATTTGTCGCTTTAGTCCAGGTAATGGAGGAACTGGTATTTTCTGTTCCTTGATACAGCATGTTATATTGGCAACGGAAGCCGAAGGTAAAAGCTAATTTTTCAAATTTATCTGGTGAAAAACTTACACCAATATTTGTGTCCCAAAGTTGTCCTGTGCCATTATGCAAAAAATCTAGATTGCGCAGATTCCACCAACCATGTCCTTGGACAAATGCTAACGGTGAGAAGGCTATTGAACCAGTCAGGGCGGCAAAGGAGGATAATTTAGTTTTGCCGGTTACACCGAAATGAGGTCCCTGATAGGCAATATCATAGCTCGAAGCCAGAGCCGGCATGGCGGTTGGTGGGGTGTTTGAAAGATAGTTATCAATGTAATATAGTCCA
This sequence comes from Bacillota bacterium, assembly GCA_017889635.1. Lineage (GTDB taxonomy): Bacteria > Bacillota > Negativicutes > Sporomusales > CTSoil-080 > CTSoil-080. The sequence continues at coordinate 91,985 of JAGGAC010000011.1, read as the reverse complement.
GTTGTCATATGGTAGTTATTACGTCGATAACTGTAGCCATAAAAAAATTCACTGTTTGCGGTGAGGCTTTTTTTCCAGTTGATATTAAAAAAATAACTGTTGCCGGTGGTTTGAAAAGTGCCGTAGTACCAAAGTTGGGTGCTGGTGGAATAATTCCAGTCAGAGTCTGTACCGGTAGCATTTTTTATGGAGCCATTTACTCCGGCCTCGATTGCGAAGGTATTATTATTAGACAGGTTATTTTGATACCGACTTACGATATAATTGCCGGAATGGGGATAAAAGAGTTCCGAAGCTCCGTTTGTAGGAAAGGTAATGCGCCAAACTTCAGAGCCGGTAGTGTGCCACAGTCCTAAATCAAGTTTGGCGGCAGAGACTATTATAGTTGGCAGTAAGAAGACCAGGCTGAGAATCAGGAGGCGCAGCATATATACCACATCTATTCCTCACTTTACATAATATAATCAGCAAGGTTCGCTGCCAAACTTCGATCTACCTGTTTTTTAAGGATGGTAAATGATGTAGGTGTAGACTTGAAGTTTTTTAGAGATGGTAATGGCCAAAAAGCCTCTTGCGCCGTAGCATAGCATGCTGTAGCGAAGAGGCTATAGGTTATTTGGTTATGTTTCAGCAGCAAATTTGAGAGTACGTCCCATGGAATGCAAGTAGTACTCGCTAGGGACCTGGTCAAGATCAAATAGGATGGTACCGCTGTGGATAAATTGCTGGTTGGCATAATAGCGCAAATCGTAAATGGTTACTTTGACCGAATCGTTTTCCCAATGCTCTTCGAAAAAGCTGTATGGGGTAAAAAGGTGAAAAAACTGTCCCAGACAGGTTTGCTGTGCTTTTTGAGTCAATGGAGACATCAACTGGTGTTTTGGCAAGTCGGCTTTTATTGTTAAAGCCGAATGTAACATTCCACGGTGACCAATGAAGATACGATTATTAGTTTCGATGACAAAATCCCAAAAAAGTAGATGATTTAGTGACGGCATTAGCCACATCTTGGTTATTACATGATCGCAAAAGTATTTTTTAAGCCAGATAGAAAGTTGCCGCCGCAAGAGGTAACGAAGTAAGATATAGGCTGCTAAGGCGGTAAACGTAGCAAAAGATAAAGACCGCATTGATAGCTGAAAGGCATACGGTATTAGCAGTATTAACAATATTATCGGGTCGAACACATTTAAAAGCGGTACACTTTTGCGGTCTTTTTTGAAGGGCCATAACAGTGCTACTCCATGGGTATTGAAATAATCAATAAGGATATGTGACAATCCGCCCATGAAGGCCCAAAATATGTTTTGAACAAAGTTAGGCTGTACTAAGGATAGTTGAAGAATTCCAGCTATGGAAAGCGACCAAAAAGTTAGTCCCGGAATAGAGTGGGAAAAAAAACGATGTTGTCTTAGGTAAGAAATGCTTCCCCGTAATTGGGCAATGATATCAAAATCTGGTGCCTGGGAACCGAGTACTGCAGCTATATAAACTGGATCATTGAGTGCTGGTTGGTGACAAGAAAGGCTGGCAACGGCCAGGCCTATTAAAGCGTGTGATAATGAATCCATGACAGTTTATCCTCCTTGCTATAACGAATGATAATTATAGCATAGGGGGAACGGGGTTAACATGGTAAGTTGTGGGTATGATCGTTGCCAATTTGAATAATCAATTTTTTTTGCTTTTATGTTCCAGTAAATGGTAGTATAGTAAAGATAATGAAAATATGACAGGAAGGGGATTATTCGATGAATGCTATTTATCTGGTCATTATTGCAGCCCTTTGGTTAATCTTTGCTTACCGCATTTACGGTTCTTTTATTGCCGCCAAAGTACTGACTCTTAGCGGCAATCGACTTACACCTGCGGTGGCGCATAATGACGGTCGGGATTATGTCCCAACCAATAAATGGATTGTTTTTGGTCATCATTTTGCTGCTATCGCTGGTGCTGGACCACTTGTCGGACCAGTGCTTGCCGCTCAGTTTGGTTTTTTGCCTGGGACGCTCTGGATACTTATTGGTGCAGTAGTTGCTGGTGCTGTTCATGATATGGTTATTTTATTTGCGTCTGTCCGTCATGATGGTTTATCGGTAGGGCAAATCGCGAAAAAGGAAATTGGCAATGTTTCAGGGGTTTGCGCTTCCATTGCGGTACTATTCTTACTTGTTCTAACCATGGCCGGTATGGCTGTGGTGGTAGCCAATGCCTTATTCAACAGTCCATGGGGTACGTTTACTGTTGCTATTACTATTCCGATTGCAATTTTTATTGGCATATATCTTAGATGGCTGCGACCTGGAAAGATCCGGGAAGCATCGATAATTGGCGTTATTCTTATCCTTGCTGGAGTGTTTGGTGGGTCCTGGGTTCAGCATTCAGCATTGGCAACGTTTTTTACTTTTAACCTTACACAATTATCTATCATGTTAGCAATTTATGGATTTTTTGCGGCCGCTTTGCCAGTTTGGCTGCTCCTGGCACCGCGTGACTATTTAAGTACATATATGAAGATTGGCACTATCGCAGCATTGACAATAGGTATTATATTTGTCAGACCTGATATCCAAATGCCTGCTTTAAGTCAGTATATTGGTGGTGGCGGCCCAATCATTGGTGGTCCGGTATGGCCATATGTATTTATTACTGTTGCCTGTGGGGCACTTTCCGGATTTCATTCTTTAATAAGTACCGGTACAACTCCCAAAATGCTGACAAATGAAAAAGATGTTTTGCCGATTGGCTTTGGCGCTATGCTTGTCGAAAGCTTTGTTGCCTTAATGGCATTGATTGCAGCTACCAGTCTTGATCCAGGGGACTATTTCGCGATCAATGTTAGTCCAGCTGTTTTTGCTAAGTTAGGTTTTCAGGTTAACGAATTGCCTGCATTGGCCCAATTGGTTGGCGAAAATATTGCTGGTCGTCCCGGTGGAGCTGTTTCATTGGCAGTTGGAATGGCGCACATTTTTTCCAATATTCCAGGAATGAAGAGCTTAATGTCATTTTGGTATCACTTTTGCATAATGTTTGAAGCATTGTTTATCCTTACTATTATCGACGCCGGTACTCGTGTCGGCCGGTATCTTTTACAGGAAGTGGGCGGCGTCGTATACAAACCGTTAAAAGATACCCAATGGTGGCCCGGGATTATTCTTACCAGTGCTTTGATCTCAGGCGCGTGGGGATACCTGGTATTACAGGGGAGCATTTCAACCATCTGGCCATTGTTTGGTGTTTCCAACCAGCTTCTTGGTACGCTTACTCTGGCGGTGGGGACTACAATGTTATTTCGGATGGAGAAAGCCCGCTATGTTTGGATTACTATATGTCCAATGATTTTTATGGCGTTAACTACATTTGCTGCCGGATATCAAAACATTGCTAACATCTATTTACCGGCAAAGAACTATCTTTTGTCTGCTATTACTGCTATTATGATGGTTCTGGTAATTGTTGTAATCATTGATTCGATTCGCCGCTGGGTTGAATTATCGCGTGCTGCTTCTAGTAATAGAATAGAGTGTTGACAGTAAAAACAAGAAAGCCCCTGTAACAATTCTAAACTAGATTGTTACAGGGGCTTTTTTGTTTTTTGAAAAAAGTTATCTGTCGTTAATACGTTTTCCCTTAAGGCCGCACCATACAAATAATAAACTGCCGATTATAATAACTGTAACGCTGGTCCATTGAGCCGATTTAAGTCCTAAGGCCAGAGTGCCATAGTCGCCGCGCAGAAACTCGAGGAAAAAGCGTGCCAGTGAATAAAGTACAGCGTACAGAAGAATTACCTGGCCTTTGGCGTGATTTGTTGTGCGGAAGATAAGAAGCAGAACAAAAATTATAACATCTATTTGTCCTTCCCATACTTCTGCTGGCCAGAGCGGTTGATTGCCGTATACTTGGTGAGCTAGGGTAGTTGAAGGATATATTAAGCCAAAGGTGCTGCCGGTAGGGTGTCCAAAGGCATCACCATTTAAGAGGTTGGCCATCCGCCCAATGGCTTGACCGATTATGATGGCCGGAGCAGCCGCAATATCAGCAAAAGCCCAGGTGTCGATATTGTGCAGCTTTGTATATATGTAGCCAACAATGACGCCAAGAATGACTCCGCCTTGAATTGCCATGCCTCCTTGCCACACAAAGGGTATTTCCAGAAGGTGATGGCTATAATAGTTCCAGTCAAAAAAGAATACATCCCAAAGCCTGGCGCCGATTATGCCGGCCAGTCCGGAGTATAGGCCAATATCTATAACATGATTATGCCAGCGACCGTCCTGTTTGGCCAGAAAGTAGGCAGTGCCAGTTGCCAGAATGATACTAAGGCTTATTATCAGTCCGTAGGCGCGAATGGGAAAGTCGCCGATAAAAAAGAGGTATTGGTGCATAGTCGGTCTCCTTTAGGGTGGATTGTCAAACAGACGGTTTAAGCTGGGACGGTTTTTACTTAAGAAATGAAAGCATTTGTTTTACAATCCGCTCTATTTTTTCCTTGTCATCAGGTTTTTGTTCATTATTCGTCATTAGACATTCCACGGCGTTATTTTCCAGAATATAAATGCCGATTTTTTCAATTGCTGCTCTTACAGCTGACAACTGGATAAGTACGCTAGAACATTCTTGTTCTTCTTCAACCATACGCTCGATTCCGGCGATATGACCTTTTACATTACGGAGCCGGTTAAGAATTTCGGCTTGTGCTTCAGTTGAAACCATAATTTACTCTCTTTCTTCTCCCCGTGGGGGATGGGTATGATTTTCATTTTGATTATACAAATCTTTGCAGTGAAATGCAAATAACTGGTTTAGATTGTTTGGCGTTAAATGATTTGTTTTAGCTTAAAATTTAAGGCATCGCAGGATACCAAATGATAGGCGGTAGTGCTATTTCCTGAAGGGGCGGTTTTAATTGCTTCGTCATGAAGGTGCCCAAAAACGCATATTTCTACTTGAAATTCGTCCATTAACTGGGTAAAGCCGCTAGGAAGGCTGCCATACTGTGGTGGAAAATGGAGCAGGAGAATAAAGCGGCGATGGCCAGCGCTATAAGCCGCATTTAAAGAGGCTTTTACTCTGGTTAGTTCCCGTGTATAGATCGGAAGGTCAGCTTCGCTAAAATAAGGATCAGCCGGGCAGGTCCAGCCTCTGCTGCCGCATATAGCGTATTGGTCTATTGCGGCGAAATTATTCTGGATAAATGTAATCCGGTTATCTGTAGCTGCGTTCATTTTGCCAATTGTTTGCCACCAATAGTCGTGATTTCCTTTAATAATTAGCTTTTTTCCGGGAAGATCTGCTATTTCGTTTAGATCAGACAGCACTTCTTTCAGTTTCATTGCCCAGGATATGTCTCCGGCCAGCAGTACAGTGTCTTCTGGTGTAACATGGGTTTGCCAGTCGGCTTTGATTTTTTCCCAGTGATTTTGCCAGTGAGCGCCAAAAATGGTCATTGGCTTTAGTGGCGGTTGGCCTGACAAATGGGTGTCGGAGATGGCGAATATCTTCATTGATGCTTCCTTCCTGAGTAAACATATATTTTTCTGATAGCAGCTATAAGCTGCTATCAGAAAGTAGCAAAAGCTAAAGAGTTGAACTGATATTCTAAAATTATAGCAAATTAAACGTCGGTTTGCGATAAATAGGCAGGTAAAGTTAAACGGGTTTATGTCTTGTCTGGAACGAAGGCACAATCTTCCGTAGTAAACATAATATATATTAGAAATTGCTATGATGAGGGAGTTGTTATCAATGAATCGCAAGTACGGGCGGATGGCTGTTTTCAGCGTGATTTTGCTCGTGTTTACTTTGGTGGTTGACAACTTTCTGACCGCTTTAGTGCGAAGCGAGCAATTCAAAATAGTGGGCTATGTAATACTGTTGATCGTATTGGCGGCGCTAATGGCGTATGCTGGCTATCTCAAATATGCTTTGTTATTGGCCTGTAAGAAAATAGCTATATATAATCATGCCTGGCAGCGGTTGCCATGTAGTTTCGCAGTGACCGGAAAAGACGGAAAAACTGAGATAAATGGTGATAGAGAGTTGTTTCGTTTATTTGGGTTTTCCGGTGGGAAAACCTGTTACAATGTGTGGACACCGGAACATGGCGATTTTTATGGACCGGCGACGCAAAAAGAGATATGTTCGCTAGGAAATGGCAAAAGTCGATATGCCGAGCGATTTATCATTCCGGTTGTGGGGATTAACGGCGGTTATGTGGTAGAGTTTCTATTTGATGCTTCTGAGCGGATACTAAAGGCTGGTCAAAAAGAGGAGGATTATCTAAGGATTATCAAAATTCTTGTAAATATGTTTGAGATGAAAGACCCTTACAGTCACGGCCATTCCGAAGTTGTCAGCACTTTGGCGCATGAATTGGCCCGGAAAATTGGTGCAGTGGAGCCTGAAGTTAATCTTATTACCAAAGCCGCGCTGCTTCATGATATTGGCAAGATAACTATTCCAGCTGATGTTTTGAATAAAACAAGCAAACTGCTAGTGGAAGAGTATAATAAAATAAAGACCCATTCTGGTGTTGGGGCAGATATTCTCGATAGTATCGAGATCTTTCGTGATGCTGCAGTGATCGTGAGGCACCATCATGAACGGTTTGACGGCTGCGGTTATCCTGATGGCTTGGTGGGAGAGGCAATTCCGCTTGGATCAAGGATTATCGCCCTGGCTGATGCTTTTGAAGCGATGACTGCGGGGCGATCAGTAAACGGTAAGCTCGATGTTGCGGCGACTTTGGCGGTGCTTGTAGCTGAGAAGGGGCGACAATTTGACCCAGTTTTGGTTGATGTATTCGTCAACATGGTTCTTTCCGAACGGGTTGAACGACAATAGGGATGCCGTTGGCATCCCTATTTATTGTCAGGCTATGGAAGGATATTTATACCGATGAAGTGGAATCAATTTCTTGCGGGGTGCTGGTTTGGTGTTGTGCTATAAGCATACCGGCAAACATTAGAATACAGCCTAAGAATTCTTGGGCTGCCAGTTTTTCATCAAGAATTGCAAAACCCCCTAAGGCGGCGAAGACCATTTCCATACTTAGAATAATAGCCGCATGCGCAGGGGCAGCGTGTTTTTGTCCGACGATTTGCAGGGTGTAGGCAATGCCTACAGAGCAAATACCGCCATATAGAAGTGGGATGCCGGCTTGAATAATCCCACTAAGGGTTATTGTTTCGATTAGTAGTGCGGTAAAGAGGCTAAGCGCAGAGCAAGTAATAAATTGGAATAAGGCCAGTTTTAGTATATCAACTTTGCTAGAAAAATATCCAATTATAAGAATATGGGCTGTCCAGAAAATAGCTCCGATCAGTTCAAGCATATCACCGTAGGAAATATAAAAGCCGTCTTTCATACTCAAAAAGTATAGTCCAATTACTGCAATTACTGAGCCAAGCCAAGTATTGGCGGAAATACGCTGGTGAAAAAATATTCCCGCTATTGGTACAAGAATGATATACAGGCAGGTAATGAAGGCGGCTTTACCTGCGGTTGTATACAATAGTCCAACTTGTTGCAAGGAAGCACCCAAAAAAAGAACTAAGCCTGCGATGATGCCAGCTTGCCAAGCAGTCAGAGTCTTATTTGACTGAGCAACGGCTTGTTGGTGGTTAGAATAATAGAATATGAGTGGGATTAATGAAAGACTGCCGAGTAGAAACCGAAGGCCATTAAAAGTGAATGGCTGAATGTGATCCATGCCAACACGCTGGGCTACGAAGGCCAGCCCCCATATGATTGCCGCAAGTAAGAGTAAAAAGTTAGCTTTAAGTTGCATAATCAGAACTCCCTAAAATAAAAAATAACGTTAATATTATATTGTATTTGCGTAAGAATGGCAAAGCCTGTAGTAATTTACTACCTGAATGAGGAATGATAATATTAACAATAAATACTACAGCAAGTAATTTCACAAGGAGGATATAAACTTGAAAGATGTAGCGCAAATGGCAGGTAATTTAATTGATAAAGTGAGTGTTTGCTTTATTGGTTCTGTTGATATTGAAGGATTTCCAAATATGAAAGCTATGCTGCCACCACGAAAAAGAGAAGGAATTAAATATATTTATTTTACTACGAATACTTCGTCTGCGAGAGTGAGCCAATATAAAGAAAATCCAAAAGCAAGTGTGTACTTTTATGATAAACGTTTTTTTAGAGGCTTGATGTTAAAGGGAACAATGGAAGTGCTTTCAGAAAATTTTGCAGTCAAATAAATGATCATTTAAAAGGGCAGCGTTGCTGTAAAAAATTAAAGATGCCTTTAAGGGCATCTCAGACTTTAGCGTCAGTTTGTACTATTGTCGATACGGACTAGTTTTCGCAATATTAATAGTAGGCTTTGGTAGCGAGGTTAAGGGGTTGACATAGTCTTGAGCCATTTTTCTAGTTCTTGCATGGCTTCATTTCTGGCGACATCGACGGTTTCCCCGTACCATTCCTGGCCGGTATCGGTGTCGAACCAGGTATTCTGGCTAGTGTAGGCGTTGGTAGGGTAAAGTTTTTCACGGGCGGCGGAATAGATGGCGTCCATCAGGCTTTGTTTAATAGTTTTACGGGTAATTCTATGGCCAGCTTTTTCGGTGGTGTTAATTTCCGGACCATATTCTCCGGCGCTAATTTCGATATGGCTAAGCACTTTACCTTGCCGGGAAGCTTGCTGAAAAGCTTGGCGGGCCATGCTAGCAGCCTGTTCACGGCTGATGTTTTCGTCGAAAACAGATATTCGTACGTTGCCGATAATAAGTTTATACATAATACACCTCCTCACTCTAATTTTTATGCAGCTTGGTTTTTCTTAGAACAACCTTTGTAATGGTTGTGAGGAATTATATAAACTTCAATTTGGAAATGATGACAGGTGTATGGCATGGTAAGACTTGTTTTAACATTGACTTTTACTTAATGCCTGCTATATAATGGTATCTGATAATGTTACAAGTGGTCGGCTTGAGGCCGCCAGCGCATGTGGCTAATGAGTAAGCTCGTCCCTGGCTGAAGCCGGGGGCTTTTTTACGGCTTTCGTCTGTGTCCAAAGGACTTGGCGCAAGCTGAGTCTTTTTTTAATTTAAAGCGCAGTTCTAGGGGGCATTTTAGTTGATGAATGAAAAGTATATTCCAAGTGAAGTTGAGGCTAAGTGGCAGAAGGACTGGGCTAAAGAAAAGGCTTTTAGCACTGAAATTAATCGCCAGCGTCCTGAGTATTATGTGTTGGAAATGTTCCCATATCCTTCCGGCAATCTGCATATGGGACATGTTCGTAATTATTCGATCGGCGATGTTGTCGCTAGGTATAAAAAAATGCAAGGCTACAATGTATTGCATCCGATGGGATGGGATGCTTTTGGTATGCCGGCTGAGAATGCTGCCATTAAGCATGGCATTAATCCCGCCGATTGGACATGGGATAATATAGCCAATATGAGGCGACAGCAGCAGGAGCTTGGTCTATCTTATGATTGGGATCGCGAAGTTGCTACTTGTCATCCTGATTATTATAAATGGACGCAATGGATGTTCCTGTTGTTTTATGAGAAGGGCTTAGCCTATAAGAAAAAGGCCGCAGTTAATTGGTGTGAAGATTGTCATACTGTTCTGGCAAATGAGCAAGTGGTTGATGGGCGCTGTTGGCGTTGTGACTCGGTTGTGGTTAAAAAGGAACTGGAACAATGGTTTTTTAGAATTACCGAGTATGCTGACCGATTGCTTGAGGATCTCAAGGATTTAAAGGGATGGCCGGAACGGGTAAAAACTATGCAGGAAAACTGGATTGGCCGCAGTACCGGCGCCGAGTTCAGTTTTGATATACCTGAAATTGCGGAAAAAATATTTGTCTATACAACCCGGCCGGATACTGTTTTTGGGGTAAGTTATGTGGTTTTGGCACCTGAGCATCCGTTGGTGGAAAAGCTTGTTGCTGGCAGGCCAGAGGCCAAAGAAGTGCGGGCGTTTGTTGATCGGGTGAAAAACTTGAGTGAGATAAGCCGGACTTCTACCGAAACGGAAAAAGAAGGCGTTTTCACCGGCGCATATGCTGTTCATCCATTCACAGGGGAAAAGGTACCTATTTGGGTGACGAACTATGTTTTAATGGAGTATGGAACTGGTGCTGTAATGGGGGTTCCGGCTCATGATCAGCGGGACTGGGATTTTGCTGATAAGTACAGTTTGCCTAAACGACTGGTTATTCAGGCGCCAAGTGGCGATTCGACAATTGAAACGATGACCGCAGCTTATGAGGGATCAGGACAGATGGTAAACTCGGCGGAGTTTAGCGGAAGGGATAATGAGAGCGGCAAGGATGTAATATGCGCGTGGCTGGAAGAGCATGGTGTCGGCAAGCGGCGGGTTAATTACCGTTTGCGCGACTGGTTGGTTTCCCGTCAGCGGTATTGGGGCGCTCCAATTCCGATGATTTATTGCGATAAGTGTGGTGTGGTGCCGGTTCCCAAAGAGGCGTTGCCGGTAATGCTTCCAAATAACATAAGTTTTGATTCAGGGACGGTTTCTCCGCTGGCTAAAGTGGAGGAATTCGTTAATTGCAGTTGTCCTAATTGCGGGAATCGTGCCCGGCGGGAAACAGATACTATGGATACGTTCATTTGTTCGTCCTGGTATTATTTCCGCTATACCGATCCACATAATTCAACGCTTCCGTTTGATTCGGCCAAAGTAAATTATTGGATGCCGGTGGATCAGTATATTGGCGGTGTCGAACATGCCATTCTGCATCTTCTGTATGCACGTTTTTTTACCAAGGTTCTTAAGGACGCCGGGTTGATGAATATCGGCGAGCCATTCAAAAACTTGCTTACTCAAGGTATGGTAATCAAGGATGGCGCTAAAATGTCAAAATCCAAGGGGAATGTTGTTTCGCCTGAGGAGATTATTGCCAAATATGGCGCCGATACTGCTCGTGTGTTTATTCTATTTGCTGCGCCTCCGGAACGGGATTTGGAGTGGAGCGATCAAGGCGTGGAAGGTGCTTATCGCTTTTTGAACAGGTTGTGGCGGATTGTTGGCCACTATGCTGGAGAGAATGCGCTAGTAGCCGATGAGTATGATCCCAGCAAACTGAACAAAAACGAACGTGAATTAAGGCGTGTGCTTCATGTCACTATTAGAAAGGTGTCAGAAGCTATCGGTGAACGATTTAATTTCAATACTGCTATCAGTTCGATCATGGAGCTGGTGAATGCTATGTATGCTTTCCGGGAGTTACAAGCTGAAGCTTCGCCGGGGCTTATCCGGGAGGTGGTGGCCGGACTGCTGAAATTGTTAGCGCCTTTTGCCCCGCATATTACCGAAGAGTTGTGGCATGAAACTATTGCTGAAGGGAGCATTCACGCCCAAACCTGGCCTGTTTTTGATGCTGCGGCTGTTGAGGTGGATGAAGTTGAGATTGTGCTTCAAATTAACGGCAAGGTGAGAGACAAGATTATCGTTCCGGTAGGCTTAGGAGCTTCTGAACTAGAATCAATGGCTTTTGAGCAGGATAAAGTGAAGGAACTTGTAGCTGATAAGAAAGTGGTTAAGGTAATTTGTGTGCCACAGAAGCTTGTAAATATAGTAGTTAAATAGTAAGAGCCTAATAAGTCGGTCGCATGACCGACTTATTTTTTGTGCATTCCAATGTAGGAGTATGGAAAATAATGGCGAATTTTCTGAGCAAAAGGATAAGAGGGGCGATGCCGGATGGATTTGGTCAAAAGGCGCTGGGTGCTCATTCTTTTGTTAGCATGTTTGATTGTGGCAGGGAGTTTTTATGGCCAGTGGCAAAGGAGCGTGATTCCTGAAACCGTAATTGTTCCATCTCAAGACCGATTGACGGTAGAATCAGCTGGGTCTGGCGATATTTGCGGCAAGGTAAGCATCAATGTAGCAGGTCAGGCGGAGTTTGAAAGCCTTCCGGGAATTGGCCCTGTGCTTGCCAAACGGATTGTGGATTTTCGCAATGCACATGGACCTTTCCAGAGAACTTCTGATTTAGCGAGGGTTCCGGGAATTGGTGTTGCCAAGTTTAAGAAGGTGGAGGCGTTGATCACGTTGTAGCATCGTGTTTCTTTGACTGTGTGATGAGGAAGACAAGGAATTGTCAAAGCCAAGGCGAAGTTCATTTGAACCTCATTTCGGAGTTCGGAGGGAAATGGGTGTTTTATGCCTAAGTCATTGATTGGAATGGCGGCTTTTTTTGCCGCTGGTGTCTGGTTGGCAAAAATGTTTTTTCTGCCGCTTACAGCTTTGTACTTAGTATTCGCGGTGTTTTTAAGCGCGGCATGCGTCGGAGTTCATAGGGGATCGCGTTATGTTACGGCAGTGGTATTAGGGTTGTTTTTTGTTGTCGGAATGATCAGATTTTACCATTCCCAGTTAATTTCGCCTTGGGATGTCAGCAGCTTTACCGGACAGACTGTGACAATTGATGGAGTTGTTATTTCAGCGCCCCGGTGGTGGAATGCTGAGCTGGGTATGGTGGGTGTTAAATATCTAGTTGCTGTAAACCAGGTGGCGGACAGTGCGGGAAAAAGTCAGCCTGCCACGGGAGTAATTACTGTTACTTTACACCAGTCTAGCCAAACGAATCGGGCGGTCTGCGGCAATTATGTGCGGATGACAGGAAAATTATCAGCGCTGGAGGGATTCAAAAATCCCGGTTTGGTGGACAGTGCAGCTTCATTGCGGCTTCAGGGTATAACGGCTAGGATGACTGCCAAGCCGGAACAATTTATTTATTGGTCAGCCGCGTCCTGGTCATGGCAAGATCGTATTGCCGCCTGGCGGGAGCGTTCGGCAGAGTTCATTAAACAGGCGATGGCACCGGATGATGCTGCTCTCTTAAACGGCGTTCTGTTTGGGGGCTATTTTGGTATTAACCGACAGGTGATACGGGATTTTGCGGCTACTGGCCTGGTCCATATTTTGTCAGTGTCCGGCACCCATATTGCTTTGGTGGCTGGAGTGGTATTATGGATGGGCGGCCGGCTGGGGATGGGAAAAGGGAAAATTGCTCTTGTCAGCGCGGTTTGTATTACATTTTACGCTGTGTTTGCCGGCTTGACGGCACCGGTGGTACGGTCAGGTATTATGGGACTACTTGCGCTTGCTGCAATCGGGCTGGGAAGGGAGAAAGACGCTCACCAGGCCTTGGCGTTTGCGGCATTGACTATGCTTATTTATCAACCGGAACTCTTGTTTGATATTAGTTTTCAGCTTTCGTTTGGTGCTAGTGCCGGGCTGATTTTCTTTTATCCGAAGACTTTGGAACGATTGGTTGTTTTGCCGTCTTGCCTCAGGGGACCTGTTAGTGTAACTTTAACCGCCCAATTAGGCGTGCTGCCATTTGTTGCCTGGTATTTTAATGCTTTTCCAGTTAGTTCGTTTATTGCTAATATAATTGTGCTGCCAATTATTGAAGCTGTTGTAGTTGTGGGGTTATTGGGTGTTATTAGTGGTGCAGTTTGGCCATTGTTTGGTAAAATACTATTAGTAGGGTGCGCACTATTAATTGGCACGGCAACTAATATTACGGCACATATTGCTTCGCTTCCGGGCAGTAATGTTTTTTTGCCAACGATTGGAGTAATTGGCGGGGTTTTTTATTATGGGCTGTTAGCCTGGATTTATGGCTATTTGCCGCGAAAGCTGCTGCTGCCGGCAGAAGTTTTGCGTCGCTGGCCAGTTAAGGCTACGGCGGTTATTGCAGTGACTATTGTCAGTGTTTTTCTGTATTGTTACTATCCTCGTCCGGTGTATGTTCATTTTATTGATGTTGGTCAGGGTGATGCTACGCTTATTACTACGCCGCATGGCCGGACCGTGCTTGTAGACTGTGGTGGGAATAATAAATTGAGCGGTTTTGATATAGGGGAGCGGGTAGTTGTTCCGTACTTAAAGCATTATGGTGTTAGGACGATTGACTATATTATTTTGACGCACGGTCACCAGGATCATGCCGGCGGTGCGGCTGCAGTGGCGGCATCCTTTCCGGTGCGGCGCATTATATTGCCGTGCCAGGATAACCAGCCGGAGTATGCGGCGTTGATCAGAGATGCTGCAGGTAGCGAGGTAATTCCTGCTGCAACCGGGCTTAAAGTTTTGTTGGATGGCGTAATGTTCATGGTGGTGTATGCTGAAACTGGTGCTATGAAAAAAACGGAAAATGAACGATCAAACGTGATATTAGTTGGTTATGGTGACCATAGTTTTCTTATTACAGGCGATGTTGGGGCAAGAGGAGAAGTGGCTATGGTTGGCGAAGGAATTGGTGGCGGCACAGTTCTAAAGGTGGCTCACCATGGAGCAAGGACTTCTACCAATGAGCGGTTTCTACAGGCCTTTTCACCAAGGTTTGCTGTTATTTCAGTAGGCCATAATCGGTTTGGCCATCCGCACCAAGAAACACTTCAGCGTTTGGCGGAGCGAGATGTTAAGATTTTTCGCACTGACCGTGAAGGGGCGGTGGTTTTTGCTACTGATGGTCGGCGACTTACTTGCGAAACCTTTTGTAGAACTGCGGATTGAGTAAACTACTGTTTAGAGATAGATAAATATAAATATTAAACATAAATATATTATGGCTCTGGAGATGGGGGCAGTTAATGGATTACAGACAGGTATTGACGGAAATTAAAAAGGGGCGGATTTATCCGGTTTATTTGTTGTTTGGCGAAGAAGCGTTTTTAATCCATCAGGTGGAGCATGAGATTGTTAACGCTGTATTGCCGCCGGATGAACGGGATGTTGGCCTGGTGGTTTTAGAACGCGATCCAGCTCCAGCGGAAATGGCTGGCCTTATTGAGACGGTGCCGTTTATGGGCGGGAAGAATGTTGTAATTATTCGGGGAACGCAGATGTTTAGAGCCCGTAAAGGTGGAGAATCAGAGGGGGCACGTGATAATGGCGGGGAGCGGATCTTAGCGCTCTTGGAAAATATGCCGGAATATTGTCATGTTATATTTACGACAACCGAAAAGGTTGATAAACGGCGAAAAATATATAAAACGGTGGAAAAGAGCGGTACGGTGGTAGACTTTAGTCCCCTCAAGCCCAAAGAGGTACGGCCCTGGATTGTTGCTAAGCTGGATGAACTGGGTAAGAAAATGGCGAATGATGCGTTGGAGCACGTTATGGCGGCGATAAGTCTAATGCCGCAGATTTCACTGGGCTTTTTGAACGGGGAACTGGAAAAGATAGCCCTTTATAGTAAGGGACGGGTAATTAGTCTTGCTGAAGTCCTAAGCGTAATGGCGACTGTACCTGAGGTGTCGGTGTTTACCATGGTTGAGGCCGTAAGCCAGAAACAGCTAAGTCGAGCGCTGAAACTTTTGGAGGAACAGCTTTCTACGGGAGAAAATTCTATTCGACTGCTGTTACTGTTGGCTCGGCAGGTACGGCTGTTGTGGCAGGCGAGAGAGTTGACTGATAAGGGGCTAAATAGCGGGCTTGTTGCTGATAAATTAGGTGTTCCCCCATTTGTCGGGGATAAGCTGGTACGACAAAGCAGGGGGTTTACTGCCGCCAAATTGCAGGCAACGGTAGTGGCCTTGGCGAATGCCGACCGGGATTTGAAGTCAGGGCGGGCTGATAATTTTGTGTTGGAGAGGGTTATTATTGATATGTGCCGGTAAGACAGACCAAGATACAAGAAGCGCAAGCTTTTGCGATAGCGTTAATTTTTTTGGCCAGACGGGATTTTTTCCGAGCCGCGGCATTTTTATGGATAACGCCTTTGGCGACTGCTTTGTCAATAACGCTGCTAGCATTGGTCAGGAGGGTTTTTGCTTCGTTAGCGTTCCCGGATTCAATAGAAGAAGCGACTTTACGGGCAGCGGTTCTTACCATTGATTTGGTGGCCAAATTTTGAGAGCGCCGTAAAGCATCGGTTTTGACGCTGCGTTCCGAAGATTTAATGTTTGGCAAATCGTTCACCTCCTTTGACCATGTTACCTGAACTATTTTAGCATGTTGGTATGCAAAATGCAAGTAGTAATTGCCAGGTTCTGTATAAGTGGGGAAGAAAAAGGATAAGATAATTTTACGGTTTAGTGATTTGTTATAAATAGCCAGATAGGAGTGGGTTGGTGTGGAAGCATTTTCTGGTTCTCCACGTACAGATTTGGCCTTAGAAGCGCGTGAGGCCTTAACTAGAAAAGTCAGGGAGGATATTCCCGGTGTTTTGGTAGAGACTTCCGGTGATGAAGAGGTTGTTGTTACCAGCGTGAGTATTACAACTCCCGCGGCAGAGCAGGTGATGGGTAAACGTCAGGGGCGGTATGTGACAATTGAAGCCGAAGGTTTGCGGTATAAGAATACCCCGCTTGAGGATAAGGTTATGGAGTTTTTAGCGAAGGAACTTGGAGCAATGGCTAAGTTGCCTCCGGATTGTACTATTTTAATAGTGGGGTTAGGAAACTGGAATATTACTCCTGATGCCTTGGGGCCGCGGGCAGTTGATAAAGTTGTTGTTACTCGTCATTTGCAGGGAATGCTATCTCCTGAGCTTAAAGGCGGAGTTAGGTCGGTATGTGCCATTGCTCCAGGGGTTCTTGGCATTACAGGGATGGAAACAGCGGAAATTATCGGTGGCCTTGTGAATAGAATTAAGCCCAATATGGTAATTGCAGTCGATGCGTTGGCTGCTGCCTCAAGTCATCGTGTTATTACTACTGTGCAGTTGGCCGATTCGGGAATTAGTCCGGGCTCTGGTGTGGGAAATAAACGGTTTGGGTTGACACAGGAATCGCTGGGCGTACCGGTTATCGCTATCGGTGTACCGACGGTGGTTCATGCTTCGACCATAGCGATGGATACTCTTAATGCGTTGCAGGAGTATTCGGCTTTTTCCCGTTATTTTAAGAGTATGGAAAATATAGCTGATGCTGACCGCCGAACTATTGTTGGGCAGGTACTGCCTGAAGCACTTGGTGATTTGATGGTTACACCAAAAGAAGTTGACCGGCTGATTGAAGATATTGCTTCGATTATCGCTGGAGGAATTAATCGGGCGCTGCATCCCAATATTGATTATGAGAATATTCATATGTATCTTCACTAACTTGTCCGAACTGTAATATTTTTCTTGCTGCCAAGCATATAGATTGTATGTAAACAAAGTGCAGGAGGCGGCAATGGTTACTAGACGTCAACGGATACAGCGGGAGCGAAGAATATGGTGGATAACGGGGGTTGTTATCGCATTTTTTGTATTGGCGGTAAGTCGCCTGCATTATAATGCTGTAAATGAAGCAGCTATACCTGCAGTTACGCCGGTTGCGGGGACTGAAGCAGGAGCAGTTTCGATTTTGCCGGGGTGGAGATATGTTTTGTCTTTGGGCATTCCCGGATTTGCCCAAGCTGCCGCGTCGCAGACGGCGGTCAAGGTTAAACCTGAGCTAACTGCCAGAGCAATAATTGAGAGTAGTTTAACTAGTTTAACAGGGGTAGATGTTAAGGATTTAGGTTCAATCTTTCGGGTTGAGATTCCCTTTCTTGCAATAGTCAAGGGAAATCAGGCGACAGTAAGCGCGATGAGCCTGCCCGATTTTCCTAAATTCACATGGCGAGATACGGTGTCGTCCAATAAACCTTTGGTAGGAATTTATCACACCCATACTTCCGAGTCATTTATTCCG
Organism: Bacillota bacterium; assembly: GCA_017889635.1. Classification (GTDB taxonomy): domain Bacteria; phylum Bacillota; class Negativicutes; order Sporomusales; family CTSoil-080; genus CTSoil-080. The sequence goes on along the minus strand of JAGGAC010000011.1, from coordinate 74,340 downwards.
TGGTCTGGGGTTTCACATGCTCCGGGTGGTAAGCAAGGGAATATTGTCGAGGTTGGCGAAGCTTTGGTTAATAAACTTGCCGAGCATGGCATAGGTGCGGTTCAGAGCAAGTCTATTCATGATTATCCGAGTTTTATGAAGGCTTATGGCCCGTCCGAGGAGACGGCGAAAAATATGTTGGCGACAAATCCGTCGTTAGAGATGCTATTTGATATTCACCGTGATGCTTGTAAGAAAGAGGCAGCAACCGTTACGGTTAATGGTATGGCGGCGGCACGAATTACTATTATTGTGGCTATGGGGCATGAAGGGCTGCCACAGCCACATTGGCAGCAAAACCATGCCTTTGCCAAGCTAATTGACGCAAAACTCAATCAGCATTACCCAGGTGTGTCAAAGGGAATACAACTGGACGAGTGGAGGTATAACCAGCATCTCCATCCCAGGGCACTATTGTTGGAAGTAGGTTGTCAGGAAAGCGAAAAAGAGGAAGTGCTGCGTAGCATGGCCATGCTTGGTGATATTCTGGCAGAGATATTGGCAGAGTCATAGGTCCGTGGGGGTGATTTTGTGCTTATAGGGCTAGAGGCTAGGGATAGAGTTATATTTCAGCGTGGGTTAATTGCACTTATTTTAATAATAGTAATCGGAGTTGGCGCTGCCGGACGACAGTTGGATGAGTTAACATTGACGCATTGTTATGGGCAGGCTTTTAATATTACGCGAAATGCTAAAACCGGGGTTTATACCGCGTATCTGCTAGGAAATGATACGGCAGTGAAAGCTGTTTTTCCCGTGGCAACTCTTACTAGCACTTATTCATCACTGAATTTGGAGGCGGAAGGAAGGCGCGTTTCTCTGCCGCTTGTTATTTATGTCGAGGTGGGACCAATTATCTTTTGGCTTAACGAATGGCGTAAGCAGTTTATTGACGAGGCAGTAGAAACAAAAACCGAGTTATTACACTATAGCCGAGAGCTAAGGGTGTTTCTGGACGAATTTTTTAAGAGTGTTTTCGAGTAGCCGGGAAATGGTTGCAGGCGGCAGCCGGCAGATGCTATAATTGAACAAGTTACTCTGCCCATTGAGAGGAAGTCGCCTAATGAATACTGTTAATATACGCAATTTCTCAATTATTGCCCATATTGATCATGGAAAGTCGACGCTTGCTGATCGACTGCTAGAATATACTGGGACACTTACCGCCAGAGAGATGGAGGATCAGGTCCTCGATCAGATGGAACTTGAGCGGGAACGGGGCATTACTATTAAGGCTCAATCAGTACAGCTGAATTATAAGGCGCGTGATGGCCAAACTTATATGCTTAATCTTATTGATACTCCAGGGCATGTGGATTTTACTTATGAAGTATCCCGCAGTCTTGCGGCGTGTGAGGGGGCGCTCTTAGTTGTTGATGCTGCCCAGGGAATTGAGGCGCAGACGATGGCTAATGTTTACTTGGCGCTCGAACACGATCTTGAGATTATTCCGGTTATCAATAAGATTGATCTTCCTAGCGCTGATCCTGAGCGAGTTAAGCAGGAAATTGAGGATGTAATCGGTCTGGATACTTCAGATGCGGTGCTGGCCAGTGCTAAAACCGGCATCGGAATTGAAGAAATTTTGGAAGCTATAGTACGTAAAATTCCAAGCCCCAAGGGAGATAATGATGCTCCACTGCGCGCGCTGATTTTTGACTCGCACTTTGACTCGTATAAGGGGGTTATCGTTTATGTGCGGGTGGTGGATGGCTGCATAAAACCGGGAATGAAAATCAAAATGATGGCAACTGAAAAAATTTTTGAAGTGAATGAGGTTGGCGTCTTCCGTCCGTACCTTGTTGGAGTAGACGAACTTGGACCCGGTCAGGTTGGCTTTTTTGCTGCCAGTATTAAAAATGTCAAAGATTCTCGCGTAGGGGATACGGTAACTGATGGTGAACGGCCGGTGAGAGAACCGCTGCCTGGTTATCGGAAGGTTACCCCAATGGTCTTCTGCGGTCTTTATCCGGTGGAGAGCAGCGATTATGACAATCTCCGGGATGCTTTGGAAAAGTTGCAGCTGAATGACGCTGCGTTGATTTTTGAGCCGGAAACTTCAGTGGCGCTGGGGTTTGGCTTCCGTTGCGGTTTTCTTGGCTTGTTGCATATGGATGTTATCCAGGAACGGTTGGAACGGGAGTATAATTTAGCACTTATCACTACTGCTCCGAATGTTATATATATGGTATATAAAACTGATGGTGAGGTTTGCCGCATCGATAATCCATCAAACTTGCCGACGCCGCAAGAGATTGACCATATTGATGAGCCATATGTAAAGGCCACTGTAATTGTACCTAATGACTATGTTGGCAGTGTCATGGAGCTTTCTCAGGAAAAACGCGGTGAGTTTAAGGATATGAAGTATCTGGATACCTCACGAGTGATGCTAACTTATCATTTGCCGCTTAGTGAGATAATTTATGATTACTTTGATCGACTGAAGTCCTCAACCAGAGGTTATGCCTCGTTGGATTATGAACTGATAGGTTACCAGGCCTCAAACCTGGTTAAGCTTGATATACTTTTAAATGGAACGCCTGTAGATGCACTAAGCGTTATTGTTCATAGTGAGAGGGCGCAATATCGCGGGCGGCTGCTGGCGGAAAAACTGCGGGGAATTATTCCAAGGCAGATGTTTGAGATTCCTATTCAGGCTGCTATCGGCAATAAGGTTATTGCCAGGGAGACGGTGCGGGCGATGCGCAAAGACGTGCTGGCCAAGTGTTATGGCGGAGATATTACCCGTAAACGGAAATTGCTTGAAAAGCAAAAAGAGGGTAAAAAACGCATGAAACAGGTTGGTAATGTTGAAGTGCCCCAGGAAGCATTTATGGCGATTTTAAAGATGGATTAACGGAGGGTTAATATGAAGCTGGGTGTGTATATTCACATCCCTTTTTGCCGCCGGAAATGCTTATATTGCGATTTCCCGTCAAGTGCCGAAGACGATCCTTTTATATATGAGTCTTATATAACCGCCCTTTGTCGGGAAATCGCCGGCAGGGGCGGTATTTTATCCGACTGTACTGTGGATTCGGTGTATATTGGCGGTGGAACGCCGACTATTTTGTCCGGAGAGCAATTGACGACGTTGGTTAATTGCCTAAAGCATTACTGCCATATTGAAAGGGATGCTGAGTTTACTGTGGAGGCTAACCCGGACACGGTTAGTTCGGATAAGTTAGCTGTTTTGCGCTTTCTAGGCGTCAATCGCCTCAGTATAGGAGTACAGAGCTTTGATGACGGTGTGTTGAAGGCAGCAGGACGGGTTCACTCTGCGGCTGCAGCTGTAGAGGCGGTCACAGTCGCTAAAAGCTGTGGGTTCGACCATATTAGTATTGACTTAATGTATGGTTTACCTATGCAATCGCAGGATAGTTTCCAGGCTGATTTAATAGCAGCGGCAAAGCTTTCTATTGGGCATATATCGGTGTATGGCCTAAAAGTGGAAGCTGGAACTCCTTTTGCAGCTATGCTGGCATCTGAAAATTTGGTACTGCCGGTTGAGGACGAGGAAGATGCTATGTATCAAATGGCGACGACATTTTTTCCTGAACAAGGATATCGCCGCTATGAAATTTCGAATTATGCTTGTCCGGGATGCGAGTGTCGCCATAATCTGAAGTATTGGCGCTATCAGCCGTATCTTGGGTTGGGAGCTGCAGCTCATTCTTTTTGGCAAGGCGAGCGATTTTCTAACACCAGCGACTATCGGGAATACATCAGATTGTTGGAGCAGAGGAAGCTGCCTGTTGTACAGCGGGAAGTTCCAGATGCTATGACTGCGATGGCCGAGTATGCCTTTTTAGCGCTTAGGACTGCGGAGGGACTGGATTATGGCGCGTTTAAGGAGCGGTTCGGCGTTGATTTTACTGCCAGATACGGGGCTGTTATTGCTGAGATGACAGCAAAAGGGGCGCTTGCTACTGAGAATGGGCGTATCTATTTAACTGCCACCGGAATGAAGTATGGCAACCTTGTTTTTGCTGCCTTTCTGCCTGATTAAAGCTTGTAATTTTTCAAAGATTACGCTGGATGAGGAGAGTTTAGGCCTGCGACTTGAACGGCGCAGGTCCTTTGGTGCAACTGTATTGGTTGATTTTTTTCTTGTGATATCGGCTATAAAACGTCCTAAAGATCTTGACATTCATGACTTAGGATGGTATTTTTTTATTAGATGTTAGCACTCTATCAAATAGAGTGCTAACAACAAGGAGGAAGACCGATGCTGGATGAACGTAAACAAAAAATTCTCCAGGCTATCGTTGACGACTATATATCAAGCGCTGAACCTGTGGGGTCACGTTCTATTGCCCGCAAGCACAGTATGGGCCTGAGTTCGGCCACAATCCGCAATGAAATGGCTGACCTTGAGGCACTGGGATATTTGGAACAGCCGCATACTTCGGCAGGCCGGGTTCCTTCACCCAAAGGCTATCGTTTTTATGTAGACTGTCTGCTGCAGCCGCCGAAAATTTCCGACCGCGAGATTGCCTTAATTACCAATTGGTATGAGACAAAGGTTAAAAACATTGAACAGGTGTTTCAGGAGACTGTGAAGATGGTGTCCCGAATGACGCGTAATGTTTCTTTGATGGTAGCTCCGGCTCCGGCTAAGTCGCTTTTCAAGTATGTGCAGTTTTTGCCTCTTGATGAGCGGCGGGCTATTGTGGTGGTGGTTACTGATAATGGTTTTGTGGAAAATAAGGTGTTGGATATTCCTGAGGGTACTTCGCTTCATGATTTGCAGGAGATTGCCAACTGCATTAATAATCGGTTGGCAGGCTTATCTTTTGACATGATAAAGACCTCGCTCTTTAAAGAAGTAAGGCAGGATATTATGGCTAATCCCTTGCTGTTTGAGACCGCGCTATCGGTATTACGTCAGGCTTTGGCGGTGGAAGGCGGCGAAAAGGTATACTTAGGTGGGACGACGCAGCTTTTGAATCAGCCCGAATTTCGGGAGGTTGAAAAAATTAAGGGGCTCTTGACTATGTTGGAAGAAGAGCAGCTGTTGTGTGATATTCTCCATATGCAGGATGGGGAGGGCGTGGTTGTAACTATTGGCAGGGAAAACAAGTATAGTGGTATTCAGGACTGTAGTATGGTTCAGGCTACTTATCGGGTAGAGGGGCAAATTATCGGCACGATGGCGGTACTTGGTCCCACTAGAATGGAGTATGGTAAGATAATTACTGTGTTGGAGTTTATGCATCGTCATCTCGGTGAAATTCTAAAAAAATATAAATTATAAGAAGTTAATTGGCAGGCCGGAGGGTCTGCCTTCAGCCGGTCCTGTCATACCTTGGTTGAGTCAGGTAATAATATTATATGGGAGGAAACAGGATGAATTTGAAGCAGGCGGGGAGCGGATCGGAAGTTGATGAACGACTGGCGGCTCTTTTGACCAATGCTAATGCCGTCAGGGCGATAACCGCAGCCGTTGAGGGAACTATAGGACCTAAAGGCCTTGATACTATGCTGGTGGATCGGTTTGGCGAAGTTATTATTACTAATGACGGGGTTACTATTTTAGATAAGATGGACGTGAATCATCCGGCGGCTAAGATGTTAATTAATATTGCCAAGGCTCAACAAGCCGAAGTGGGAGATGGCACGACTACGGCAACGATTATGGCCGGGGGCTTGGTGAGCGAAGGCGTAAGCCAGGTAATGCGCGGTGTGCCGGTAGCTAGGGTGATAGAAGGTGTTAAATTTGGCATTAGTTGCGCTGTGGAAGAGCTGAAAAAGCGCGGCCACCAGGTACAGGATATTGATGATCCTATGCTGGAGAAGATTGCAATGATTGCCGGACGCGAACATCATGATATTGCCGAACTGGTGGTTGCTGCAGCACGGCTGGTTGGTTTGGAAAAGTTATGTGAACCTAATTTTAAGCTGTCGGACATTATTACTGCTGAAGAGGGTGCGGAAAACGAGGTTTTCCTAGGTGTAATCGTGGATAAGGAGCGAGTCAGCAAGGAGATGCCGCTAGAGGTGATCGAAGCGAAACTTCTCTTGGTGGATGATGCTCTGGAACCGGAAGAAATTGAGGATGAAGCACTTAGCACCGAAGCAGGTTTTAAGCGCTACATAGAAATAAAGGATGAGTTCAAGGCTAATCTCCAGAAGATTATTGATCTTGGGGTTCAGGTTGTTTTAGTTGATCGCGGAGTTCATGAGGCGGCGGAGGAGCTTTTAACCGATGCTGGAATAATGGTTATTCAAAGGGTATCAATGAAAGATATGCGTCGGGTAGCTGAGCACTCCGGCGCTAGGGTTATAAAGCGTACTGGTCTGAAGAAGGATTTGGCTGATCTAGAGAGATACCTGGGGTTTGCTGAAAAGGTTTATGAAGATGAGAAACTGGAACAGGTTCGCATTGTCGGTGGTAAAGGTAAGCCGATGGCGACTATTTTGGTGGGGGCAGCCACGGAAGAGGTTGTCGGCGAGCGGGAACGTATTGCTAAAGACGCTGCTTCAAGTGTTCAGGCCGCCGCAAAGGGTGGTTATGTTCCAGGGGGCGGGTCGGTGGAAATAGCTATTGCCCGCGCGGTGGAAAAATCCCGGGACGGTGCAAAGGGGATGGCGGCGTACGGCGTGGACTGTGTTGCTAACGCTCTGAAGCGGCCGCTTGCCCAGATTGTTGAGAATGCCGGGTTTAATCCGCTGGAGAAGGTGGAAAGAGTTGTTGCCGCTCAGGTTAGTGGAGGGGTGGATTCGCTGGGGGTTGATTGTGACAGCGGCGAGACTGCCGATCTATTAGCGATGGGCGTTGTTGACCCTGTGCCAGTTAAGTTGCATGCTATTAAAGCTGCTGGCGAGGTTGCGGTGGCGATTCTCAGGATCGACACCATTATCAAGAAAAAAGAAGAAGGCGTTGCTAAGACGGCTGGCACTGCTGATGCAGCAATGCCTGATTTTTAACAGGAGGTGAAGTATTATGGCGGATAAGGAGTTAGACAACGCAATTGAAGCTGATAACTGCGATGCAGAGGCAGCTGTGGAGGCTAAGGCAGAGGTTTGTTTTAACAGGGAAGAAATGAACGAGATACTTACTAATCTGGATGCCAAGAACCAGGAGTTGGATGAAGTAAATAACCGGCTTCTGAGACTGCAGGCAGATTTTGATAACTTCCGGAGACGAACCCGTCAGGAGAAAGAAGAACTTTCTCAGGTTGTTGCTAATGGTGTTATCAATCAGCTATTGCCGGTTTTGGATAATTTTGAGCGAGCATTGGCGGCTGGCGCCGTTCAGGATGCAGCGCAGTTGTTAACCGGAGTAGATATGGTTTACAGACAGTTAGGACAAATATTAGAGGGCTTTGGGGTGAAGGCAATACCTGCAATAGGCGAGCAACTTGATCCCGCAAAGCACGAAGCTGTTATGAGAATTGAAGACGCGAGTCAGCCTGACGGTCTGATTTTGGAGGAACTCCAAAAAGGATATATGGCTAATAACAAAGTACTTAGAGCAAGTATGGTTAAAGTTGTCAGCAATAGTTAATTAAACAAAAGGATAATTTTGCTAAGGAGGAAAGCAATATGGCAAAAGTAATCGGGATAGACTTGGGAACCACTAACTCGGTGGTAGCGTTTATGGAAGGTGGCGAGCCGACGGTTATTCCTACGGCTGAAGGCAGTCGGTTAATTCCATCGGTAGTGGGATTTTCTAAGACAGGGGAACGTCTGGTGGGACAGTTGGCAAAGCGTCAGGCAGTTTCTAATCCGGACCGTACTATTAGTTCGATAAAAAGACATATGGGGACCGATTATAAGGTTCGCATTGATGATAAGGACTATTCGCCCCAGGAAATTTCGGCGATGATTCTGCAAAAAATTAAAGCTGATGCAGAATCTTACTTGGGGGAAAAGGTAACTCAAGCGGTTATTACTGTACCAGCCTATTTCTCTGACAGCCAGCGTCAGGCGACTAAAGATGCGGGTGCGAACTTTTGATGTGTCAATTCTGGAACTGGGTGACGGCGTGTTTGAGGTAAAAGCTACCAGCGGCAACAACCGGCTGGGTGGCGACGATTTCGACGAGCGGGTTATGAAGTGGCTGGTGGCCGAGTTTAAGAAAGAATCAGGCATTGATCTTTCGTCCGATCGTATGGCAATGCAGCGGTTGCAGGAAGCGGCTGAAAAAGCTAAGATTGAGTTGTCTGGTGTATTGACAACCAATATTAATCTGCCGTTTATTACTGCTGACCAGTCTGGTCCTAAGCATCTTGATATTAATCTTACCAGAGCTAAATTTGAAGAATTGACTGCCGATCTTGTGGAAGCAACTATGGGGCCAACCAGGCAGGCGCTTTCAGATTCGTCTTTGAGTGCAAAAGATATTGACAAAGTTATCTTGGTAGGTGGTTCAACAAGAATCCCGGCGGTTCAGGAAGCCATTAAGAAGTTCTTGGGCAAGGAGCCGCATAAAGGTGTAAATCCTGATGAATGTGTAGCTGTAGGTGCTGCTATTCAGGCTGGTGTACTTGTGGGCGAGGTTAAGGATGTACTGCTTCTTGATGTAACGCCATTGTCGCTAGGAATCGAAACGCTTGGCGGCGTATTCACTAAAATTATTGAGCGCAATACTACCATTCCGACATCGAAGAGTCAGGTGTTTTCTACTGCGGCTGATAATCAGCCTTCGGTTGATATTCATGTACTGCAGGGTGAACGTGAGATGGCGTCTTATAATAAGACCCTTGGCCGCTTCGAGTTATCCGGCATACCTCCTGCACCGCGTGGTGTACCTCGGATTGAGGTGACATTCGATATTGATGCCAACGGTATTTTCCATGTGTCGGCCAAGGATTTGGGTACAGGTAAAGAACAGAAGATTACCATTACTTCGTCCGGCGGTCTGGCCAAGGATGATGTTGAGAGAATGGTTAAAGAAGCTGAAGCTCATGCTGCCGAAGATAAAAAGCGCCGTGAAGAGGTCGAAGTTAGAAATAATGCCGATTCACTGATATATCAAGCAGAAAAAACCGTTAAGGATCTAGGGGAAAAAGCTGATAAGGCTTTAGTGGAAAAAGTCCAGCAGGCGAGTGAGAATTTGAAGGAAAGTCTGAAGGGCAGCGATCTTGAAAAGATTAAGGCCGATACGGAAGAACTAACTAAACCGCTTTATGAATTGACTTCTGCTATGTATAATCAAGCCGGTGGCGCAGAAGGCGAACAGCCTGGTGCTGGCGCTGGTGCGCAAGGAGCGGCCAAGGACGAAAATGTTGTCGATGCTGATTATAAAGTTGTTGACGACGAAAAGAAATAATGGGTGTAAAGGTTTAAAAGAATATATACTCCCGGTTGGCGAAATATAACAAGTAGTGGTTAATGCTTTTTGACTGAGGGTGCCTGTCGTTAACGGCAGGCGCCTTCGGGCGAAGGGCTGTATGACGCTTAAGAATAGTTTGTGCAACCGGTAATTGGATGGTGTGACGTGAGCAAAAAAGATTATTATGAGGTGCTGGGCGTACCAAAAACGGCTTCTGAGGACGAGCTGAAGAAGGCTTTTCGTAAGCTGGCCCGCAAGTACCATCCTGACGTAAACCGTGACAATGCTAAAGAGGCAGAGGAGAAGTTTAAAGAAATTAATGAAGCCTACGAAGTACTGTCCAATTCTGAACGCCGCCAGCAGTATGATCAGTTTGGTCATGCCGCTTTTGACGGAAGTCAGGGCGGCGCAGGAGGTTTCGGAGGTTTTGGTGGTAGTGGCGGCGGAATAAACGATCTTTTTGACATGTTTTTTGGCCAGTCGGGTTTTGGGTTTGGCGGTCGTTCTGCTGGCCCTGAGCGAGGTAATGACCTGCGCTATGATATGGAATTAACTTTTGAGCAAGCTGCGTTTGGGCTTGAAACAGAGATAACTGTACCCCGAACCGAGGAGTGTGCGACCTGTCAAGGGTCAGGGGCTGCACCTGGTACTCAGCCGGAAGTTTGTCCGCAGTGCCGTGGTACTGGGCAGACTCAGGTTGTTCGCAATACACCGCTTGGTCGGATGGTTAATGTGACTACCTGCGACCGTTGCCATGGCGAAGGGAAGATTGTGCATACTCCGTGTAAGGAGTGTAATGGACGCGGCAAGGTTCGTGCCCGTAGACGAATCAAAGTTAAAATTCCGGCTGGAGTTGACAGCGGGGCACGCCTTCGTGTGGCTAACGAAGGGGAAGCCGGGATGCGCAGTGGTCCGCCTGGGGATTTGTATGTCTATATTTTTGTAAAACAACATAAACTATTTACGCGTGAAGGGGACGAGGTTATTTGTGAAGTTCCCATCAGCATTGTTCAAGCGACTTTAGGCGACGAAATTGAAGTTCCAACCCTTGATGGAAAGGTTAGTCTGCGTATTCCGGAAGGTACTCAGTCTGGGACTGCGTTTAGGTTAAAGGACAAAGGAATTCAGCATTTACGGAGTCATGGCCGCGGAGATCAACACGTTAGGGTTAAAGTGGTGACCCCCAAGAAAATTTCCGAACGTCAGCGCGAGCTTTTGTTAGAGTTTGCGAAGCTTGGCGGGTCGGATATCAACCCGGAAGAGAAGGGCTTTTTCAAAAAAATGAAGGATGCCTTCGGGGTGTGACATCATAACAGGGGGCGATTGTGGATGAAGTGGGCTGAGCTTAGTATTCAGACCGTGCGTGAGGCCACCGAAGCGGTGGCCAATATTTTTCATGAACTGGGATCTTCTGGTGTAGTTATTGAAGATCCAGAACTCATCAATTTATATCGGCAGTCGGGAACTTGGGAATATTGCGATATTCCAGAACAAGCGGAGACAGAAGTGGTAACCGTTAAAGCCTATTTGCCGGTAGATGATTGTCTTGATGAGAAAATTAGGTTGCTTAGTCAGTGCTTGGAAGAGCTTGAGCATAATATCGAAAAAAGGGTTGGCTTGGTAGAGCGGCGCGAAGTTCAGGAGGAAGACTGGGCAGTGGCCTGGAAAGAATTTTTTGTGCCGGTTAAGGTGGGCGAACGAATTGTTATTAAACCAACCTGGAAGGATTATAATGCCAGAGAAGATGAGATTGTAATAGAGATTGATCCGGGTATGGCTTTTGGTACCGGCAGTCATCATACAACCGCAATGTGCATTAGATTACTGGAAGACATTGTTGCTAATGGCAATATTGTTTATGATGTTGGTACCGGTTCTGGCATTCTGTCGGTTGCGGCAGCTAAGCTTGGAGCAACTCAAGTACGGGCGGTGGATATCGATTCGGTGGCGGTACGAGTTGCTGCAGAGAATATCGCTGTTAACCAGGTTGAGAATGTTGTTGAAGTAGCAAAAGGAGATTTATTGTCCGGTTTTACCGGACAGGCTGATGTCATTGTTGCTAACATTATTGCCGATGTAATTATTAATATGTTGCCTGACGTGCCGGCGGGGCTGGTTACGGGAGGCTATTTTGTTGCCAGCGGAATTATTGCCGAACGGGTAGGCGAAGTTTTGCTTGCTTTATCGGCCAATGGTCTTACTTTGGAAAAGGCTACCGAGGAAGGCGGTTGGGGGGCAGTACTGGCCCGCAAGGGAGGCAACTAATTTGCGCCGTTTTTTTATCAACGAACCGCTAAGGGAAAATATTATTATAGAGGGGCCTGATGCTCGGCACATTGGGCAGGTTCTGAGAATGGTGCCTGGAGCGGAAATTGTCGTTGTTGGTCTGGATGGACAGGCTGGGAGGGCTGGTATTGTCGCAATTAAAGCAACTACGGTTGAAGCTGTACTTATCGAGAAGCTTGATGAGCGGCGTGAACCGCCGATTGAAGTGTGCCTGGCTCAGGGATTGCCGAAGTCTGACAAAATGGAGTATATAATTCAGAAAGCCGTGGAGATTGGTGCTGTTTGTGTAATCCCCATGGCTGTTCGTTTTAGCACCGTTCATTATGATGAACAAAAAAAGCGAGCTCGTGTGGAACGGTGGCAAAAGATTGCCCAGGAAGCCGCGAAACAGTGCGGTCGGGGCATAGTTCCTACGGTGGCGCCAGTGCAAAGTCTGATTGAAGTGTTGGAAGAGGTAAAGCCAGATACTAGAGTGATAATGCTTTATGAGGGTGAGACAAGGCAAAATTTGAAAGCTATTCTCAGCGGCTGCCAGGCTAAATCGTATTTAATCTTAGTTGGACCTGAGGGTGGCTTTAGTCCAGATGAGGTTGAAGCATGTAAAAGTCATGGGGCGTGTATTGCTACTTTGGGACCGCGTATTCTGCGGACAGAGACGGCGGCTGTGGTTGCATTGAGTATTATTATGTATCAAAACGGCGATTTAGGTTAGGCTAACCTTTGGTACAGGGAGGTAAGGGTGTGCCGTTTGTTGCGTTAACTACTTTAGGGTGTAAGGTTAATCAGGCTGAAACTGATGCTATTGCCGGGCTGTTTAAAGAGCGCGGCTATGAAGTGGTTGGCTTTGATCAGCCTGCCGATGTATATGTTGTCAATACCTGTTCAGTTACCCACATGGGGGAACGGAAATCACGCCAATTAATTCGGCGTGCCGGGCGGTTAAATCCGGCTGCTGCTATTGTTGTAACAGGCTGTTATGCCCAGATTTCGTCGGACGAGGTAGCGGCGATTGCCGGTGTTGATGTAGTAGTGGGAACCAAGGAGCGGCAGCATATTGTTGAACTGGCGGAAAAGGCACTTAGGAGTGGTGATAAGATAAATGCAGTTGGTGACATTATGGCTGCCGGGGAGTTTGAGGATATTCCGCTTTTTTCGGTGCCGGGGCGTACTAGGGCATTTCTAAAAATCCAAGAGGGGTGCTCTAATTACTGCAGTTACTGTATAATTCCTTATGCCAGGGGGCCGCTCAGGTCGCGTCCTATTGCGAGTGTATTGCAGGAAACGGAAAAGTTAGTAGCCGCTGGATTTAAGGAAATTGTGCTTACAGGAATAAATCTAGGCGCTTATGGTAGGGATGCGGGTAGTTCAGATACTCTTACCGAAGTTGTTAAGCAAATTTTGAAGGTTGCAGGGGTTGTTCGAATCAGGTTAAGTTCGCTTGAATCGGTGGAAGTATCTGACGAAATTATTACTATTATGCAGAACGATGAGCGGCTGTGCCAACATCTTCATTTGCCGCTGCAAGCCGGAGATGATGCTGTTTTAAAAGCAATGAATCGTCATTATAGCACTGCCGAATACGAGCGGCTGGTGGCTGATATTCAGGTAAGGGTGCCTGATATTGCGATTTCAACCGATATTATTGTCGGGTTTCCAGGGGAAACGACAGCAATGTTTAATAATACTCTTAAGTTTGTGGAAAGAATAAATTTTGCCCGGATACACGTTTTTCCGTATTCTCGCCGCCAGGGAACGCCGGCTGCTGAGTTTTCCGATCAGGTTCCGGAACAGGAAAAGAAGCGTCGGGTTCTGGTACTCCAAGAGTTGGCTGACGCTAAAACTGTCGCCTTTCAATCCCGATTTATCGGACGGAAAATGACGTTTTTGCCAGAGGGGCGGGATGGCATAAAGGTCGAAGGGATGACAGGCAATTACATCAGAGTCTATACTGACGATATCGGTCGGGTGGGTGACAGACTAGTAAAGGCTGAACTTAAGGCAGCCTATCGTGACGGGTTGTGGGGAAAAATAATTGACTAAATATTCCAAAGCCGTAAGTGTTTTGGCAGGATATCTTATAGATAAGCCGAATATTTCTGTAAATGTGTATATAATTCCAAGCTGTGCTACCGTAGGACGAGAGGAGGTGTCATATGCAACACGATTGTATTTTTTGCAAAATAGTTAACCGAGATATTCCCGCAAAAATAATCTATGAAGATGAGTATGTCATCGCATTTCCTGATGTTAGTCCTGCGGCTCCTGTCCATATTCTGGTTATACCAAAACGCCACATTCCCAATTTAACTGAAGTGTCTCCTGAAGATGCCGCTTTAATGGGGCATATTATGACAACAATTCCCAAGATAGCCGCTGAGGCTGGCTTGGCAGACAATGGGTTTCGTACTGTTATCAATACCAAGGACGACGGCGGACAGACTGTCCATCATTTGCACTGTCATGTATTAGGCGGACGATTTATGAAGTGGCCGCCAGGCTAATATTGACATTAGCTTCACGGTCATGTATAATTTTTAGGTAACCCATAAGCCAAACAGTAGCTTCCCGAGGTCTGTGTGGAGGGGGGGAGATTAGGTGTCAGAAATTAAAGTAGGTAAAAACGAAACATTGGATAGTGCAATCCGCAGGTTTAAACGTACTTGCCAAAAAGCGGGAGTTCTTTCGGAAGTTAGAAAACGCGAGCATTATGAAAAACCGAGTGTTAAGCGCAAGAAGAAATCCGAAGCGGCGCGGAAGCGCAAGTTCAAATAGTTTCGGAGGTTTTTTATATGTCTATAAAAGATAGGTTGACTGAAGACATGAAGCAGGCCATGAAGGATAAAGAAGCTGGTAAGGCTCGGCTTTCAGTTATCCGGATGGTTCGTGGCAGCATCAAAAATGTCGAGATAGATCATAAAAAAGAGCTTAGTGATGAGGAAGTCCTGGAAGTATTGGCTAAAGAAGTCAAAATGCGCCGGGACGCAATGGAAGAGTTTCAAAAAGGTAACAGGCCGGATTTGGTTGAATCCCTTAAACAAGAAGTTGCCGTTTTACTTGCCTATCTTCCGGAACAATTGAGCGAGGAAGAGGTCGGAAAATTGGTAGCTGAAGCAGTTAAAGCTTCCGGAGCGGTTGGACCGAAGGAAATGGGCAAGGTAATGGCAATATTGATGCCAAAAGTTAAAGGTCGCGCCGATGGGAAACTAGTTAATATGCTGGTAAAGGAACACCTGAATCAATAATACAGACCCGGTATTCATTACGAATACCGGGTTAATTTATTATGTGTGCATAACAAAAGACAGGCCAGAGGCCTGTCTGAAGTGTTTGGTAGTGAAGCTGACACAATATTTTAAATGCAAAATTTGCTGTGAAGAAACTGCAATTTATGCAATAATTAGTAGTGAAACTAGACAAGATTAATTAGATGTGCGTTAGTGGAATTAGGGAGAAACTTGTACTACATAGCTGTGGCGAAGATAGTATGTTGTTTGCTGTATATAAACTATAATTAATGTTATATGCTTCACTATTACTATTAAAAAATATCATATCAAGGAAAATAAGTCAAGACTAGTATAAAAAGTGCAAAAATTTAAACAATTTTTTATAAAAAGTAAGTCGAAATTAGATAAAAACAAGCATAAAAGGAATACTAAGGAAAATGAAGAATAGATTATTATAATCAGCAAAAATGGAGGTGCTTATGCGGGGCTTAGTAAAAGTGTTATGGTTGGCATTAGTATTCGTAATAGCGCTTACTGCTGCGAATTCAACAAGTTATAGTAATGATTCGCCGGTTGTTGTCATTGATATCAGGGGTGAGATTGACGACGGACAAGTAGCACTTGTCCATAAAGCGATAACTGAGGCGAAAGATAAAAACCCTCGGGCGATACTGGTGGAGCTTGACACTTTTGGTGGACTTGTGGAAGCTGCCACTAAAATCCGGGACGCGATTGGCGATTCGCCAGTGCTAACGATTTGTTACATAAAGAATAGAGCTTGGTCGGCTGGGGCTCTAATTGCAATTTCCCATCAAAAGATTGCTATTGCTCCTGGCGGAAGTATCGGGGCCGCTGAGCCTATTCCAGCTACAGAGAAAACAATTGCTGCCTTGAAAGCGGAATTTGCGGCTGTTGCTAACAAGACTGGACGTGAACCTGCTGTAGCAGAGGCCATGGTGGATAAGTCGCGCGGTTATCCGGGCTATGCTGAGCCGGGGCAGATATTGGCGCTTACTGATTATCAAGCAGTTAAAGTCGGCTATGCTGACCTAGTTGCTGCAAACAGAGCTGAAGTCTTGGCATATTATGGGCTGGACGATGCTCCGGTGATTGAATATACTATGGGCTGGTCAGAGAAATTTGCCGGGGTATTGTCTAATCCACTGGTCAAATCAGCGCTTATTTCTTTGATTTTTCTGGCTGTTTTTGTGGAAATTAAGACAGCTGGAACAGGAATTGCGGCGCTGGTGGCGGTGATAGGGGCTTTGGTTTTTTTTGTCAGCCAGTGGTTTACCGGTCTGGCTGGCTGGTTGGAGGTACTCTTATTTATTGGTGGCGCACTGGCAATAATAGTCGAGCTTTATGTGCCTGGGTTTGGAATTTTTGGCATAGGAGGAATTACCGCGATTTTAACCAGCTTTTTTCTTACATTGGGGGCGGATTCTATGGCGCTGAATATCTTGGCTGCTAGTATTATTGCGGCAATTATAATATTTTTGTTGCTGCTCAAGAAGCTTCCGTCAAGTCGCCTGTGGTTGAAATTTGTACTGGAAAACGCGGCAACAAGTAAGGCTGGGTATATAGCATCTAGTGATTATCTTTCATATTTAGGCTGTCAAGGAATTACGCTGACGCAGCTTCGCCCTGCTGGTACCGTCGAGATTGACGGTGTTCATCTGGATGTTGTGTCCGAAGGCGAGTATATTGAGGCTCGAACTTTGATAAAGGTGATTGCTGTTAATGGTAATCGAATAGTAGTAAGACGGTTTGACAGTAAACAAAATTAGGAGGCGATAACGTGTTGGGTAGTATTGTTATTTTGGTGATATTTGTTGTGGCACTTAGTTTGTTTTTGCATTTTGTACCACTGGGACTATGGATTTCGGCGCTGGCTGCTGGAGTAAACGTGGGAATTTTTACTCTTATCGGGATGCGGCTGCGGAGGGTGCCACCAGCCAAGATTGTTTTACCCTTAATTAAGGCAAATAAAGCCGGGCTTGATGTTAGTGTAAATCAACTGGAGGCCCACTTTTTAGCTGGCGGGAATGTTGACAGGGTTATTGATTCATTGATTGCAGCCCATCGGGCCCAAATTAGCTTGCCGTTCGAACGGTCGGCGGCGATCGATCTGGCTGGCCGTAATGTGTTGGAAGCGGTTCAGATGAGTGTTAACCCCAAGGTTATTGAAACGCCATTTATTTCGGCGGTAGCTAAAAACGGTATTGAACTTAAGGTAAAAGCCCGGGTGACGGTTCGGGCAAATATTGATAGGCTGGTTGGAGGCGCTGGTGAAGCGACAATTATTGCACGTGTTGGTGAGGGCATAGTAACTAATGTTGGTTCATCTAGTGATCATAAGGATGTACTGGAAAACCCGGATTTTATTTCCCGGACGGTGCTTGCTAAAGGGTTAGACGCTGGAACGGCGTTTGAAATATTGTCAATTGATATTGCTGATGTGGATGTAGGACGCAATATTGGAGCTGAACTAATGACCGATCAGGCCGAAGCAGAGAAACGCGTGGCACAAGCGAAAGCCGAGGAACGCCGAGCGATGGCGGTGGCCAAAGAGCAGGAGATGCGGGCGTATACCCAAGAAATGCAGGCCAAGGTGGTGGAGGCTCAGGCTGAAGTGCCTCATGCACTGGCAGTGGCGCTTAAAGAAGGTAGAATGGGTGTAATGGATTATTATAATATGAACAATGTGATGGCCGATACCGAGATGAGGGAAACGATAGCCAAAGCCGGGCCTTCGTCACCGCCAGTCAAGACTGAACCCACAAAGAAATAGGTGATAGGGTATGGATATAGTATGGGTTATCATTTTTATGGTGGTATTTTATTTGGTGCCATTGTTACTTAAAAGTCGGCAGCCAAAAAAGTATGAGTATCCTGACGTTCCCAGACGGGTGCCGCCGCCGGGAGGGACGCCTCAGACAGAAGTGAAATCACCAGAGGTTCTGACTACTGGATTGGGACAGTTGCCTGATAGGCAGGTTGTTCAAACACCGATTTTACCGACTGAAATTCCAGTATCGATTGATAATTCGGCTTGTTGGCAAGGGAAGCTTAGTCAAGAAGTGGTGCTGAATGGAATTGTTTTTGCGGAGATTTTAAAGCCGCCGAAGGCTTTAAGGTATAAGCGGAAATGAACAAGAGAAGCTATGTGTAGTAAAGAATACGCACATAGCTTCTCTTTGTATATTTGAATTTTTAATTTTGTTGGAGTATAGTTAACCTTTTTTGGATAACGGCATAGTAAATCCTTTTCCCAGTACTTCGGTAGCATCGGTAACAATCATGAAGGCATCAGGGTCAGCATCGTGGACAAGCTGTTTAATTTGTGTGATTTGGGTTAGGTTTACAACAACAAAAACAACTTGTTTATCTTGACGAGTATAAGCGCCAACACCGCGCAATATTGTTGCTCCGCGGCCAACCTCCCGGATAATGGATTCGACGATTTTTTCGGAGTTGTAAGAAATAATATGAATGCTTTTTTTGTTATTAAACCCTTCAACCACCTTGTCAGTTATTTGCGCGCCGATGAACATGGCGATAAGGGTCAAAACCGCTAATTTGAGGCCGAAGAAAAAAGCTGCAATAATCATGATAAGACAATTTGCTGCGAAACTGACAAGTCCGACATTAAATGAATAGTATTTCTTGATAATCGAGGCGATGATATCAAGGCCACCGGCGCTACCATTGGCTCGAAACATAAGACCGGCACCGATACCTCCCATAATACCGCCAGTTATAGCAGAAATGATGGGGTCGTCAATGGTTGTGAATTGCGATAGAAATCGGGTAGCATCTATTGCGATTGATAGGATAACCGCGCCATAAATGGTAGAAACCACATATGCTTTACCAATAAGGCGATAGGCTAAGTAAAAGAGGGGTAAATTCATTATAAACATTTGGATGCCGATCGGCCAACCGAACAAGTAATAAAAGATAATCGCCAAGCCACTTATGCCATTACTTAACAAATGGTGGGGAACAAAAAAGAGATTAATTGAGCAAGCAGCAGACAAACAACCGATAGAGATCATGATATACTGAAAAAGTTTTTGAGGCATAGTGTTACTCCTCTTAAATTTAAATTTATTGCGTCTATAAGTTCATGTAGTTATTCTAGTATATCTTGGGGTGTCTTTACAAGAGGATACAAAAAAGAAGTAACATTTGGATTATTCATAAGCAATGGAAAAATAAACTTTCTTAACTTCCGGTTTTTTTGTGTTCTTATGCGTACAATAAGTAATGAATTGATTTTTGGCAAAAGGAGGCTGGGTGATGGACTATAAGGGACGGCTGACTTATGCAAAAGGGACGTATGTAGAGTTTGTTGTTGCGCCTAACCAGAATGTTGATTTTGGCGATATTCTGGTGGTAGAAGGCAAAGACGGCGATCGTTTTTATATTCGCGCTTATGATTTCAAGGTAAAATCACGCTGGTCAGGTATTAGTAATGTCGGATATTTGCTTGGTAAGTTAGATAATGACGGTCAGGTGGAAAATCAGGAGGAACTCGATTTTTATTTGGGGGGTAATCACACTGTAAAGATCGGTATGGCGGAGCAACTTTGTTATGCTGATGGACAGGGTAATTTATATAATCCTAAGACTTGCCCGGATTTTTTTTGCGAGGTACGTGGACTAAGTGCGGACGATTCGGAATTATTGTCGGAGATGAAAGGTGACTTGGAACTGGGCTTTTTGAAAAGTGGTCGTGGGGTACTAGAGTTGCCGGTTGGTATATATGGCTCGAAAGCAATTACTGAACACATTGGGATTTTCGGCACCACTGGTACAGGAAAGAGTAATTTGGTCAAGGTATTGGCGGGGTCGGTTATTGATAACCGCAGTTATGGATTACTGATATTTGATGTTCATAATGAGTATTATCAGGACTTGGCCAAGCATCCGGAAATATGCGAGCGACTCCGGGTATATAATACCTGTCCGCAAGGTGATTATGCTCGTTCTTTGGCACTCAATTTTAGTGCGGTTGGTCCGGAAGATATTACGGCATGCGCTACTTTTTCTGAACCGCAAATGGATGCTCTTTATAAGCTTTCGTCAGTTTGGCAAGATCATTGGATGCGTGATGTGCTGAACTATGATACAGCCGACATTGTTGACGAATTAAACGTTTGTACCGGACAGAAGTTTCAGGCGCGTACCATCAGTAAAATAAAGAGTGTCTGCTGGAATATACAGCAGGAGCTGAATATTGGTGATGACGAAGTATCGACAGTCGCCGATCTTGTTAATGATCTTGAGCAGGGGAAGGTAGTGCTGATTGAGCTGAAGAATATTTCGCTTCTTGCTGAACAGGCTCTTTCAACGCTTCTTTCTAAAAAGCTATTTTATGATTATGCTGCTAAAACTGATGCTGAACGGGCTTTAGTTAAGCCTGTGCTTATCGTGCTGGAGGAGGCGCACCGCTTCTTGGGCAAGAAGGAGCATGCCAGCAATAATGTTTTTGCCAGGCTTGTTAGTGAGGCTCGTAAGTTCAATTTGGGGCTGTGCGTGGTTGATCAACAGCCCCGGCTCTTAGCTGACAAGGTACTAAGCCAACTTAACACACTGTTCATTCTTGGATTAGCTTCTAAGGCCGACCGGAATAAGCTTGAGGCGATGTGTCGCAAAGATATTCTGCAGCAACGCAATGAGATCAAGAATCTGGATTGCGGTGAAATGATTGTTGCGACAAACTATATGCGGTTTGCCGCACCGGTGAAAGTGCATAAATTTGAAGATTTTTTAGCACGACGACAGGTGGCGTCGTCCTTGGCAACGCATTTAGAGAGTTCGATAGAAGCGATTGTGTGAGATATAGGCAAATTAAACCGCTTATAACGATTAGGTTAAGCGGTTTTTTTATGTTTTATCCGATGAATAACTCTACTAAATCTATGATTATGAGCATACATTTCTAGATAAGGGGGAATAGGAATGCAACGCCGCAGGAGGGGAAAACTAGAACGCTTAGCCCGAATTTTGGAAATACCGGAGGATATTGTTCTTGATTTACCACGAATAACTATGTTAGGAAACCAGCAGCTTTTGGTGGAGAATCATAAAGGTATTATTGAATATGCGCCGTTTTTAGTACGCATCAAGTTAAATCAAGGGGAACTTGTTATCAATGGCGAGGAGTTAACACTGGGGAATTTAGCGGCTGAGCAGATACTGGTGGAGGGTACTGTGGCACAAATTAAGTATGAAGTTTAGGAGGCCGGCTTTGTGTTGACACGTAATTTGGCCAACTATACAACCGGCGTAGTCCGGATTAAAATTAGCGGCATTTTTCCGGAAAAGTTTATCAATTTGTGCCTAAACGGTGGTATTATGCTCTGGGGAATAAAAAAAGTCGGTGAGGATATTTATGCTTATGTGCGTCTGCCGGATTTTTTTGCTATCAGAGAGCCTGCGTTTAAAAGCCATAATAAAGTGCGGATAGTAGGGGTCCGCGGGTTGCCGTTTACGCTGAAACGGTTTAAACAGCGAAAAATGATGTTGGCTGGAGCGGTGCTGTTTTTTATTTTATTGGAGGTGTTGACCTCTTATATTTGGTTTATCGATATTGATGGTGTAAAAACTGTTTCTGGCGATAGGGTCAAAGATATTGCAGCTTCTAACGGTCTTAGAACCGGCGTGTTTAAGAATGATGTCAATGTAAAAGAAATTGAAAGCCAGATTTTGCTGAATATGCCGGAGGTCGCCTGGGTTGGCGTCAAGGTTAACGGAACAAGAGCGTTGATAGAGATTGTTGAAAAGACTTTGCCGCGGATAGCGGATAAAGCTCCTGCCGATATTGTTGCCGCAAAAGACGGAGTTATTACAGAGATTATTGCTATTGCTGGGCAAGCGGTTGTAAAAAAGGGCGATACTGTAAGTAAAGGGGATATCCTGGTAAGGGGGGTAAACAGTCCGCCGCCACAGTCGGACGGACAGAATACAGTTCAAGGTGCTGGTGAGCTAATTAGGGCTAATGGTATTATTAAGGCCCGGATATGGTATGATAGCTACGGTGAGTCAGGTTTGGTACGGGAGGAATACAGGCGTACAGGCAGAAAGGTGTCGGCTGTGACGGTGAAGGTGGGGGGAGCAGAGATGGCTTTTAAAAAAGTGATAGTGCCGCCGTTTGCAAGGTATGAGACAGAGGTTATTCACAAAAAACTACCGGAGTGGAGGAATAGCGATTTCACTGTCGAATCTACAATAAATATATATCATGAGGTTGCTACCGACCTATATGAGATAAGCTTTGATGAGGCACGCGAATTGGCGAAAGCCAAGGCTTTTCAAGCGCTGGTGAGCAAAATTCCCGAGACGGCGCAAGTTCTGGTCAGCGATTTTGAAGTACTAAAAACTTCGGAATCAGGCTTGGTTCGGGTGAAGGTGTCGACTGAAACAATTGAAGATATTGGACTTACCATGAATATTACTCAATAACTGGGAGGCCTGGACCTTTGCCACAAGAAGAGCGTGAGGAAAGACGGATACAGTTTGTCAGCCGAGAGGAAGCTGTCGCTGTACTAGGTAAAAACGACGAATTTTTGCGTATGGTGAGCGGTAAGGTTAGTAGCCGCTTGCTTGCCCGGGATGATGAGTTAGTTATTTCTGGGGTGAAGACAGAGGTTGAAGAACTTTGCGCTTTATTTGATGAGCTGATTTTTTTGTATCGTGAGGGAAACCGGGTAACGGCTCATGATGTTCAATATAGTACTAAGATGATTAAAGCGGGAAACCAGGATAAGTTGCATCAGATGTTCCTTGATACAATAATGGTTACCGCCCGGGGACGTCAGATAAAGCCTAAGACACTTGGGCAGAGTTGCTATCTTGAGGCTATTAGGCAGAATGATATAACAATCGGAATAGGACCGGCAGGAACAGGGAAAACTTTTCTTGCGGTGGCGATGGCAGTTTTTTCCTTGAAACAAAAGGCAGTGGAGCGAATTGTATTGACCAGGCCAGCGGTGGAAGCTGGCGAGAAACTTGGTTTTTTGCCTGGCGATTTGCAGGAGAAGGTTGATCCATATCTTCGCCCATTGTATGACGCACTGTATGATATTCTTGGACAGGAAACTTTTCAAAAGTTTATGACCAAAAATATTATTGAAGTTGCGCCGCTCGCGTATATGCGGGGGCGGACACTGGACAATTCGTTTATTATTTTGGATGAAGCACAGAATACTACTCCTGAGCAAATGAAAATGTTTTTAACAAGGCTGGGGTTTGGATCAAAGATGGTGGTGATCGGCGATATTACCCAGGTGGATTTGCCGCGGGGCAATTTTTCCGGTTTGAAGCATGCTCAGGCAGTGCTGGCTGGGATAAACGGTATTGAGACAGTCTTTTTTACGGATGGCGATGTGGTGCGCCATGAGATTGTGGGCAAAATTATTAAGGCCTATGAGCGTTTCGAGTCATCAAATCCGGGACCGATTTAATAGCGTCGGTTGATTTGGGGTTGATCAGATGTCACTGTCAAATAAGATTAGGGGTTTTTTTAACCAGCCGGTCAATTGGCATGCCAGGCCGTTAACACGCCGAATCGTGCTGGGACTGGCGTTTTTTTCTCTGTTTATGATTGTTCTGTCAGCTGAGTTTATTTCGGATAAGGTTCCGTTGCAGGTTGGACAGGTTAGTGATCGGGATGTTATTGCTCCTCGATCGGTGTCATATGTAAATTTTATTAAGACCAAGAAGCTGGAAGAGGAAGTACTGGCCAATGTGGCCAGCGTTTATGACTTTGATGTTACGGTGGCAGCAAAGTCCGAAGAGAATGCTGCAACCATTTTTAATTTAGCCCGAATGGTGGTAGCAGATCGTACGTTGATATCTCCTGACCAGAAGGCAACGAAGCTTCAGGCAGGGCTGCCTGTTCCTTTGCCGGCCAGCGCGCTTAATAGTCTGGTTAAATTGGATGCTACAGCGCTTGTAAGTTCGGAGGAGTATACCAAAGGAATTTTGCGCAAGTACTTTCAGCGTGGTGTTCGGGATGATAGTTTTGACAATGATCGTAAGAACATTGTGCTTGATACCGAACAATTGGGTTTGGGCAAAACTGCCGAAGCTGCGGTAGCAGGTATTGCCCAAGTTTTACTTAAACCCAATTTTATTTTGAATGCCCGCGAAACAGATAAGCGTAAGCAGGCAGCGCTGGCTAGTGTGGAGCCTGTGCGCGAGACGGTAAAAAAAGGTGAAGTACTGGTGCGGCGAGGTGACGTAGTTAGCGAGGAACAGATTCATGTTATGGAGGAATTAGGGCTTCACCGTGGTGATATTAATGCAGTGCGTATTTTGGGACTGGCAATTTTTGTGCTTCTCATGATGGCGTTTATTATGGGGTTTTTGTATAAGTTTTACCCCGCTGTGTTAAAAAACGACTTACAGATGGTTCTTTTAGGACTGATTATGGTAGTAGCTTTACTTGTTGGCAAAGCTGCGCATTATTATTCTGATTTTGCGGCTCCGTTGGCTACAGGGGCGTTGCTTACAGCGATATTGATTGATTCCAGAATTGCAATAATTATTAGCGTTGCTGTGGCCATGTTATTTGGAGTTATTGCTGATCACGAACTTAGAGCGGTGATTGTCGCCCTTGTTGGCTGCTTGACTGGGGTATATAGTGTTTCCAAGATGCGGCATGGCTATAGTCTAGCTAAGTCGGGAATATGGATTGCTGGGATGAATTTGGTGTCTGTTGGTGCCACTGGGCTATTGGAACAAGTCAATTTGAACCAGATAATGGTTCAGGGAATGCATGGCATTCTGGGCGGAGTGGTTGCGGCAATTATTACGATTGGCCTATTGCCCTATCTTGAGCATGCTTTTAATGTAACTACTTCGTATAAACTCTTAGAACTGGCTAATCCTGGTCATCCGCTTTTACAGCGCTTGCTTTTAGAAGCGCCTGGTACTTATCATCATAGCCTGCTGGTGGGAAATTTGGCGGAAACAGCGGCTGATCTTATCGGAGCTGATCCGGTAACTGTGAGAGTTGGTGCGTATTATCACGATATTGGAAAAATAAAACGGCCTCTATTTTTTATTGAGAATCAGGCAGAAGGCGACAATCCTCATGATAAGCTTGCACCGTCACTCAGTACTCTGATTATTACTTCCCATATTAAAGACGGTCTTGATTTATGTCGCGAATATAGGCTGCCTGCTATCGTTAGTGATGTTATACAACAGCATCATGGTACGATGCTGGTGTCGTATTTTTATAAACGGGCGACCGAGACAGAGCATAGCGAATGTATTGTTGAGGCTGATTTCCGTTATGAAGGGCCGCGCCCCAAGACTAAAGAAGCGGCGCTGGTTATGCTGGGCGATGCCTGTGAAGCTGCGGTACGCGCGTTGTCCAGGCCAAATGTAAGCCGTATAGAGGTAGCTGTTCGTAAGCTTATTCGTCAGAGACTAAATGACGGACAGCTTGACGAATGTGACTTGACGCTGAAGGATCTTAATGTTATTGGCGATGTTTATATAAGAGTACTGTCAAGTATGTTTCATCATCGAATTGAATATCCTGATGCTCTGAAAGAGTTAGAGAGGAGAAAGGCAAAGAATGCAAGTAGTTCTAAGCAATGTTCAGGAAAAGATGCCGATAACGGCGCAAATGGAAAATATGGTGACGAAAGTTCTTAATAAAGCAGCCGAGGTGCTGGAGATTAATGAGGGCAGTGAGGTAAGCGTGGTGTTTGCCGACGATGAATATATCCGGGAACTCAACTGTCAATATCGTGGCAAGGATACTGCTACAGATGTTCTTTCCTTTGCCCTTGATGAAGGAGACGAACCTGAGATTTTGGACGGGCCGGAGGAATCACTGCTCGGTGATATTGTTATATCGGTAGAAACAGCATTGCGGCAGTCGCAGGATTTCGGTCATGGTCTGGAACGGGAATTGGCCTATCTTACCGTACATGGTATGCTGCATTTGGTGGGGTATGATCATGAAGCGGAAGCTGATAAAGCTGAGATGCGTCGTCAGGAAGAAGACATATTAACAGCGCTTGGAATCGGCCGCTCAAATGGGTAATATTGATGATAAGGACAGCGGTTATGCTAAAAAAGGTTGGCTTAGAATGTTTAGCTATGCCTGGGCCGGATTGATCCATTGTTTTGTAACCCAACGCAATATGAAGGTCCATGTTGCCGTTGGGGCAGGAACGCTAATCTTAGCTTGGCAGGTTGGTGTTTCGCGGGTCGAAATGATGATTCTGCTGCTGACCATTGCTGGGGTGTTGAGCGCTGAAATTGTCAATACTGCTATTGAAAAGGTGGTAGACTTAGTTTCGCCAGACGTTCATCCTCTGGCTAAGGCCGCAAAGGACATGTCTGCTGGAGCTGTACTTGTTATGGCAATAACGGCGGTGCTGGTGGGTGGTTTGTTATTCTGGCGGCAGCTGTTCGGCTAAAGGGGGGGATAAGATGGATGATGAGCTAATTGCTGCGGCTCAGATAGCTAGATTTAAGGCTTACGCGCCATATTCGCACTTTAGCGTGGGAGCAGCGGTTAGGGCAGCGAGTGGCAGAATTTATTGCGGCTGCAATATTGAGAATGCCTCGTATGGTCTTACTAACTGTGCCGAGCGGACAGCAATTTTCAAGGCGGTATCAGAGGGTGAAATGGTTTTTAATGCTTTGGCGGTGGTTGCTGATACCGAGGAACCTGTGACGCCATGCGGAGCATGCCGACAAGTAATGGCAGAGTTCGGTATTAATACTGTTGTTATGGGGAATACGACTGGTAAGTGGCAGTCTACAACGCTCGATGAGCTGTTGCCATTGGGGTTTAAAAAACCAAATTTACCAGGGAAGGATAGAGATAATGAGTGATACTTTTAAGTCCGGATTTGTCGCAGTTATTGGTCGCCCGAATGTCGGAAAATCAACGTTGGTCAACAGTTTGATTGGCCATAAAATTGCAATTATGTCAGACAAGCCGCAGACTACACGTAACAAGATTTTGTGTATTTTGAATCTGGATGATGCTCAGATATTGTTTATTGATACGCCGGGGATTCATAAGCCTCGTCATAAACTGGGAGAGTACATGGTTCGTACTGCCGAGAACACGCTGCGTGAAGTTGATGTGGTGCTCTTTGTCGTGGATGTTACCGAAGAGCTTGGGGCAGGAGAACGTTACATATTGGAGCATTTAGCGGCGGTGTCGACACCAGTTGTGCTGGTTATTAATAAAATTGACAAGGTTGCCCATTCTGAGGTTTTGCCGGCAATAGCGCGTTACACCAAAGAACGTGAATTTGCAGCTGTTGTTCCGGTATCGGCTGAGAAAAAGACGAATCTAGAGAGTCTTGTTGCGGAAATAAAACAGCATCTTGGGCCTGGCCCAAAGTATTATCCGGATGATATGATAACCGATCAGCCTGAAAGAATGTTAATTGCCGAACTAATTCGCGAAAAGGTTCTGCACTTTACCAGAGAAGAAATTCCGCATGCCATTGCGGTTGATATTGAGGAAATAACGGTGCGTTCCAATGATGATCTTTATGTTCGGGCGGTAATTTATGTTGAGCGCGATTCGCAGAAAGGCATTGTTATTGGTGCTGGTGGGCAGGTGCTAAAAGATGTCGGTCGACTGGCACGCCTGGATATCGAAAATTTATTGGGGTCAAAGGCCTATTTGGATTTATGGGTGAAGGTTAAAAAAGATTGGCGCAATCGCTCCGGGGTTTTAAAAACGTTCGGTTATGAGTAGTTGACGCCAGCGCCGAAGGGGGAAAGCGGATGCTGTCTTTGTCGTTTACTGAGGTGTATTTAAGTCAACTTATCGGCAAGTTGGTTATTGACAAGATTGGAAAAAAAGTAGGGACAGTAACCGACGTGTTGATTGCGCTGGAACCGGGTTTTCCCAAGGTGCGCGGTATAGCAGTCAGGCGCAGGTTGGAAACCGTGATTATTGGCGACGACACAATCGTCATGATGAATAAGGAAATTGTTTCATTAAATATTTTGCGCAGTGAAATTAATCAGCCTGAACTTAGCGGCAAAGAGTTTTTTTTGCGGCGCGACCTTTTGGATCGTCAGATTGTTGATATCAATGGAGCTAAGGTAGTTAGGGTTAATGACCTTAAGATTACAGAGGTTAATAATGAATATCGACTTATGGCAGTTGATATAGGTTTCCGGGGGCTGGTGCGTCGTCTGGGAGCTGAACGCGGCTTAAAAAGGATTGCCGGTTGGTTTAATAGTGATTTGCCGGAAAGGCTTATTTCGTGGGATTACGTAGATTTGATAACACCGGACTTATCAGCCATTAAGCTGTCAGTGTCTCAAGGAAAACTGGCCACGCTTCATCCTTATGACGTGGCGAACATTGTCAGTGAGCTCAGCGCTCAGGAACGTTCAATGATAATGGAAACGCTAGACACCGAGAAGGCAGCCGAAACGTTGGTTGAGATGGAGACTGAATTGCAAGTCTCCATCCTTGAAGGCATGAGCAAGGACCGGGCAGCCGACATTCTGGAAATGATGGCTACTGATGATGCCGCCGATGTGCTCAATGAGATGGAGGATGATAAAGCCCAGGAGCTTCTGAATATGATGAATTATGAGGAAGCTGTTGAGGTTAAAGAACTTCGCGAATATGAGGAAGATGAGGCCGGAAGCCTTATGACTACTGAGTATATCGCATTGCCGCAGCATTTGACTGCGGATGAGACTATTAATGAGCTTAGGCGTCTAGCTCCGGAAGCGGAGACTATTTACTATATTTATGTTATCGATGCCGAAGAGCATTTGGCTGGAGTGCTTTCGCTACGCGAGCTGATTGTTGCCCGACCTGATACTAAGTTGTCCGATTTGATGCAGCTTAGAGTTATAACTGTTGGTGATGAAGCTTCGGTGGAAGAGGTTTTTAATCTTATCCGAAAATATGATCTTTTAGCTGTACCGGTGGTTGATAACGACAAAAAGCTGGTTGGAATTATTACGGTTGATGATGTTATTGATGCCGCTTTACCGCGACGCAGAAGAAAATACTAGTTTTAGTGTGTATTATCCGTCGGGCAGGCCCGGCGGATTTTCAAATTCCGCTTGGTGACATAATTATAATGTCTTATTTACCAATGGTATTTATTGACCGCGGTGGTAGTTGATGGTATGATTTGTTAAGAGGGGTGGTTTATGCAAAATCTTTCTCGATATTTTGTTAGCGGTATGATCGTTGTTGTGCCAATAGCGATAACTGCATTCGCGGTTTATGAGATTTTGAATATTACTGAAGCGATATTCGGCAGGTATTTGCCGGTGAGATTTCCCGGTCTTAGCCTGCTTGTCAGTTTGATTGTGATATTTATTATCGGTTGGCTGTCCTCTTATTGGCTGCCACAGCGATTAATTGCTTTAGGGGAATGGTTGCTAAGTACTATTCCAATTGTTAAATTTATTTATAATAGTGTAAAACAGCTTTCTACCGCGGTGTTCGAATCTGACAGGCTGCTTAAGCAGGCGGTGCTAGTACCCTATCCGCATCCGGGAGTGAAAGCTTTGGGTTTTGTAATTTCAGAACTGCCAGAACATATGGCTTGTCATTTTGATGAAGAAAACGTATGTGTATTCGTACCAATGAGCGTAAACATGACAACCGGGTTTAATATAATCGTACCCAAGCGGGATATAATAGCTTTAGATGTTACAAGTGAAAGTGCCCTGCAATATGTTCTTACCGCTGGTGCTGTGATGCCACGCCATGAAGATGGAACCAAATCTTAGGGAGAGATGCGCTATTAGCCCGTCGTTAGGGATTATTGAGTTAATTGCCGCGTTATTATTGGTGCTTTTAAACGGCTTTTTTGTAATAGCCGAATTTTCGTTGGTGAAAATTCGCCGAACTAGACTTGAAGAACTTGTACATCAGGGAAATAATCGCGCGAAGTTGGCGTTAAAGATAGTGTCGTCCTTTGATACTTATCTTGGCGCGACCCAGCTGGGGATTACTTTAGCGTCGCTGGCACTGGGCTGGCTGGGTGAACCGGCTGTTTCCTCGCTTATTATGCCAATCCTTCTTTCTTATTTCCCGGATGCTTTATGGCTGGTGCATACAGTAAGTATTGCGATTGGCTTTATTGTAATTACTTTCCTTCATATCGTTTTAGGCGAACTTGTGCCGAAGTCAATGGCTATTCAGCGGTCGGAAGGTCTGGCACTCTTAGTTGTTTGGCCGCTGTATGTTTTTCATAAACTTGGGTATCCGGTAATTATATTGTTTAATAAAGCCGCTAAAGCAATATTAGCCTTGATGGGGGTTAAATCTGCTACAGAAACGGAGCTGGCGCATTCGGAAGAGGAACTAAGAATGATTGTCAACGCCAGTCATCGTGGCGGAGTACTTGACGAGATGGAAAGTGAGCTTATTGACAATGTTTTTGACTTTGCTGACCGTCTGGCTCGTGAGGTTATGGTGCCCCGGCAAGATATGATTTGTCTTTTTACTGATGATTCTTTTGCAGAAAATATGCGTGTTGTCAGGGATACCGGTCACACCCGCTATCCCTTATGCGTTGATGATAAGGACCATGTCATTGGTATGATTCATATCCGCGACCTTATGGATATGAATCATACCAATACCCAGGGACAGGATCTAAAAAGCATTATGCGGGAAATTCTTGTGGTGCCGGAGGGAATGTCGGTGGCGACGCTGCTGCAGTTTATGCGCCGAAAAAGAACTCATCTGGCAGTGGTTGCCGACGAATACGGTGGTACTGCCGGTCTTGTGGCAATGGAGGATGTGCTGGAAGAAATCGTCGGTGACATTCAGGATGAGCATGATGAGGAAGAAATAGATATCCAGCGTTTTCCTGACGGCAGCTATGAATTTGATGGACGAGTGCTTTTGGATGATGTTGCGGAAATTATTGATATAGAACTTGAAGAACATGAAGAAGATACTATTGGTGGATATATTTTCGGTCTCCTTGGACGACGGCCTGAGGTTGGGGATCAATTAAATATTGGCAAGTATACGTTTACGGTTTTATTGGTCAACGGTTTCAGGGTTGTTAGGGTTAAAGCTGTAGCTTTAACTATTGAAAGCGAAGATGATGATGGTGCTGAACAGAGTTCGGAACTGTTGTAGGGGTTCGTTTGCCTAATATCGTTTGAAAAGGGAGGAAGACAAATGTTGATACAGGATTTGATGTGGGATGTTTTTACCAATACAGGGGAGGTCACCGCTTATCTTCTGTACCGACAGTGTCAGGAATGTTATTCGGTTTATGAAACCAAGGGTCGAAGTGGGAAGTAGCGTGAACTAAAATGGGCCAATACAGGACAGAAGCCATCCTCTTGGCGGTGCGTGATTGGGACGATACTGCTAGGATGGTTACTCTATTTTCGCGGGACTTTGGTAAAATTTTTGCTGTCGGCTATGGCGCCAGGCGTCCGAAAAGTCAACTGGCCGGAACGGTGCAGCCGTTTGTTCATGCCGAGTTATCATTACTTCCGGGGAAAGGTTATGAATCGATAAAACAATGTGATATTATCAATTCTTTTCGGGCTATTCGGGAAGATCTTTCGATGCTGGCTTATGCCAATTTTTTGGCGGAGCTTGTAGTTGAATTATGGCCGGAACGAGAGGCCGAGCCAGCGGTCTTTGATTTATTGCTGGCTTCGTTTGAGATTATGAAAGTGCGTAATCCCAGGATTACCGCGTTGGCCTCGGCTCTGCAGCTCTTAGCTTTGGCCGGTTTTAACCCGGAACGGGGAATATGCGTTTGCTGCGGTGAACCGTTAACTTATCCGGCTTTTTTTGATGCAGCGACCGGCGGTACTGTCTGCAGTAAGTGTGCTAGGCCGGGACTCACCGAGTTTTCCGAGGAGGTTGCTGCTTTTTTTGAACGCCTGCTTCAATTAGACTGGCAGTCGCCGGGAGGTTTTTCGGTGACCGGGGCGGTGTTAATTGAGACCGAAAAAATATTAGCTCAATTTATTACTTATTGTTTAGATAAACCGCTAAAGTCAATGTCGTTTATTGCTGCCGTTACCTAGACGGATAAAAAGAGGCCGGGTGGAGAAAATAGTAAAAACCGCCGGCAGAGGGAGGTAAACGAAATGGAAGAAATCACTTTGGAAAAAATCGATATTATACGAGAGCGTACCGGGATTTCTTACCGGGAAGCGAGAGAGGTACTGACTAAAACACGTGGTGATGTTGTTGAAGCTTTGATAGAGTTGGAAAGTGACCAAAAGAGCAGTTGGACGGAAGAGTTTTCGGTAAAATCCGGTGAAGTTATGGATAAAGTCAAAGAGCTTATCCGTGAAGGCAATGTCACTAAAATCCGGGTCAAGCATGAGGGGAAAGTACTTGTCGAAATTCCGGTTACTCTTGGCGCTATTGGAGCCATGGTTTTGCCCCAAATAGCGGCGCTGGGAGTTCTGGTGGCGGTATTTAAACGTTGCACTATTGAGGTGGTACGCGGCGAGGCTGAGACAGAAGATGTGGAGCAGGATGAAGCGCTTTTAACAGAGAAAAAGGATACAGAGCACTACGGCCTGTAGTGCTCGTTTGTCTTTATTTAATATGTCGCAAGCCATACTTGATTTTGTCTATGCTGGTGTGATATAGTATTCTCAATATTTGGCGATGATGAAACTTAGTAGCCGCAGATGCAGCGAATCGGGGAAGGTGCAAGCCCGGTAAAGCGGTGAAGGCATTTTTGAGCTGCGAGAGGAAATCCTATTTGGAAAGTAAACCTCGCAATTAAAATAAAGGCGGACCGCTTGCGGTCAAACAGGGTGGAACCGCGGGAGTTAATTGACTCTCGTCCCTGGTAACTTTGTGTTACTGGGACGGGAGTTTTTTGTGTCTTAATAATTATCAGGAGGCGATAATCGGGTATGACTTTTCAAGAAATAATTTTATCATTGCAAACATTTTGGGCTGGGCAGAAATGCATTATTCAGCAGCCATATGATGTGGAAAAGGGAGCAGGAACTATGAATCCAGCTACTTTTCTGCGGGCGCTTGGGCCGGAACCGTGGAATGTGGCTTATGTCGAACCATCACGTCGTCCAGCCGACGGTAGGTATGGGGACAATCCTAACCGCTTGTTTCAACATCATCAATACCAGGTGATTATGAAACCATCGCCAGCTAATATTCAGGAGCTTTACCTCGAAAGCCTTGCCCGGCTGGGGATTGATCCCGGAAAGCATGATATCCGTTTTGTTGAGGATAACTGGGAGTCGCCGACGCTTGGAGCTTGGGGCTTGGGTTGGGAAGTATGGCTGGATGGGATGGAAATCACCCAATTCACCTATTTTCAGCAGGTTGGCAGCGTGGATGTAAAGCCTGTGGCAGTAGAAATTACATATGGGCTGGAACGGCTGGCAATGTATATTCAGGAGATCGAAAACGTATATGACATTGAGTGGGTAGCAGGCATTACCTATGGCGATGTTTTTCATCGCAATGAAGTGGAGCAGTCCCACTATAACTTCGAAATTGCTGATACTAACCTATTGTTTAATTTGTTTGACATGTATGAGAAAGAAGCTGTCAGGGTAGTTGAGCTGGGGTTTGTCCTTCCGGCATATGACTATGTGCTGAAATGTTCGCATGCTTTTAATTTGCTGGACGCCCGTGGTGCAATAAGTGTCAGTGAACGGACCGCGTTTATTGGAAGGGTTCGCAACTTAGCCCGGTTATGTGCTCAAGGCTATCTGGAGCAACGTGAGAAACTGGGTTACCCGCTGCTGAAAGGAGAAAACGCGAATGGCTAAGGATTTATTGCTGGAAATTGGTACAGAGGAAATGCCAGCCAAGTTTATGCCTGGGGCGCTTAAGGATTTAAAAGAGATTGCTGCAGCAAAACTTGGCGAGCGGCGAATTGAATATAATGAAATTAAGACTTACGGTACCCCGCGGCGGCTGACGCTTTTGGTAAGCGGTGTGGCCGAAAAACAGGCTGACCAGAAGAGTGAGAACAAGGGACCGTCACTAAAAATTGCCTTTGATGATAAGGGGGCTCCAACCAAGGCTGCTCAAGGCTTCGCCCGTGGTCAGGGGGTTGATGTCAGCCAATTAGTGACCAAAGATGGCTATGTTTATGCTATGGTGCACAAGACAGGGCAAGAAGTTAAAGAACTATTGCCGGAATTATTGCCGGAGATAGTAACGTCCCTTGCATTTCCTAAAAGTATGCGCTGGGGCAACCTTGATATGAGGTTTGTCCGCCCTCTCCGCTGGTTACTCGCGCTTTTTGGCGATGCAGTTGTGCCGTTTGAGCTTTGCAGGGTTGCTGCCGGCAGGACCAGTTATGGTCACCGGTTTCTAAGCAAGGGTCAGATAACGGTGGAATCGGTAGAGGAATACTTTGTCAAAATGGTTGAAAACCATGTAATGGTAGATCAGGAGCTAAGACGCCGGGTCATTCGTGAGCAGGTAGAAAAACTTGCGGTACAGCAGGGTGGCAAGGCAGTTATTGATGAAGACTTGCTGGAGGAAGTATTGTATTTGGTTGAGTATCCTACAGCGCTATGCGGCAAGTTTGATGAAAAATATCTTGCTCTTCCGTCGGAAACGATTATTACTCCGATGCGTGAGCATCAGCGGTATTTTCCTGTGTTTGGCGAAAACGGCAAACTATTGCCGGTATTTATCACTGTTCGTAACGGAGGCCAAGATTGTATTGATATTGTGCGGCGCGGCAACGAGCGGGTGCTGAGAGCGAGATTAGCTGACGCTAGATTCTTCTTTGAAGAGGATAAAAAAGTTCCGCTGGCTGAACGGGTGGAAAAACTCAAAACCATTGTATATCAGGAAGGCCTAGGGACAATGTTTGACAAGGTTATGCGGGTGGAGCAGCTGGCGGCATTTATTGCCGAGGAGGCCGGGATCGATAAAGCTGAACTGCCGGTAGTTGAACGAAGTGCCCATCTGTCAAAGGCTGATCTGGTGACCGGCATGGTTTGTGAGTTCACAGAATTGCAAGGGGTAATGGGGCGAGAGTACGCTCTTTTGAATGGAGAAAATCCTGCGGTGGCGCAAGCGATTTTTGAACACTACTTGCCGCGGTTTGCTGGAGATGTGTTGCCTGAGACACCGGCGGGCCGGGTAGTAAGTTTGGCCGATAAACTGGATAATATTGTGGCTACATTCAGTCGCGGACTTATCCCGACAGGCTCCCAGGACCCTTTCGCACTGCGGCGGCAGGCGCTGGGGATCGTCAATATTTTGATTAATGCCCAGTTTCATATCTCGCTTAGTCAAATCGCGAAAAAGGCAATGGATTTACTGGCTATTACTGAGTCTGACCGGCGGGAGAAGCTGGTCAGTGATTTGATGGATTTTTTCCGGTTGCGGCTAAAAAATGTTCTTACAGATGAAGGAATGCGCTATGACATGATTGATGCTGTGCTTGCAGTTGGCGATGATGATATATTTGATACTTGGCTCAAAGCCAAGGCTCTCTCGGCGGAGACCGGGACTGAGTCTCTGGTGCGCATTATTCAAGGGCTCACGCGGGTTGCTAACTTGGCTAAAAACGCGTCTAATGTGGGAATCGAGCCGGAACGGTTTACTACAGATGCCGAAAAGAATTTATATCAGGCGTATGTTGACGCATTGCGCAAGACTAAGGCCATGACCAAGGCTAAGGATTATAGCGGCGTGCTCAATGTTCTGGCCGCTATGACTGTGCCGATTGACGACTTCTTTGGCCAGGTAATGGTAATGGTGGATGACATGCCGGTACGAAACAACCGTCTGGCACTTTTAAAAGCCATCGCCGGACTTTCATCAGACTTGGCTGATTTAACAAAAATTGTGGCCTAAAAAAGTTTAACCCCTGAAGAAACTTCTGTCTTCAGGGGTTGTTTTTTGATTGAAGTTCATATTCAGTTTGATTGGTGGAATTCTAAGGACATATTGCGACACTTTTGGTTGCAGGATTATCAGTTCGCTGTGTCAAAAAGATAGTAAACCATTTGATAAAATTGAGGGAGGTAGTTATTATTTCTACAACACCAATTATTTACGCTTTATCGGATTCTATTGGCGAAACGGCGGAAATGGTGGCCCGCGCTACGGCCAGCCAGTTTAATTCCGGCGAATTTGAGATTATTCGCTATTCCTATATTAGTTCGGTCGAACAAATTGCGGAGACGCTGGAAATGGCGTCAAAACAGCCCAGCGTAATTTGCCACACGCTGGTATCTCCTGAACTTAGAGATGCGTTTAAGGAATTAGCTGAAAGTAGCAATGTTCCAACTGTTGACATTATGGGGCCGATGATTCAGGCGGTTCAAAAGATTACCAAACTGTCCCCTAAACTCAAGCCCGGTCTTGTACACCAACTGGATCAGGACTATTTCCGGCGGGTTGAGGCGGTAGAATTTGCTGTTAAGTATGATGATGGCAAAAATCCCTGGGGGCTTAAAAATGCCGATATTGTTCTTGTGGGAGTATCACGTACATCTAAGACACCGTTGAGTATGTATTTGGCTCACAAAAAGGTGAAGATTGCTAACGTGCCGTTGGTGCCGGAGGTTGCACCGCCGCGGGAATTATTCGAAATACCGACCACGCATGTTGTGGGGCTGATAATAAATACCGCTAAATTAAATCAGATTCGTACTGAGCGGTTGAAAGCAATGGGGCTGGCTTCTGATGCCAACTATGCCAATATCGCGCGGATTGAAGAGGAACTTGAGTATGCCAGAAGCATAATGCAAAAACTGCGTTGCCCGGTGATTGACGTATCTAATAAAGCCATTGAGGAAACCGCTAATAAAATTTTGGAAATTGTGCGGAAAAATCAGCAGCGTAGATAATTGGGTTTTATAGAATACTATTGGTTTCGACGTTGTAACTGAGGTAATCGGTTGTCCAGGTGTTGCCGTCCTGAGTTACAGTAACATTGCCGCTGAATGTGCCAATCTTGCTCCGCCAGTTGAAATCGGCTGTATCGGCGGTAATATTGAGGCCGGTGCGGCTGAAACTTACTCCGCCATTGACTGTAGCGCGATTTTCCGCGCCATAGACATAAACACTATCGCCGGTGAAGCGGATGTCATCCTGGGTTACTGTTACATTGCCTGAACCCCAAACTTCAAGGGAACCGACGCTTACACGAGCTTGATCGGCGGTTATAATTCTGTTTTTTACTTGCAGGTAGACATTTCCTTTAAGCACATATAGACCGGTATTTATGTCAAAATATTTGGTGTCGGACTGGATGATCGGTTTGGGGCCAGCCCAAACTGTCCCTGTCAAGCATAAAAAAAGAAGTAACACAATTACAATAGTCTTAGATTTCATTAGCTATCCCGCCTTTCAACTTCTAGCATAATTATAGCAAATTTAATGATAATTTTACATGTGTAAATATATGGATGGGTGAAGTGGGTAAAAAGGAGGCTGTTATTTTGAA
The DNA here is from genome assembly GCA_017889635.1 of Bacillota bacterium. Classification (GTDB taxonomy): domain Bacteria; phylum Bacillota; class Negativicutes; order Sporomusales; family CTSoil-080; genus CTSoil-080. Next base: position 37,075 of record JAGGAC010000011.1, on the reverse strand, counting down.
TATCCGTGAACGTATTGAAGAGTTGGAGCTCAAAATACTGTCGCCTTTGGCGGCAAAAAGCCGTGATGCAAAACGGGATTTGGTGGAAAAAGAATGCGAGTTTCGTACTGCTTATCAGCGTGACCGGGATCGTATTATTCACTGTAAAGCTTTCCGGCGACTTAAACACAAAACACAGGTATATATTTCGCCTGGTGACCATTATCGTACCCGAATGACGCATAGTTTGGAGACGGCTCAGATTTCACGGACTATCGCACGGGGGTTAATGCTTAATGAGGATTTAGTTGAAGCTATTGCCCTTGGACATGACGTGGGACATACTCCGTTTGGCCATGCCGGTGAAGAGGCTTTGGGGGAGATTTTAGGACATTTCGCTCATAATGAGCAAAGCCTAAGAGTGGTAACATACCTGGAAAAGAGCGGCCAGGGGCTTAATCTGACGCAGGCAGTGAAAGATGGCATTGTCAATCATACCGGACCCAATACCCCGGAAACCTTAGAGGGGAATATTGTGCGGATTGGCGACCGGATCGCGTATCTTTGTCATGATTACGACGACGGTATCCGGGCCGGCCTCCTGAGCAGCTCTGATTTACCAGGAAATATAGCCAAAGTCCTAGGGTCTAAACCCTCGGATATGATTACCGTGATGGTTGCTGATATGATTGAAGTATCAGCCAGGGCCGGTGTGGTTCAGTTATCGCCGCCGGTTCAGCAGGCGATGGATGAGTTTCGCCAATTTATGTTTGCAAGCGTATACAAATCTACAAAGCTGGACGATGAACGCCGGAAAGCGAAGTATGTTATCCATAAGTTATATGAGTATTATATTGATCACCCTGAAGCTTTGCCACGAGAATTTATTGATCGGGAAAACCAGTGGGACATGAGGACAACTATTGTCGACTATATTGCCGGACTTACCGACCTGTATGCCATATATTTATTCAAGAATCTATTTGTGCCTCCTAGTGGCATAATAACCAGGTAGAATATTTCGTCCGTATGAGGCCTTTGGACGATAAATGTCGGTTGGGATTAGACCACAGGGAATTTTGTAAGCTTCTATCAAAATAAACGGACTTTGTCAAGAGGAAAAAGAGGATTTCGAATCTTTGTCTTGAATATTATTAATTAACAAGGAATGCTGTTAGCGGCAAATTTTTTTAGCCGGCGGGAAGGATAACTGGAGAGGCTGCAGAATAATCATAAAGTTCGATTTTGATGCTAAGTTATTCCGATTTTGTATAATAATGCCAAAAAAAATCAAAATTGGTTGAGCGCGTAAGAGGTGGTGAAATGAGAGACTCAGTTTATGATGGGTTTATCGAAAAGTTGCGCGCCGCGAGCGATATCGTCAATATCATCTCCGAGTATGTGCCGCTAAAAAAGCGTGGGAGGAATTATTGGGGGTGTTGTCCGTTCCATCATGAAAAGACGCCGTCTTTTTCTGTGACTCCTGATAAAGGTTTTTTTTATTGCTTCGGATGTCAGGCTGGCGGGAATGTATTCAATTTTTTAATGCGAGTAGAGAACCTTGATTTTCCTGAGGTTGTGAAACTACTGGCAAATAAACTTGGTATTCCGTTGCCGGAAAAGGAAAAATCCGCTCGTGACAGGCAAATGGAACGGGAAATGGCCAATTTGTACCATGCCAATGAAACGGCACGGGATTTTTTTCACTCCTGTCTGGTTAATACCAGTTACGGCAAAGACGCCAGGGAGTATCTAGCTGCGCGGGGAATTACGGCACAGACGATTGAAACTTTTAAATTAGGGTACAGTCCTACTGCTTGGGATAAGTTGTCGACAGCACTAACCGCACGTGGTTTGCAACCGGATGTTTTGGTTAAAGCCGGACTGGCGGTAAAACGTTCGTCTGGTGAAGGGGTTTATGATCGGTTTCGGGGCCGAATTATGTTTCCTATTGCTGATGTCCATGGCCGGGTTGTTGGTTTTGGCGGGAGGGTACTGGATGCTTCGCAGCCAAAATACTTGAATACACCTGAAACACCGGTTTTTAATAAGCGTCAGCTTCTTTATGGATATGATTTGGCTAACCAGTTCATCCGTCAGTCCGGTAAAGCTGTCGTGGTGGAAGGCTATATGGATCTGATTGCACTTCAGAGCAATGGAATCATGAATGCGGTTGCTTCCTTGGGAACGGCGTTTACACTTGATCAGGCCCGAAAACTTGTACGGTCACGGGCTACAGAGATTTACTTTGCCTATGACAGTGATGCAGCCGGGCAGGAGGCTACTGTCAGAGCGTTATCGACAGTAAAGTCGCTGGGGCTTAATGTCAGGGTGATAGCTATTCCTGATGGCAAAGACCCTGATGAATTTGTGCGAAGGCATGGAGTAGAAGCTTTTAACTCTTTGCTTGATACTTCGCAGGGGCTGCTTGAGTATCGGGTCAGGTGTGCTATTGAAAGCTCGGATTATTCCGGCCTTGACGGTAAAGTGGCGGTTACAATTGATGAAAGCGCGATAAGGGCTGAGATTCGAAAATATATTGCACAGGAAAAAAAGGATAAAAATGTAAACGGTGGGAAGAATATTAATATTTCCAGTCTCTCGCAACGCCCTGGACAAAGGACAGTAGTGGCTGAGCGCCAGATTATCCGTCTGATGTTTGAGGACAATTCGGTTATTCCTTACGTTCAGGCCCAGCTTAGTGATGATGATATACAGGGGCGGCAGCGTAGAATAATAATCAAATTGATCATAGATGCGTATAATATGGGAAAAAGTCTAATTCCGGATGTTTTTACGCTAACATTGCCTGAAGAGGCTGCAAATGAATTATCAAATATTATGGTTATGGATCTGGAGGTTGGCGACATTGCCCGGATGGTTGACGACTTGATCAAAGCGATAAGGTTGGCTCGCTTGAAGGTTTTGCTTGAAGAACATAGTTTACGGGCTCACGAATTAGAACGCATGGGGGATAGCAACTTTCTGCAGGAATTAGCTGAAAGTCAGCGAATACAAGATGAAATTAGTAAATTACGCCTTTCTTGAATTGAATATGAGCGCCAATTTATCTGGGGATGCCTGGGAAGGAGGGGAATAAGATGACCGAAAAAAAGAACATACCTGCCGAACAAGTAAACGAATTGCTGCATAAAGGGAAAAAGCGCGGCGGCATGTTGACTTATGCCGAAATTATGGATACCCTCCAAAATGAAGAGTTGACACCGGATGAAATTGACGATATGTACGAAGTGTTTACCAACAAAGGAATTGAGATAGTTGAAGAGATTCCTGATGTTGAAACACTCGATGATGCAGACATTACAGAAATTGAAACTACGCCGGAAGAAGTCGACATTGATTTATCTATTCCTGAAGGTGTAAATATTGATGATCCGGTCCGCATGTATTTAAAGGAAATCGGCCGGGTGCCGCTTTTGTCAGCGGAGGAAGAGATTGTACTGGCTAAACGCATGGAATTGGGCGATGAGGAAGCTAAGCGGCGGTTAGCGGAGGCCAATTTGCGGTTAGTTGTAAGTATTGCCAAACGTTACGTGGGTCGAGGTATGCTTTTCCTTGATTTGATTCAGGAAGGAAATTTGGGCCTGATTAAAGCAGTGGAGAAGTTCGATTATAACAAAGGATATAAATTCAGCACTTATGCTACATGGTGGATTCGTCAGGCCATTACCAGGGCTATTGCCGACCAGGCTCGGACTATCCGTATTCCTGTGCATATGGTGGAGACTATCAACAAACTTATCCGGGTATCGCGGCAGCTTCTCCAAGAGCTTGGGCGTGAGCCAAGCGCTGAGGAAATTGCCGTAGAAATGGATGTAAGTATCGAACGAGTGCGCGAGATTATGAAGATTGCCCAAGAGCCTGTGTCATTAGAAACGCCGATTGGTGAGGAAGAAGATTCTCATCTGGGTGACTTTATTGAAGATCAGGATGCTCCGGCTCCGGCGGAAGCCGCTTCCTTTATGCTCTTAAAAGAACAGCTTGAAGAGGTATTGGAGACTTTGACGCCAAGGGAAGAAAAGGTCCTCAGGCTTCGCTTCGGGTTGGATGACGGTCGGGCCCGGACACTTGAGGAAGTGGGGCAGCATTTTGGCGTAACTCGTGAACGTATTCGCCAGATTGAGGCTAAAGCGCTAAGAAAACTAAGACATCCGACTCGCAGCAAAAAACTTAAGGATTTCCTGGAATAGGAAATAGAGCGGTTTCGAAAATCCTCAAAAAAATATCTTGACGACAGATGGCCACTGTTATATAATATATTTTGTCGGTAAACATTCCTTGATAGCTCAATGGTAGAGCACCCGGCTGTTAACCGGGCGGTTGTAGGTTCGAGTCCTACTCAAGGAGCCATCTATTGTTTACAAAACAGGCTTTCTTCGGAAGACCTGTTTTATATCTCTCGGGCCTTTCCCCTACGGGTCACCATTCGGGCGATTAGCTCAGCTGGGAGAGCGCCTGCCTTACAAGCAGGATGTCGGCAGTTCGATCCTGTCATCGCCCACCATTCAGATTTTATTGGCTTCGAGTCACTTTAGTAGAGTGGCTTGAACTACATAACTATGTAACGTATAAATTCTTTAGCCTTGTCCTGTTGAGGATGAGGCTTTTTTCTGTTGTAGGAATATGGACACTTTTGTAAAAGCCCTGGTTAACTGTTGGTTGAAATAATCTATAAATGAACAACTAAAGCTTGCTATACTTTGGTTATGGTAAAAGATACAATAAAAATGTAAGTATTCTAAAGAAAAGGGAATATGAAGCATGTTTAATAATGAATTACTTTTAAATGTTACCCCGCAGGCAGTATCAAAATGGGAAAATGGTAATTCATTACCAGATACGGCTTTATTACCGCTTTTGGGAAAATTACTCGGGGTGTCAATTGATAGATTGCTAACTGGAAACAATCTATTGGCAATGGAACAAGTAAGTCCGTATGACAAGGAATATGAAAAAGAGGAATATTACTGGGGGCTTCAGCATTCTGTCCTTGCCGAACAAGTTGTGAGAATAATGCAGGGTGACAGTAGGCTGGAAAAACGAATTTTAGATATCGGTAGTGGTGAAGGAAGAGACGCCATTTTTTTCGCAAAAGGTGACTATATAGTGGATGCACTTGAATTATCTAAACCTGGTATTGAAAAAATTAAACATTATAGTCATTTGACAGGATGTAATATAAACATAATCCACGCCAATATGATTGGCTATGACATCATTGAATTTTATGACGTTGTGTATTCTATGGGATCGCTCCAGTTTTTACCTCCAGAACAACGAAGAAAACATTTCGATAAATATAAGCAGCATACGCGGACTGGTGGAATAAATGCACATTTAGTTTTTGTAGAAAAACCGTTTATTGAGGTTGCTCCAGATTGGCAGAGAAATGAATACCTTTACACTTCAGGCGACCTTGCGGGGTATTACCATGACTGGGAGATTATTCAATGCGAAGAAAAAATTGTCGACTGTAATTCAGCTAGTATTCCACATCAGCATGCCGTGAATTATATTATAGCGAAAAATCATGGTGGTAGTTTTTCCTAAGTAAAAGGAGTTATTAAGGGTTGATAGCAGCAGAGAGAATATTATACAGACATATTTAATATACCGATGTAAAATGACTGAGCCATTCTTTTTTGAAGTGGCTCAATCATTTTTGCTGATCGACAACTTTATTCCCTGGTTAATTCGACTAAAATTCAGGTGGGGTTAAAACCCCACCTGAATTTTAGTCATTTATGGGCGGCAATCATTACATCAAGCTTTTGATACACGGTATTTAATACTTGAGCGAATTTGGCAACATCTTCTTGCGGAATGTCTTGTAATAATGTTTCAAATGTTTTCTCGGCAAGCTGTAAAAGGTTGTTTTGGACTTTTTGGCCTGACTCGGTCAAATATAGTAAAAAAGCTCTACGGTCGTTTGGATCAATTTCTTTTTTGACAAATCCTTTTCGTTCAAGAATCAGCAGCATTCTGGTGACAATAGTTTGATTTTTGTCAACCCGTTTCGCTAGCTCTTTTTGGTTGATGATGTCTTTTTCGGCCAAACTGTTTAATAGGTGCCATTGTTCCGGCGTTACACCGAAAGCCTTGAATTTTATAAGTTGCAGCTTTAAAAGGCGTAAATCAGAGTGATGAAGCATAAAACCAAGAGCATCATTGGTAAGTTCCATTATTCCTCCTAATGAAGAATTTTACAGACAATATTATACAGGGAATATTTTACATTGTCTAATAGATATAAGTTTGAGTGCTATAGCCTGTTGATTTAACGGAAGTCGCAATATGTAATGCAAATTGCGACTTTTTAGTTTTATATTTTGCATAAACAGTAAATTTGAATTTGTTGACACCCGAATAAGCCTCCAATATAATTGATGTGTGGATAATAAACATGTAATTAATTAACGAGTTGCGCTTCGCATTGTTGCACTAATTTGATTATTGGGAAATTTTATGGAGGTAAGGTATGAATTACGATTCAAAAAGATGGTTTTATCTAGTCGCTTGCATGGCAATTAACATTTGCATCGGCGTTTTTTATGCCTGGAGCGTTTTCCAGCGGCCACTGGTTAGTCATTTTGGCTGGGATGGGAAGGATGTATTATTAGCCTTTACCATTGTGATGGGTGTTGGCTCCGTTATGCCGCTTGTGGCAGGTAAACTTCAAGAGTATATGGCGCCGCGCTGGGTAATATTTATCGGCGGGATTGCACTTGCGTTCGCAGTTGGCGGCAGCGGTTTTGTCAGCTCACTAACCGGGTTATATCTGGTGTGCGGAGTTTTCGGCGGAATTGGCAATGGTCTTATTTACGGTGGCACGATGAGCAACATTGTTAAATTTTTCCCTGATAAGAGCGGACTTGCTTCCGGTTTATTGGCCGGTGGCTATGGGGCCGGGGCTGTTATTTGGGCACCACTGGCATCGTTTCTTATTGACGGTTATGGGATTTTAACAACATTTAAGATACTGGGCGTAGTTTTCCTGGTTATTGCCTGTGGGCTTGCTACCTTAGTGAAAACCGCCCCGGCTGGCTATCGCCCGGCGGGGTGGGAGCCGGCTGCCAAGACCGGACAAGTGGCTGGCGGCAGCAGAGATAAGAACTGGAAAGAGATGCTGTGTGATCCTCAGTTCTACATTTTGGCTTTGATTTTTATTATCGGCGCAATGTCGGGACTTATGATATTAGGGCAGGCGTCGCCTCTAGCCCAGGATGTGCTTAAGATTTCACCCCAAGATGCCAGTGTAGTGGTAGGTTATTTGGCGCTGGCAATGGTGGCAGGGAAAATATTTTGGGCGGCAATATCCGATAAAATTGGCCGTTACCCGGTGTTTATCGCGGTGTTTGTGTTTTCAGTGGCCGCGCTGGCTGGTCTTGCGACATTTAAATCATACTTGCCATTTGTGCTTGCAATATCTACGGTCGGTCTTTGTTACGGCGGGTTTTTATCCTTAATGCCGCCGGTAACCGCGGATTCCTTTGGTGCTAAACATTTAGGGATTAATTTTGGGATAATGTTTCTTACGATCGGGGTAGCGGCATATATCGGACCCCGGCTGGCCGCGGTAGCAAAAGAGGCTAATAACGGCGATTATACCCAAGCGTTTGTTATTGCCGGTGCCCTTAGCATAGTAGGCATTGGTCTTGTGTTATTAGCTGCTTATCGCCAAAAGAAAGAAACGACGGCGGTAATGCCTTTAACTGTGCAAGAGGAGTCGTGAAGAATATAAAAACAGCAAGCCGATGAGCTTGCTGTTTTTTTGTGGAGGATTTTAGCAGTAGATAAGAGAAATACTAGTAAAAAGGGGGAAACGCGGGCGTGAAACTTGGCAAAAGGATGACTGCGATTGCGGCAATGGTGCCGAAGAGCCGCTGCGTTGCGGATATCGGCACCGATCATGCGTATCTGCCGGTATATTTAGTGGCTGAAGGCATTGCGGAGAGTGCTATTGCCGGGGATGTTCATAAAGGACCGTACCTTTCGGCAGTTAATACCGCTTGCGGGTCAGGGGTCGGGGAAAAGATTTCGGTTAGGCTTGGAGACGGCTTGGCTGTTGTCTGTCCCGGTGAGGCCGATACAGCAGTTATTGCTGGAATGGGCGGTACGACTATCGCTGGGATACTTGCCGCAAGGCCGGAGGTTACAACATCTTTTCGACGCCTGGTTCTTCAGCCGATGTCCGGGGCGGGCTTTTTGCGGCGTTGGTTAGCGGATAATGGCTGGTGTATTGATGATGAGACACTGGTGGTGGAAGATGGTATTCTTTATGAAGTTATTGCCGCCGAGCCTGGCAGTGCGCCCGGATACGAGTTCTTAATGGATGAGATTGGGCCGGTACTATGGGAAAAACGTCATCCGCTGCTAAAAACTCATCTGACGATAATGCTTGAACGCCTGAACCAGGTTATAGTAAAAATGAGGTTAAGTACTCAGGCGGTAAATTCGCCTAAATATCGCGAATATCAGAAAAAAGTTGATCAATTGGAGGAAAAGTTGACATGCCTGTAAAATGCGGGATGATTATAAAGGCTATGGAAGCCATGGCGCCAATTAATTTAGCGGAGAGCTGGGATAATCCCGGGCTTATTGTTGGCAGCCCAGCGCAGGAGATAAAGAAAGTATTGGTAGCGCTGGATGTTACACCAGAGGTGGCCAGCCGTGCTGCGGTGGAAGGCATAGATATGATTGTGGCTCACCATCCGCTTATTTTTAACGCGATTAAGAAGGTTCGCACTGATTCTACGGTAGGAAAAACCTTGGCGATTTTATTAAAAAATGATATTGCTGTATATGCTGCGCACACCAATCTTGATTCTGCTGCCGGCGGAATAAATGATTTACTGGCTGACCGGTTGGGGTTGGCAGACTGTAGACCGCTGGAAGCGAATGATGCTGATAAGCTTGTGAAGTTGGCTGTATTTGTGCCGGAAGGCCATATTGAAACAGTGCGATCAGCAATTACTAAAGCTGGTGCGGGGCACATTGGCAAGTACAGTCACTGTACCTTTCAGGTTTCCGGCCTAGGGACATTTTTGCCTTTGGCAGGAACACAGCCGTTCATTGGTGAGCAGGGAAAGCTGGAACGGGTTCCGGAAATGCGGTTAGAAACAATTGTGCCGGCAACAATTTTGCCGCAGGTTGTAGCGGAAATGGTGGCAGCTCACCCCTATGAGGAAGTAGCTTATGATGTGTATCCGCTGGCTAATTCATATTCCAGTCAGGGCTTAGGGCGGATTGGCAGAATAATGGAACCGATGGCGTTGAATGATTTTTCCCAAATGATTAAAACTGCGTTAAAGGTGGAATTTGTAAAAGTAGTCGGGAATGGTGATCGGAAGGTACAGGTAGTCGCAGTTTGCGGTGGAGCCGGCTCAGATTTTGTTGCCAGAGCAATAGAACTAGGAGCTGATGTACTGGTTACCGGTGATGTGAAGTATGACGCTGCTCTAGAAGCGCTTGACTTAGGGTTGGCAGTTATTGACGCCGGTCATTTTGCTACAGAGAGGCTGATGGTCAATGCTGTTAGTACATATTTACAGGAGTGTTCTGCCCGGAATAGCTGGTTGATCGACGTGAAAGCCGATAACAGAGATAAAGATGTATTCTATATTGTATAACGACAGGTTGTTTAGCCTGTCGTTATATTTTTTGCCTGAAAAGTTAGGAGGAATTAATAAATGAAAGAGCAACTTGAGGTTTTAGTAGAATTACAACTGCTGGAGCAAAAGAAGGGAGTGTTAGTGGCGCAAAAGGCTAAAGTTGACGCCGCTGAGGTGCGTCAGCTTTGGCAAGAAATTAGGCTGCTGGGGGAAGAGACGGCCACGGAACGCCAAAAGCTGAGTTGTTTGGAAAAGGTGTGTTCAAGACAGGAAGAGGATCTTTCTGTGGTCACTAAGCATTGTAAAGAGGAGGAGGCCCGGCTCTATAGCGGTGAGATAGTTAGTTTAAAGGAACTTGAAAAGATGAAAATTAAGTGTGATGCAGCGCGCAAAGAAATTGCCGGCTATGAGAGTGAACTATTTGCTAATATGGAGGAGTGTGAACGTTTGACAGCAAATATTGCTGCCCAAGAGGAGCTTGCGGAGCAAAGACGGCGGGCGCATGTTGAAAAACAGCAGCAGATTGTTAAGCAGGTGGCGGGCTTAGATTCAGAAATAGCGAAAATCGAAGAGTCGTGCAGACAGCTTGCCGAGAAGGTTGATGCAGGGGTGTTGCAGCGGTTTCGGGACCTAAAGCGCAGGCTGTCGTTACCTGTGGCGAGAGTTGAAAATGGGATTTGCAGTGGCTGTCGAATAAGTATTCCATCAAGTAGGATGAATGAAAGCCGGGGAGGAATAGTGTACTGCGATAATTGTGGCCGGATGCTATTGGTTAGCGATTAATTATTGACGGAGTTCGAACCTGGATGTATACTGGTGGCAAAGAATAATATTCAAGGGAGCTCATGTTATGGGCTGAGAGAGGGCTATTAAGCACCTGACCTTTTGACCTGATCGGGATAATGCCCGCGTAGGAAAGGCCTTTGCGTATAAGCGCACCTAACTAGCGGGTGCGCTTAATTTTATTTTCAGAGGAGGTAGGCTGTGCAACTAATTGTAAACGGTAAAAAGGTAGAAGCTGCTGACGGAATTACAATTAGCCAGTTGGTAGCGGAAAAAGGTTTAAATAGCGAGAGTGTTGTTGTTGAGCACAATTCTGTTATTTTGTGCCGGGCCGATTGGGGGACGAAAATGCTTGGTCAGGGAGATCAAGTCGAAATTGTCACATTTGTAGGAGGGGGTTAAACTTATGTCTGATTCGTTAGTAATTGCGGGACGGGAACTAAGCAGCCGGCTTTTTTTGGGTACCGGCAAATTTTCGGCCAATAAATTGATTCCTGATGTTGTGGCTGCTGCTGGAGCTGAGGTGGTGACAGTAGCTTTGCGGCGCGTGGATACTGTTTATGATGAGGAGAATATCGTCAATTACATTCCTAAGAACTGTATTTTAATGCCGAATACTTCTGGGGCGCGCGATTCGGGCGAAGCGGTGCGTATAGCCCGGCTAGCAAAGGCTGCCGGGTGTGGCAATTGGATCAAGATTGAGGTTATTTCAGACAACCGCTATTTGCTGCCTGATAATTATGAGACAATTAAAACAACTGAAATCTTAGCGGCAGAAGGATTTGTGGTGTTCCCTTATATGAGTCCTGATCTGATGGCAGCAAGGAACCTGGTTAAGGCCGGAGCCGCTGCCGTTATGCCCTTGGGGGCGCCAATCGGCAGTAACCGGGGGTTAAAAACCAAAGAACTGATAAGAATTTTGATTGAGGAAATTCCTTTGCCAGTTATTGTCGATGCTGGAATTGGCAGGCCGTCAGAAGCGGCTGAGGCGATGGAAATGGGGGCCGCGGCTGTGCTGGTTAATACTGCAGTGGCTACAGCTAATGATCCGATAACAATTAGCCGGGCCTTTGCTTTGGCTGTTGAAGCCGGTCGGCTGGCCTTTAAAGCTGGGCCTGGGGCGGTTCAAACCATAGCCCGCGCGTCATCACCACTTACGGGATTTTTGCGGGGTTAGGAAGGGAGAAAAATGTCTTTTTATGATGAAGTAAAAAAATATCAGGATTTTGATTTTGATGGTTTTTTTGAGCGAACTAATGAAGCGGATGTTCAAAGGGTTTTGGCCAAGAATCGGCTCACACCACTTGATTTTTTAGCACTGCTTTCACCGACGGCCGAAATATATTTGGAAGAAATGGCGAGTAAGGCTAACCGGCTGACTGTGCAGCATTTTGGTCGGACCATGCAGCTTTTTACACCTATTTATGTGTCCGATTTTTGCGTCAATCAGTGTGTTTACTGCGGTTTTCGAGTTACTAATGGTTTAAAGCGACATAAGCTTTCGGCCAGGGAAGTTGCTGCCGAAGCCGGAAAAATTGCTGAAAGCGGGCTTAAGCATATATTGTTATTAACCGGTGATTCCAGGCAACAGTCACCGGTGGAATATATTAAGGAATGTGCAGCTATCTTAAAAGGCTATTTTACTTCAATCGGAATTGAGGTATATTCACTTCAAGGTGAGGAATATGCCGAGCTTGTTAAGGCTGGGGTGGATAGCCTGACGATGTTTCAGGAAACGTATGATCCGGTTTTATATGCGCGGCTTCATCCGGCCGGACCAAAACGTGACTACCGGTTTCGGTTGGAAGCGCCTGAACGGGGCGGAGCCGCAGGAATGCGGTCTTTAAATGTCGGGGCGCTGTTGGGGCTTGGTGAATGGCGGCGTGATGCGTTTTTTTCCGGTTTGCATGTCGATTATTTACAGCGCTGCTACCCGGCCGTAGAGGTAGGCCTCTGCCCGCCGCGAATGCGTCCTTATTCGGGTGCTGACTTTCAGCCGGCTTCGGTTGTAAATGATGAAAACTTGGTGCAGTATATAGCTGCTTTTCGCTTGTTTATGCCGAGGAGTGGTGTAACGGTGTCAACAAGGGAGAGTGCGGCTTTTCGCGATAACTTGGTGCGGCTGGGGGTTACCAGAATGTCGGCCGGGGTGTCTAATGCCGTGGGCGGGCATAGCGCCGAGGATGTAACAGGCCAGTTCGAAATAGCTGATAAACGCAGTGTGGCTGAGATGGCGGCAAGTCTGTACAGGCAGGGCTATCAGCCGGTATATAAGGATTGGCAGATGCTGTAAAAAGAGCGCTGGTAATTGAGGTGACAATAATGACCGGATTTGAAGAAGCGCTTTTGCGTTATATTAGTGCGGTGGACTTGGAAAAAATCAGCAAGGTTAAAATAGGAATAGGCGGGGCGGGCGGACTGGGGTCGAATTGCGCTCAGTTTCTTGCCAGGAGTGGGTTTCGTAAGTTTAAAATTGTTGATTTTGATGTTGTCGATTACAGTAATCTTAACCGCCAGTTTTATTTTAGCGATCAGGTTGGCTGCATGAAGATCGAGGCCCTGAAAGAAAATTTACGGCTAATTAATCCGCTGTTAGAAGTTGAACTGCTGCCGGAAAGGGTTGATGCGGCAAATATTGCGGATTTGTTTATTGACTGTGATGTAGTGGTGGAGGCGTTTGACTCTCCGGAGTTAAAGCGGCTAGTTGTCGAACAGTATCTTAATTCAGGAAAATTAGTGGTGGCTGCATCTGGGCTTGCCGGCTGGGGGAATAGCGACCGGATAACTGTTCGGCGGGTGAAAGAAAATTTTTATCTTGTTGGGGATCTGGTTACTGGTATTGGGCCTGACAGTCCGCCTTTGGCACCGTGTGTGACCATTGCAGCAGCTAAACAAGCCGATGTTATTCTAAGTCATGTGCTGGGACCAATGAAGGGAGGCCAGAGTTATGAAACGACCAGGGATGACTAATTTTTTGCAGACCGCAATTTATGGTATAACTGCCGACGAATATTCGCTGGGGCGAGGCAATGTTGAGACCGTTAGACTGCTGATTGCAGCGGGGATAAGGGTTATTCAGTACCGGGAGAAAAGGAAAAGCGCACGTCAGATGTACGAAGAGTGTATGGCAATTCGGAGTATGACCCGCGAGGCAGGGGCTACTTTTATTGTGAATGATCATATTGATCTAGCGATATTGGCAGCCGCGGACGGAGTGCATATCGGACAGGATGACTTGCCGCCGGAAAAAGTCCGGGACCTTATCGGCAATGATATGGTACTTGGTTTATCTACCCATAGTATTATCCAGGCCCGTTCGGCAGAGGCTTTGGGCGGGATTATTGACTATATCGGAGTCGGACCTATTTTTGCTACGCAAACCAAACAGGATGTTTGTGATCCGGTAGGATTTGAGTATCTTGATTATGTGGTGAAAGATATTAGCTTACCGTTTGTTGCTATCGGTGGCATTAAAGAACACAATATTGTTTCAGTGCGAGAGCACGGAGCACGCATGGCAGCGCTGGTAAGTGAACTGGTTGGTGCGGTGGATGTAGCGGGCAAGGCCAGAAGTTTGAAGCAGCTAATGGTAAAGGCATAGTTTACATAGTAAGTAAGACTTGACCCCGTTGCTTTTTCATGATATTCTATTATCCCAGACAACTTCAGACAGTGAGTACGAAAGATGATCGCGGATGCCTAAAGGCATACGAGGAAAGTCCGAGCTCCATAGGGCAGGGTGCTGGTTAATGGCCAGCGAGGGTGACCTCAGGGACAGTGCCACAGAAATGTAGACCGCCCGGTTTTGGCCGGGTAAGGATGGAACGGTGCGGTAAGAGCGCACCAGCAGTCAGGTGACTGACTGGCTAGGTAAACCCCACCTGGAGCAAGACCGAATAGGGAAGGGATGAAGCGGCCCGCAGATCCTTCCGGGTTGTGTCGCTAGAGTCGTCAGGCAACTGCCGGCGTAGATAAATGATCGTCACCGCGGAGGCGGAACAAAACTCGGCTTATTGACTACTCACCGGAACTGATTGTTTACCCCTGCAGCAAAAAGAGCTGCAGGGGTTTTAACTTTTTTATCCGATGAATAACCCGTTCGCGTGCTCCATCCTCTACAGGCTGGAGCACGCGAACGGCTAATTCCCTGGATAATTCGACTAAAATTCAGATGGGCTTAAAACCCCACCTGAATTAAGTCTCATTTATCCTGTTAACAGCCTGGAGGATTCCTTCTTTTAGGGCGGAGGGGAGCAGTCTATTACCATCGAACTAAGTTCGTGTTAAACGGGTTGGAATATGCTGTCTGGCATTGGTTTATTAATTGTGCTATTATATAGAAAATCTTAATTATAGGTGTTGAGTCAATCATCAAGGAGGATGCTTTATGAAACATAGAATTTTTGTATTAGTTATTTTAATTTCCATATTAATTTCGTTGCCGGTTTACGCAGCGCCGACAGTGGACGGGTTTGTTGGTGTGCCATGGGGGGCTTCCTCTGAACAGATTGATCAAACGATGCAGGAAAAAGGGTTTAGTCTAAGTAGTGCAAGCTCGACTATGCGATCGTACAACGGTATTTTTGCTGGAGAAGCTCGTGTTTTAAAGTTTCGTTTAAGTAATAATAAGTTTTATGAAGGCTATGTTTGTCTTGGAACTGCAAATAATAATACTGGCGTACAAAGGCTTGCAAATGAGTGGACATATAAACTAAATGAGAAATACGGCCAGTTACAAAAACGCAGAAGTCTAAAAAGCGACAACTGGCGGCCGGTTAAGGAGCTCAGACCTAATAGTTATGGCCGTATATTGTACTGGGGAGTGAAAGATGCCGCTTCCGCTGACAATGTTCAAATTTTGTTGCAAGTCAATTGGATAAATTATAATCGCGACAGAAGCATTACTAATGGAGAAGTTGACCTTATATACCGTAATGCAAGTCTTGAAAAACGTTTGGCTGAACAGGAGTATTGATATATAGATAAATTCTCGCTGGTTAATTTATCCATAATTCACAAAGTAATCATATTCTTGCCACACTTTTATCACAATTTAATTTTATAATGATTAAAGTAAAGGGAGGAATTAATATGATGCATGGATTTTGGCCAGTGGGTATACTTTATAGCGTAGTTCATGTGGCGGTTATAGCGGGAGCGTTATACTGCCTATATAGCATATCTCATTCATTGAAAAGGATTGCTAATCAATCAAATAAAAACTAATGTATGATAACATACCCTTCGCATTAATTAACTGGGGGGTATGTTATTTTGTTTGACAAGGGCGGGAAAGTTTTTTACAATGTAATTAACCCCTCCTACAGGGGGGGGCGGTTTAAAAAATAGCAATTGCTTCATACTATAAAGGATGAAGCAATTATAAAGGGGGATTGACAATGGCGGTAGAAAACATTGCAAATTCTGCTGATTTCAAAGATAAGGTTTTGGGGGCCGCGCAGCCAGTGCTGGTCGATTTTTGGGCTTCATGGTGCGGCCCCTGCAAGATGGTTGCGCCGGAACTGGAGGCAGTGGCGGCAGATTATTCCGGAAAAGCCGCGGTGGTCAAGGTAAATGTGGACGAACAGCAGGAATTAGCGCAGCAGTATGGAGTTATGAGCATTCCCACCATTCTTGTTTTTAAAGACGGCAAAGAGGTAAATCGCATTGTTGGTTTTCGTCCCAAAAGCGAATTTAGTTCAGCATTGAACAGTCTGTTATAATGAAAAAAGCGGGTTATCCCGCTTTTTTCATTATAATACGGTACTGGCGATTTTACCTGTATTTCGTATATACTATTCACGAAGGCTATTAGGAGAAGGAGGCTGGTTTTTTGGTTGAGCCAACAGTACTTATCGCCGATGACGATGCTCAAATCAGGGAACTTTTGACTTTGTATATTCAGAAAGAGGGATTTAAGGTTGCAACCGCTGCTGACGGAGCGGAGACTATTGTCAAGGTCCAGCAAGTAAATCCGAGTTTGGTAATCTTGGATTTAATGATGCCGGTGCTTGACGGGTTAGAAGCCTGCCGCCAGATTCGCAAGTTTTCGCGGGTGCCGATTATTATGCTTACCGCGCTTGGGGATGATGAGGAACGTATTATCGGTCTGGATACCGGAGCTGACGATTATATAGCTAAACCGTTTAATCCCCGGGAAGTCGTCGCCAGGGTTAAGGCGGTGCTTAGGCGTTTACCTGACGCGCTGCCTGAAAGCAAGGATGTTTTACGTTTTCCCGAGCTGGAAATAAATCTGGGGGAATATACCGCCAGTGTATCAGGCCAAGAGGTTGCACTTACCGCTAAGGAAATGGAGCTTTTATGGCATCTTGCTTCCCATCCCGGCCGGGTATTTTCCCGTGATCAGCTTTTGGAATCAATATGGGGCTATACTTATTGTGGTGATACTCGTACTGTGGATACCCATATAAAAAGAATCAGGCAAAAGATCGGAGCTCAGGATAATACGCCGTGGGATATAAAGACAGTGTGGGGAGTGGGGTATAAGTTTGAGGTGAAACAGTGAGAACATCACTACAAAATAGGTTGCTTTATAGTTATATAATACTGATGGTTGTTGTTTTAGTAGGAGTGTCGCTGGCGATATCACTTCTGCTAAGGGAATATTTTATTGCCAGTAAGAGCAAGGAACTTGTTAATAAAGGCTATGAAATTGGCCGAATTGTGGACAGCTACAATGATGGCCGAATCGACCAAAATCAGTTTGAGAATTTTATTAATAGTGTGGATAGTATTCTTGATGCCCGGGTATGGGTAGTGGATAACTCCCGAAATATACTGGTTATTTCGACACCAAAGTTATCTCGGATGGGAGAAGTTTATGGTCCGGCAAACGGTCAGGTAAGGCTGGGAAAAGGGGCCCTAGGCAGGGCAATGCGGGATTTAGAACAGGTTTTTGCCGGACAAGTTTTAGTTAGGCACTATTATAGCCCAGTTTATGAGGAAAATATGCTGACTGTTGCTGTTCCTTTGGCTAATGATGACGGAAGTGTAGAGGCGGCGGTAATTCTTAATTCCCCGGTGCGCGGAATTGACGAGTTTTTGCGCCAACTTTACTATTCTATCAGCGGTATTGGTTTGCTGGCGCTGGGGTTAACAATTCTGGTAGTAAGGTGGCTGGCAGGAAGTATTGCCAGACCGCTTAAGATGATGCAAAAGTCAGCTGCCGACATGGCTTGCGGGAACTATAACACAAGGATAAACATTGCTTCTGACGACGAACTGGGGGCGCTGGGTAAGTCACTGAATGTATTGGCTTGCGAGCTGGAGAAGTTTGTTAGCAACACAACTAAAATGGAGAAAATGCGGCGTGATTTTGTTGCCAATGTTTCCCACGAACTCAGAACGCCGGTCACCGTTATCCGGGGGTATACCGAGGCGCTCTTGGACGGAACGATTGGAGATGCCGAGCTGGCTGAGAAGTATCAGCGGGTAATGCGTGATGAGACTATACGGTTGGAAAGGCTTATTAATGAACTCTTGGATTTAAGCCGACTGGAGGCGGAAAATACCTCAATGGCTGTTGAAAACCTTCCTTTGGCTGCAATTGCTGACGGGGCGGTTATTATGATGACTAAGCGCGCTGAGCAGAAAAGGGTATTTCTGGATTTGGCGGTGACAACTGACGAGAGTGACATCCGGGGCAATGGTGACCGGCTTACTCAGTTAATGCTGATTTTACTTGATAATGCCCTGAAGTTTACGCCGGCTGGCGGTAGGATAACGGTGGGCGTTGAGCGTACAGCTGAAAAAGTAGTATTGACAGTAGCCGACAGCGGCGCAGGTATACCTGAGGCTGATTTGCCGTTTATTTGGGAGCGGTTTTACAAAGTAGACAAGTCTCATAGCCGGTCAGAAACTGGAACCGGGCTGGGCTTATCAATTGCCCGAGAAATTATTGATCGCCATGGCGCGACAGTTGAGGTGAAGAGTATGAGCGGGCAGGGAACAATATTTAGAATTCTCTTTCCTGGGGTATGAACTATTATAGAATCATTAATTTTAATCAAAAATATAAAAGAATAGGCCATTTATTTTAAGAGCGGTTCAAGTGTGAGCCAATTAATGATGATAGTTAATTGTGTTAATCAACGACATCCATAATTTTGTTTAAGAACTTAACCTCAGAAAGGGAAGGTTGAAGAAATTCAGTATGCTCTTTCTGAGGTTGAATTTGTTTCTAACTGGTGCTTAGAAAGTAGCCTGCGCCCCTCCGAGCTTTTGAACCGGAGGGGCGCAGGCTGTTAACGCACGAATATTCGGATTGCAGGGGCTTTATTTGGTGAGATTTTTGCACCGGAACCAAATTATTGACAGTACCTTTTAATCTTATTAGCAGTAGTTTCTTCAAGAGGGATATTGACTGTGGCCATTAAATTTGGTGCATCACATAGACGAAAAGAAAGATGTTGAAATTGGAGTTTTCCTATAGTTGGATGATGAATTATTTTGGTTCCCTCAGGAGAATCAAGTATATCATAACGAGACCACCAATTTCTAAATTCTTCACTTACCTGGGTAAGCTCATCAACCATAGTGGTCCACCAAGGATCATCATATAAATGGCTATAACTAGCACGAAATTGGGCGATTCGTTTTTGAGCATGTCCTTCCCAGTCATCTAATAATTGTCGTAAATAGGGAGAGGTAAAAGCCCTCCAAACAGTATTTCGTTCGCGAATCGACATAGTCTCATAATTACCAAAAATTACACATGCAGCTTGGTTCCAAGCGATTATATCCCATCTTAAATTAGTTATGTAAGCCGGACAATACCCTTGAAGATCAAGAAATTGCTGTAAAGTAGGGCTGATAAAAATTTGTTTTTTTGGTATATCTAACGGAATTTGCTGCTGTGCTAATAAGAATAGGTGTTTACGTTCACTAGGATTTAAATTAAAAGCTATAGCTAATTTTTCTAAAACTTTCGAGGATACATGGATATCACGACCTTGTTCCAACCAAGTATACCACTCGACACTAATTTCTATTAACTCGGCAACTTCAGAACGTCTTAATCCAATAGTTCGGCGGCGTTTTTTTTTATTAAAGCCTACGTATTCAGGTGATATCTTAGAGCGTCTTATTTTAAGAAAATCGCCTAATTGTTTTCTACGGATATCATCATAATTTTCCATAATTCGCTCCTTTACTAAAACTAGGACTAAAACTTCTAGGATATATAGTTACTTTTTCTAGTTCTATAACTATTATACACTACAATTGTTAACTAATTTACAATTTGTTAAAGAGGAGTGTTTTAAAATGAAAAAATCAATATTTATTACAGGAGCAACTGGTCTTATTGGAACATATCTTTTAAAAGAGATGATCGAAAACAAAAATGTCGATCGTATTTTTCTGTTATGCAGAAAGCAAAATGATGATACTGGCCTTCTTAGAATGTATAGTCTGGAAAGGTAGTGTAATGATGGGGCTTGTTTATATAATGTCGCTTATATGCGCATTTTGTGTTGCGAATATTTATTACAGCCAACCAATATTAATGATTATAGCTGATTCTATAGGGGTTACACATACTGAAATCGGAAATATTCCTACAATAGTTCAATTATCTTATGCCGCAGGATTATTGTTATTGGTTCCTTTGGGAGATAAACTTAATAGAAAGAATTTATTACAAACTTTACTCTTTATTAATCTTTTATCATCTATTCTTGCTTCAATATCTGATTCTTTTATTCTATTAGAACTAGCAAGTTTTTTTATAGGCGTAACCTCAATTGGAGCCCAAATAATCATTCCTGCTGCTCCCTCTTATGTTGATGCTAATAATAGAGGAAAAGCAGTGGGGATATTGCTTTCCGGTTTAGTTACAGGGATATTACTTGCACGGCTATTGTCCGGCTATATTGGTGGAATATATGGTTGGAGAGCTGTTTTCTACTTCGCTGCCTTTATAAATTTATTTAACATGTCAGTTATTTATTTTAAATTTCCATCGAATAAAAGTAACAAGCAAATAAGCTATAAAAACCTAATTACTTCAACTTTTGAATTAGTGGTGGCCGAAAAGGAATTAAGACGCTGCTGCCTAAGTGGTTTTGTTATATTTGGCGCATATAGCGCTTTATGGGGAATAGTAGCTTATTTAACAAGTCTTCCTCCTTTTTATCTTACTAGTCATGAGGTCGGATTACTAGGGCTAAGCGGCATAGCTGGAATTATTGCATCTCCGTATGTTGGCCGTCTTGCTGATAAATATACTCCAGGGTTTGTTGTGGCGATAGGTGGTATAATTTCGTTTATAGGGTTTGTTGTCATGTATTATTCGGTATATAGTATAATTATTCTGGTATTGTCCATGGTGCTGCTTGATATTTCTGCTAGGCATAGTATTATAGGAAATCAACTCCGCGCATTTTCCCTCAGGGAAGATGCCAGAAGCAGATTAAATACCGCGTTTATGACTAGCTATTTTTTGGGTGGCGCAGTTGGTACAAAATTGGGAAGTCTTCTTGGCGGGATATATGGTTGGCTAGGATTGGTTTTGCTAGGCTGTATCGCATCAATTATCGCAATTATGGTAAATCACAAGAATCTCTTTGATAGTAAGAACAAAGAGATTGAAACCATCGTCTAAAGGATATTTCATTAAGTTGCAATACCCATAGTCATATTTATAAATTCAACTTTAGAAAGAGGACAGACTGAATTTTTTCGATCTGTCCTTTTCGATTTTGGTGCAAAAGATGAAACAATGATATACTCTTTCTGCAACAAAGAAAAATGGTTTTGAGCTGTTTGACGAAACCTTTGTCCCGAATTGCAACATTAAAATGTTAAAAACTGGTTATAAATAAGTTGTTTGCCAGCTAGATTTAGGTTAATATGTAAGAAGAGAGGGGGCTTAACCATGTGGAACGTAGGTATGCCCGAGCTAGTACTTATACTGGTGATTGCTTTGGTCGTTTTTGGTCCGTCAAAGTTACCTGATATTGGCAAGGCGGTTGGTAAAAGTATCCGTGAATTTAAAGCCGCGACTAACGGGGAAGAAGATAAAAAGGCCATGCTGCTTGAAGGGTCCCAAAAAGAGCAGGCAAAGTAGCTGCCGGTTTGTTTTGACAGGAAAAAGAGTAATAAAGGCTGCTTTATATTGCTCAGGCATATAAGCAGCCTTTATTAACGTGCGCTTAGTCTGGAGTGAGTTTAGAGGAAGGCGGTATGAACGGTGAAGGGTGTTGTGGCCATAAACCAAGAGTACTGTTTAAATTTTAATTATCCTCAAATGTCGTGCTCTAGCTGTGTTAAGAGTTGTTCACAGGTATGTATTGATCCATGTCTTACCGTCAATGACAT
The DNA here is from genome assembly GCA_017889635.1 of Bacillota bacterium. GTDB lineage: Bacteria > Bacillota > Negativicutes > Sporomusales > CTSoil-080 > CTSoil-080. The sequence continues at coordinate 15,341 of JAGGAC010000011.1, read as the reverse complement.
GTTATGTAATGAATGCGGATTGTGTTTAGCGGTGTGTCCGGCGGAGGCTGTAACCGGGGAGAATTTTTCCCGGCAGAGTATTGAGCAAATTTTAGTAGCGGACGTTTCACCGCTGGTATTAGACTGTCAGCATAATAATCGGCACAGCGCCTGGCCTTGTTTAGGATTTCTCAATGGCCGGCTGCTATTGAGTTTGGTGCTTAGCGGAAAAGATGGCGATCGCCAGGTGGTGGTGGATAACAGCAAGTGTGCTTCTTGCCGTCCGCTGGTGGCCGACTGGTTGAAAAAGCTCGCGGCTGAGATAACCCAAATTCTGGTAAAAATAGGAAAACAGCCGGTTATAAGCGGTGATCTGGCTACCGATATCAAGCAGCCCGAGAAAATTGTATCCCGCCGGGCTTTTTTTGCGCAAATTATGGGGGCGGCGGTTAATGCTGTCCGGGATGGGGCAGGTTCGTCTGGCGGTGAACTGCTGCCCCGGCGACAGTGGTTCACTGAGTATGCCGCTAGTTTATCTGCTGTTAATGATACGGTAAGTCGCCTGTTTTATAATTTGCGAATTTCGCTTGCGTGCCGGACTTGCGGTCGGTGTTATAGGCTATGCCCGAATAAGGCGATAGTAACCGCCGATCAAGGCACCGCGCTGGAGTTTTTCCATAATCCGCTGCTTTGCAGTGGCTGTGGGGTGTGCGCTCGGCATTGTCCTAATGGAGCCATTAGCTTGACCGAGGCAAGCAAGCTCAGTATCTATCCGGTAGTGCTCAGAGAGTTTCCCAGGTGTGACTCTTGTGGACAGGTTTACCAGCCTGTTAGTAACCAACCGGTTTGTCTGGAATGTTTTTTAAAATGTAGCGATAAGTAGTATTATAAGGAGGTATTTCGGTGATAGGATGTACAAAATTGCTGTGCGGTACGGCTACGGTTTCAGATATTGTCAAGTATGGCCGTAGTTCACGCGAGTTGCCGCCCAATATGTTGCAGTTTTCATCTGATGCAACGCCGATTGTTGTCTGGAACATGACTAACCGTTGTAATCTTGGCTGTAGGCATTGTTATATTGAGGCTGAGGACCGGGCCTATGGGAGCGAGCTCAATACCAAAGAAGCAAAGGCTTTTATCGATGATTTGGCGAACATAGCCGTTCCGGTGCTGCTATTTTCGGGCGGTGAGCCGCTAATGCGCTCTGACCTGTTTGAGCTTGGGGCGTATGCTAGGACCAAAGGTATTCGAGCGGTGATTTCAACTAACGGGACGCTGATTACGCCTGCTGTGGCGAGGCGAATTAAAGAGACAGGGTTTCAGTATGTAGGGGTTAGTATTGATGGCACCGAAGATATTCATGATCAATTTCGGGGGCGTAAGGGCTGTTTCAATGATGCGCTGGCAGGTATCCGTAATTCGCTTGCCGCCGGTAATAAGACCGGTATTCGCTTTACGATTAATAAACTTAATCAGCATACTTTGCCGGATATCCTTGATATAGTGGAGCAGGAGAAAATCCCCCGTTTCTGCATGTATCATTTGGTTTACGCCGGGCGTGCTAAAGATATGGCTGAGTTGGACACTACGGGCCTGGAAAAACAGCAGACAATAGACTTATTAATGGAGCGAACCATTGATTTTTATAACCGCGGGGTCGAGGTGGAGATTTTGACTACTGACAACCATGCCGACGGAATATATATTCTTCAATACTTTGAGCGCAATCAACCGGAAAGGGTGCCGGAGATTAAAGCTCTGCTCGAGATGCACGGCGGTTGCTCAGCCGGTCAGAAGATGGCCAATGTCGATCCGTTAGGTAATGTTCACGCTTGCCAGTTCTGGGGTCATCGGACGCTGGGCAATGTTAGGGAGAAGTCTTTCGAGGATATTTGGCAAACGACGCAGGATGAATTTCTACAAAAAATGCGAAGTAAGGGTAAGCATGTTGAGGGGCGCTGCGGGGAATGCCGGTATAAAAGTTTATGCTGTGGCTGCCGTATTCGGGCGGAAGCTGTTTCGGGAAATATTTGGGGCGAAGATCCGGCTTGTTATTTGACTGACTGGAAGGAGTAGGGCGATGATTATTTCCTGGAATACTACCCAGGCCTGCAATATTAATTGTATCCATTGCTATCGCGATGCAGGCACTAAATATGCTGATGAACTTAGCACTGCTGAAGGTAAGCAGCTTTTGAGTGAAATCGCTCGGGCCGGGTTTAAGATCATGATTTTCAGCGGTGGTGAGCCGCTGCTCCGGTCAGATATTTTCGAACTTATTGGTCATGCCAAAAGTGTGGGGCTGCGCCCGGTTATCGGCACCAACGGGACGTTGATTACACCTGCTGTGGCCAAGCAGCTTAAGGCTGCGGGCTTGGCTTGTGCCGGTATTAGTCTGGATAGCTGCGACAAAGCGAAACATGACTGGTTTCGAGGCCGGAGCGGCGCTTGGGAACAGACAATGGCAGGAATTCAAGCTTGTCAGGCCGCCGGATTGTCGTTCCAGATTCATACTACGGTGTTGGACTGGAATGAGGGCGAGGTTACTGCGGTCACCGATTTGGCGGTAAGTTTGGGGGCCGTGGCGCATCACATTTTCTTCCTTGTCCCGACCGGGCGGGGCAGAGATATTGAGGAGACTAGTTTGAAAACGGCACAGTATGAAGCTTTGCTGGAGCGGATTTTAGATAAGCAACTAGAAGTGTCGATAGAATTAAAGCCTACCTGCGCGCCGCAGTTTATGCGAATTGCTAAACAGCGGAATCTGCCGCAACGGTTTACAAAAGGATGTTTGGCAGGGACGGCGTATTGTGTGATTTTGCCCAATGGTGATGTGCAGTCATGTCCGTATTTACCGGTAAAGGCCGGAAATATTCGTGACGCTTCCTTTGATTGGTTGTGGAAGGAGAGTCCGCTGTTTCGCGAGCTAAGGCAGCAGCCTCTAAAAGGGGCTTGCAGCAGGTGCGGTTTTGATGATGTTTGCGGCGGCTGCCGGGCCAGAGCCTATTATTATGCTGCTGGCGACTATTTGGCTGAGGAGCCGTGGTGCAAATACGGGAGAGAGCTATAGGAGCGGTAAAGCTGATGGAAAAGATAATAGTACTGGGCATCGGGAATATTTTGATGCAGGATGATGGCTTTGGGGTCAGGGTAATTGAAGAATTAGGGCGGCGTTTGCGGTTCCCGGACAATGTTGAACTTTTAGATGGCGGAACCCTTGGCTTCGAACTACTAAGTTTCATTACTGGTGCCGATAAACTGCTTGTTGTCGATGCTATCAACGGTGGCGGCTTGCCGGGAACCTTTTACCGTTTTGCCGGTGATGAAGTCCAGGCTTACTTTCAGGAAAAGGTATCATTGCACGAACTTGGGATAAAGGATGTATTAGCGGTACTGGAGATGCAGGGCGAGAATATTGGCGAGATAGTCGTGCTGGGGGTTCAGCCCGAGTCTATTGAACTGGGGCTGGAATTGACGCCAGGGGTGGCTAAGACTATAGACAAAGTTGTGGCGGCGGTTATTACTGAGCTTACCCGCTGGCGGGTGGGGGTAACAAAGCAGGCTTAAATGGCAGGGGAAAAGAATAAAATTTTGCTCTAGAAGGAATACTAGCATCGCCAAATCGAGGAGGTGATAGTATGACATTATCGGGGGTAAAATGCACAGTAGCAAATTGCAAGTATCATAGCCAAGGTGATGCCTGTTCTGCTTCAAACATTGAAGTCAATATTGATGGCGGCGGACAAAGTGCCCAGGCTAGCCGCGAGACTAACTGTAAAACTTTTATAACAAAGTAACACCAATAACAAAAAGCTCGGAATATTCCGGGTTTTTTGTTATTCTGCAGGATAACCGGACAGCCTCGCGAATAAAAGCATAATAATATCAAAGGGGTGGTTATGTTTTGTTACGGGGGATCAGAGGAGCAATAACGGTTGATGCTAATGAAGCTAATGAGATTACAGAACGAGTGATAGAACTTCTGACAGCGATGTCTGAAGCAAATAAATTTGCTTTAGAGGATATTGCGGCAGCTATTTTTAGTTCAACTCCTGATTTGAATGCCGGGTTTCCGGCAGCTGCAGCCAGGGCTATAGGTTGGGCAGAGGTGCCTTTATTTGGCACTCAGGAAATAGAACATCCCCAGGGCTTGGCGCTGTGTGTCCGGGTGTTGGTGCTATGGAATACCGACAAGTCAGCTAAAGAAGTAAGACATATATATTTACGCGGAGCTCGTACACTGCGTGCGGATATCAAATCAGACCGCGAATAAATCTTACGCTGTGTATGGGGCGAGGGTTTTTTGATAATATTATAAATGAGACTTAATTCAGGTGGGGGTTAACCCAATCTGAATTTTAGTCGAATTATCCAGGGAATTAGCCGTTCTTTACTCCAGCCTATAGAGGACGGAGTATTAGAACAGGTTATTCATCGGATAAATGAGACTTAATTCAGGTGGGGGTTAAACGAGGTATAATGCATTAGTGCCAGGTTAGCGGTACGAAGTTCCTTTAGTTGCTTTTGAAAAAACGGTATTGACCGTATGAACTGCAAATGCAATAATAAAGGGATGAAGGAGGGCGTGATGTGAATCTGGTTTCTATTGTTGTTCCTGTTTATAATGAGCAGGACAATATCGAGTTTTTTTACCGTGAAGTATTAAAATATATGGATCCGTTGCCTTACCAACTGGAGATAATTTTTGTTGATGACGGTTCGCGGGATGCAACACCGTTAATTTTAGACCGGCTGGCAAGGGAAGATTCACGGGTGCGGGCGCTGATTTTGGCCAGAAACTTTGGCCATCAGGTTGCGCTGAGTTGCGGTCTTGACCATGCCGATGGCAATAGTGTCATTACGATGGATGGGGACATGCAACATCCGCCAGAGATGCTGCCGCAGCTCTTGGCTAAGTGGGAAGAGGGCTTTGAGGTTGTCCAGACTATCAGGATTAGTACTGAAGGAGTTTCCTGGCTGAAGAGTTTTACCTCCAGTCTTTTTTATCGTCTGATAAACGTTATGTCTAACGTTCGGGTGCAGGAAGGCGGTTCGGATTTTCGTTTGTTGGACAAGAAGGTGGTTGAGAGTTTTCGCCGCTTCAATGAACGGGCGCGGTTTATCCGGGGACTGGTAAGTGCTATCGGATACCGGCAAGTTACGATGGAGTTTATAGCGCCCAAACGTTTTGCCGGCAGCTCAAAGTTTTCGGTGAAAAAAATGCTTCATTTTGCGTTGGATGGTATTACCGCTTTTTCAAAATTGCCGCTGAGAATATCGTTCTACTTAGGTTTAGTATTTGCTTTGGCTAGTTTTGGCCTCTTAGTGCATGTCTTATATATTAAGCTGCTGACTGACGAGGCGGTGCCTGGCTGGGCTACACTTTCCGCCAGTATTTTGCTTTTGGGCGGACTTCAGCTATTGTTTATGGGCGTTATTGGCGAGTATGTCGGCCGGATTTTTGAAGAGGTGAAGCAACGTCCGTTATATTTAATTCGCGAAGAATTTAATCAATGTAAGGCAAAAAAATGAAAATCAAAGGAAGGAGTTTGTAATTAAAGGGCGAATAACTTAAAAAAGCGAGTAAATTTTTTGAGCGAAAAATGCCGAAACCTGCTCAGGTACGGGGGAACCAATAATTGGGGCGAAACTCTTATAGAGTAGGGCATCTCTTCAGCCCTAGCCCGTCAGCTAACTCCGGAGGCGTCAAAGGAGAGAGAATTATTGAAAAAAGCTTTGAGAACTACGGCACTGTTTCTACTTCTATTCTCTAGCGTTGCTTTAGCTGAAGCAAACGCTTTGGAGGAAGGCGACAAGGGACCGGAGGTCGCAGAGGTTCAGTCAAGATTAATTTCATGCGGCTATAGAGTCGGAAGTGTGGACGGAGACTTTGGCGGTGCTACGACAGCCGCAGTTAAAGAATTTCAGAAGGCTCAGGGATTAGATGCGGATGGCATTATAGGTCCGGCTACATATCGTGCTTTAATGGGGCGTGATATTCCTGTCAGCCGTGATGGGTCGATGCTAGGTGGTGCGCGACGGATAATTCAAGCCGCTTTAAGGTGCCAGGGAGTACCGTATGTTTATGGTGGCACAAGTCTTGATGGGTTTGATTGTTCCGGTTTCGTTCAATTTGTTTTTGCCCGCGCCGGGGTAATGCTGCCACGGACGGCTGATGCCCAGTATGATGCAGGCTACCCAGTCAGCAGAAGCCGCTTGCGGCCTGGAGATACTGTTTATTTTAGTACATATGCTTCGGGAGCATCACATGTAGGGATTTATATTGGAGACGGATACTTTATAAGTGCTACTTCCAGTCGCGGGGTGGTTATTGACCCGCTTGATATGAGCTACTGGGCAGCACGTTATATCGGAGCACGTAGATTCATGTAATATCCGGGAGGCATAGCCTCCCGAATTTGCCTTATGGAAGCTTTTCAACTAATTATAACGTATATTGCCTGTATAGCTAAAGGTAGGACGGTTTAATTTTTACTCCTAAAGTTGTATTATAAATGGCAGGTACTGTTCTAATCTGACGTGAACAGCTTCTGAAAGGTTTTGGAGGCTATTAACAGCATGTTCAGGCTTTATTGGACAAAATTTGTCATGCCTTACTGGTCGCTGATTTTAACTGCAGTGGCCAGCTTTGTTGTTGCAGCAGCAGCCGGTTTGTCGGCACCGTTAATTTTGAAATCGTTAATTGATGTTGCGCTTGAACAGGCCGATCTGACAACACTTAATATTATTGTTGTCAGTATTGTGGGATTATACGCTGTTCGGGCGCTATTTTCCTATTATTACGGATATAATATGGCGAAAGCTGGCAACCTAATGATCGCTAGACTGCGCCGCGATATGTTCCAAAAGTTACATTCGATGGATTATGGGTATTTTATTAATTCATCAAGTGGGAATATAATTGCATATTTCACTAATGACTTGTGGCTATTGCAGCAGGCTATATCTTTGGGCATCCCTGACTTATTGGTTGAGTCTTTAAACCTGGTTGCTATTATGGCGGTCATGCTGTATTTTGACTGGCAATTAGCTATTGTTACGTTTGCCACGTTGCCTTTTACCATAACTGTTGCCAGCTACTGTAATAAACGGATTGCCGCCTTTGGAACCTTGTATGAGGACGCTTTAGGTAAGGTTACCGGTCTGGTGCATCAGTCGCTGATGTCGGTGGCAATGGTTCAAAGCTATGTTCGGGAAGATTATGAGTATTGTAAGTTTCGGCAAAAGCTGCATGAAGCGGCACGGGATTTATTTAAGGTGCAGCGCTGGAATGCTCTTCTCATACCACTAGTGGAGTTTCTTACTGCGATTGGGATTACAATTATTATTTGGTACGGAGGACGCGAAGTAGTCAGTGGTAAGCTTACGATTGGCGGAATGTTCGCTTTCCTGGTGTATATTATTAATATGCCTGCTCCGGTCGGAAAGATTACTCAGGCCCTTTCGCGAATGAAACTTGGTTTGGTTGCCTGGAGCAGGATTAAAGACCTTGACTATGAGCCGCTTACGGTGGCGGATGGCACCTTGGATTTGCCGAAATGCGCCGGGCGGGTAGAGTTTAAGCATGTGTCGTTTGCCTATCAGGCAGGAAATGAAGTTTTGAAGGACATTAGTGTTTGTGCAGAATCAGGAGATGTGGTTGCTGTGGTTGGGCCAAGCGGCGCCGGTAAGTCGTCGTTTGCCAATTTGCTGCTCAGGTTTTATGATCCTAATGATGGTGTCATTTGTCTTGATGGAATAGATATTAAACAGCTAAAGATTAGTGCGCTGAGGAATCACATCGGCTTTATTCAGCAGGAACCCGTTTTGTTTGATGCCAGCATATTAGAGAATATTCGCTATGGGCGTCCAACTGCAACTTACAGCGAGGTGGAACGGGCTGCCAAGCTTGCCAATGCTCATGATTTTATTATGGAGCTGCCGCAGGGCTATCATTCACCTGTCGGTGAGCTTGGGGGGCTGCTCTCAGGCGGCCAGCGTCAACGCATAGCTATTGCTCGTGCGCTGGTTATTGAGCCGGAAATATTGCTTTTAGACGAGCCAACTGCAGCTTTGGATGTTTATGCCGAAAACCAGGTGATGGTTGCTGTTCGTAACGCCAGTGCTGGTCGGACAACATTTATTATTACGCATCGGTTGTCGACGCTGCGGTCTACTGACAAAGTGGTTTATTTGGCTGGCGGCAGGGTTGCGGAATCAGGCACTCATGCCGAGCTCTTAGCGCTTGGCGGGTTATATGCTCAGGCTGTAGAACAGGGAATTCTGGCGTAAGCTATTTAATGGTTTAAAAGTAGTTAAGAGTAAACTTAAATGACTAGGGGTTAGCATGTTTGATATTGCAATAAAGAATGTTTCTTTCGCTTATGGGGATAACAAAGTTCTTTCTGATTTGTCATTGACGGTGGCAGCAGGAGATTTTGTGGCGATAGTTGGTCCTAACGGCGCAGGTAAAAGTACCATCTTAAAGCTTATTGCCGGTTTGGTACGTCCTGCGGATGGGGTAGTGCAAGTTGGCGGCAAAGTGGTTCGGGACGCGTGTTATTCGTGTGAAATTGGTTATGTGCCTCAGCACTACGCTAATAATACAGCTGGGTTTCCGGCAACGGTAGAAGAAATTGTTGCTCTTGGCCTAACTTCCAGCGGCTCTAAGCGCGTAAAGCGGGAAGGGGCACGACATATTGTTAAGCATATGCTGGACCTTGTGGGACTTGAAGGGTTGAACCATCGCCTGGTTGGTGAACTTAGCGGCGGTCAGCAGCAACGGGTAATGGTGGCACGGGCTCTTGCTGCCAATCCCGGTCTGTTACTTTTGGATGAGCCAACCAGCGGGGTTGATTATGAGACCGGGACCAAGCTTTATGGTTTGCTTGGCGAAATCAATCGTAACCTTGGTATTACTATTGTTGCTGTTTCGCATGATATTGATAAGGTTACACGCTTTGCTAATAAAGTAGCTTGCATCAATAATGGCTTGTGTTTCTATGGCGACAGCACTGAGTTTCGCCACAATCATGCTGGTGCGCCGCATTTCTTTCCCTACCAGAAAGTATAGTACTTGTTGTAAATTAATATGCTAGGATAAGCTCTTAATTACGGAAGTTAAGGTGATTATCATGGAACTTTTTCAATATGACTTTATGCAGCGGGCGTTGATTGCCGGGTTGATTACAGCGGTTGCTTGCCCGCTAATTGGAATTTTTGTTGTTGTTCGCCGTCAGGCGATGATTGGCGACGGTTTGGGGCATATTGCCTTCGCCGGAGTCATGGGTGGATATGTGCTTGGCGTTTATCCTACTGCGGTTGCGGCACTTGTTACCATGTTGGGGGCGGCGGCTATCGAATTTGTTAGACATCGCCATATGCGCCAGGCGGATACTGCCTTGGCTATCTTTTTTTATTCCGGCATTGCGTTGGCGGTTATTTTTAGCAGTATGGCCAAAGTGCCTGGCAATGGCATGATCGGGGTGCTTTTTGGAAGCATTCTAACTGTTACCGGAGCTGATATATGGCTGATTGCCGGGAGCGGTGTACTGGTCTTAGGGGTGATGCATCGGTATTTTGATCGCTTATTGCTGATGGCGTTTGATGAAGATGTCGCGCATGTTTCGGGAATTAATACTGGCTTGACAGGTACGATTTTCAGCATGATGGCGGCCTTGGTAGTGGTTGTTGGTATGCGGGTAGTCGGTATTTTGCTGGTTAGTTCGCTGATGGTTATTCCGGTGGCAGCGGCTCAACTCTTGCGGCGCGGTTTTAGAGCAACGCTTGCGTTGGCGGTAGCTTTTTCGGTAATTTCGGTACTGGGTGGGTTGGTACTGTCATTTAATTTAGATATCGCACCAGGCGGAACAATTGTTGTTACTGCTGTTGCGATTTATCTGATCATGTTAGTTTGTGCTGACCTTAATGTGAACTTTACGCTAACCAGGAAAAAGAGCGCTGACACAATAGTTAAATCAGGGCACAAGAATAGTTATTAATTTGGCGAAAGGCTTGACAAATGGTAGCACGGCCAGGGAAGATATAACGTTGAAGAGGGTGTGAATCATAGCTACCTGTCCGGCTAAGTCGCCGGAAAGAAGGGTGGCTATTTTTATTAGTAAATTGCTGAAGGGAAAAAAAAGCATTACGCCAAGCAAGTTGAGGACAATGTGGGATAGAGCGACCCGTTTGGCGGACAGTGGGGCGGCGAGTCCGGCTATGAGGGACGGAAGGCAGGAGCCGATATTGTTACCATACACGCCGTAGGCCGCGCCGGTGAGGTCGATAATTCCTTCTTGGGTTAAGACCATTAGGAGGCCGGTGGCCGCACTGCTGGATTGGAACAGGAAGGTAAGAAGAATGCCGCCGCCAATGCCGTATACCGGGCTGTGGCTGGTGTCTGCCAGATACTTCACAACGGTGCTAATTTCAGCTAGTTTGCCCATGGTCGTGGTTACAAGGCTAAGTCCGGTAAACATAGCAAAGAGCCCTAAGGCTGCCAGGGCGTAGGTACGATATTTTGCTGAAACTGCTAACAGAGCGCTAAGTAAGAGGGCCGGCAGCAAGTATTCAATAGGTGGTGATATTGTCAGTAGTTGAACGGTGGAACAGGTGCCGATATTTGCTCCAAGGATGATCCCAAGACCGGCGTAAAAGGTTAAGTATTCAGCGCTTACCAGGCCGACTGTAATAAGCGTAAGGGCAGTGCTGCTCTGCATGACGGCGGCGGCAATTGTGCCGATAACGAGGCCGCGTAAGGGGGTTAGCGTAAGTTGAGTTAGGATGTGCCTAAAGGAATGAGAAAAAATATTCATTAAGCCGAAGCGCATAGTAAAAAGGCCACCAACTAAGAGCGCGATTCCAACTATTAGGGCCGCTAGATCGTACATTTGATACCTCCGAACACAAGACTCACTTATATAGTAATATGTATGTGCTACAGCCTTTTTCTAAACGCTTTTTTCGCGCGGATTATTTTTTGGTATACTAATAACAAGTATAGAAACTAGGAGGTCAATTATGTTAAGGACACGAGAAGAAAACTGGCAGGCATTACGCCAACATGTTACCAGTGACGTTCTATTAAAGCACTCTATGGCGGTAGAAGTGGCTATGCAGGCTTATGCTGAGAAGTTTGGCGAGGATGCCCAGTATTGGAGAACAGTCGGCCTTTTGCATGATATTGATTTTGATAAATTTCCGAACGAACATCCGGCCCATGCGCGTGAAATATTAATGGCCTATGGTTATGATGATGCTTTTATCACCGATGTGGAGTCTCATGCCCGCGACTGGCCGAAAGAGCGGTCGTTTCTGCAAACGACGTTGTTGGCGCTTGACGAGCTAACCGGCTTTATTATTGCTTGTGCGATGGTGCGCCCGGATAAAAGTTTGGACAATTTAGAGGCTAAATCGGTGCTTAAGAAAATGAAGGATAAAGGATTTGCCAGAGCAGTCAATCGCGATAATATTATTAACGGAGCGGCGGCTATGGGGATTGAGCTTAGTGAGCATATCAGCTTTGTTACTAAGGCGTTGGCTCAGGCCGCTAAAAAGCCAGAGTACCAGAATCCACCGTTGATTTGATTGCTTAAATTTTGAACTAAAAGCACAAGCTTTTGCATCTGTTGCAAAAGCTTGTGCTTTTTAGTTCAAAGTTATTTGGGGATCAGTCTTATTTTGTGAAATTATTCATCGCTTATTTGCATAGCTTTTTATGAGACTGGCCAAAGGAGCGATAGAATGGGGAAAAAGGTAAATCATAAAGTAATCGTTAGGTTAGCGGAGAATAATGCAAACAAAAGGTTAACCGAACATATTGTTTGGCTGTTGGCACGAGAGCCGGGGGTAAATACGAGACCACTTGTATATTTGTGTATCGGTTCAGATCGTTATACCGGAGATGCCCTTGGACCATTAGTAGGAAGCTATCTGGAAGAACATGGCGTAGGGAATATCTATGGTTCGCTTGATAATCCGGTTCATGCAGGAAATTTGGTGGACACCATTGACGAAATTGCAAAAAAGTATAACAATCCGCTGATTATTGCCGTTGATGCCTGTTTGGGCAAATTGGGTGAAGTCGGCAATGTAGAAGCCTGGTCGGGTGGGATTGAAGCCGGCATTGCTGTAGGCAATAGGCTTCCCTGTGTCGGTGATGTAGCTGTAATCGGGGTGGTGAACACCGGCGGTCAAATGGGCTACCTTGATTTACACAGTACGCCACTATCAATTGTGGTTAAGCTTAGTAAGGTTATCAGTATTTCTCTTTTAGCGGTACATAAATGTCTGCGATCAAGTGATGCAGCAGCATGCTTCGCCGTGCCTAACGGGGAAATAATTCGTCCCACATAGTATACATAACTACCAGTATTATGGCAAAAATAATCCCTAAATCTCCAATATACTGTGCCATTTGATCACTCTCCTGGGAAGATTATACAATATTTTTGTGGTGTTGCCCAGCAATGTTGTTGCAAGTGGATTAAATTTAACTGTTAGAATATTTTTACAGGCACGTTAGTTATGACTCTCCCATACAATAGAACACAGTCCAAACAGGGGGTGGGGGGTTTTGGTGTCTGTAATTGTGGCCATGGCTGCGGCGGTTTTCAAGGGATTTTCTCTTTTTGTTGCTTATCTGACCAACAACACATTCCCATTGCCGTTGTCGGAAAAAGATGAGCAAGTCTATTTGGGCCGGTTGAGAAGCGGGGATGAAACAGCCAAAAATGTGTTAATCGAACGTAATCTTCGCTTGGTGGCACATATTGTAAAAAAATTTGATAATACCGGGGAAGATGTTGATGACTTGATATCAATTGGCACAATTGGTCTTATCAAAGCCATAAACACCTTTGATCCCGGCAAAAAGACCAGGCTGGCTACTTACGCTGCCCGCTGCATTGAAAATGAGATACTAATGCATTTTAGAAGTACTCGGCGTACTAGGGCTGAAGTTAGTTTGTATGACCCTATCGGTGTTGATAAAGAGGGAAACGAGATAACACTAACCTGTTAGCTGTATTTGCGTTGAATATAAAAATATATCTGGTTTCGTGTCGGCATGTGTTCGGTGGGGGCAATAACCTCCACCGAACACATGCCTTACTTATTGTTGATGCTGTTCTTTTCGGTAGACGGCATATTCAAGAATTGATTTCAGCATGTGGTTTTTTAAAGCCGGATCAGTTGTTTTATGGTATGACGATAAAAGGTTGCCAATTTTGGGTATTATTTCTTGTTCAATATTTTTAGTTGTTTTCTCAATGCTGATTGACTGTGCGGTTTCAATAATTGCTTTTTCAACAGCAGCAATACGTTCAGTCATTTTGGCAGAGCGCTCCAAATATGTAGCAGCGTCATAGATGCCTTTTTCTAATAGGTCGTGCAAGCGGCCTTTTTGTTGTTCGGCATCTTTTTTGGCTTGTTGTAAGTTTTTCAAAGTTTTGGCTTTAATGGTTATGAGGTTTAGGGTCTGTTCGGGTTTGGAGTGAGCAGTTAATATATTCTGGTATTGGTCTAGCCAAATTTTTAAGCCGTCTAAAAGCGCGGTTTCGACATAGTCAAACCGGCTGCTTTTATTAGTGCATTTAGGGTTATAACATATTATGTGCGGATATTTTTGATGGGTATAGGTCCTGTAAACCATAGAGCAGCCGCATATATCACAACGAATTAATCCGGCTAGCGGATTGGTGATGCCATTAACTAATTGATATGGTACATGATATTTACCTTTTAGTATTTCCTGAGCCTTGCAAAAAGTTGCTTGCGTTATTAGCGGTTCATGTTTGCCTTTAACGTCAATCCATTCTTCGCGGGAGCGGGTTCGGACAGTTTCCTTTTTGCCAGGGGCAGTAGACTTTTTGGCTTCCTTTTTGCGCCACTGTATTCTGCCGGTATAAACTTCATTTTTCAATATAGACAATACTGTTGATGATTCCCAGGCTCTGCCTGTGTAGGTAGTTTTTTTCATGCGGTTTAGCTCGGCCGCTATTTTACTGCTTCCCATGCGTAGCTGCGGGTCGTCATTAGTGTAAAGGGCAAATATCAATTTTACAATATCGGCCTGTTCGGGGTGGGGAATAAGTACGCGGCTGGTAGGAGTTTTTTCAATTAGGTAGCCGTAGGGTGGTCTGGTGCCGATATAGTTGCCTTCTTCAACTGAGCGGCGCCGGCCGCCCTGAAGACGGCGGGTAATAATTTTCAATTCTTTCCGCGCCATGAACGCTTCAAATTCGGTATATTCTTCGTCAAATTCGTTACTAAGATCATAAATTTTGCGTGGGGTTACAATCAAAGTATGAGCGTTTTTAAATGTTTCTAATATTAAACCTTGGTCCTGCATTCCGCCGCGACCAAGCCGGTCGACATCCATGCACCAAACAGACTTCCAGTGTCCTTCGGCGACTTCTTTGAGCATTGTCAGCATTTGGGGACGGTGAATAAGGCTTTCGCCGGAGATAATTTCTTCGAAAACCTTAGTTACAGTAATATCGTATTCTTTTGCCAATTTTAATAAAGCTTTGCGATGTTTGGCCAGGGTTTCTCCTTCGCCGCGGGCTTCGGCTTCTTGGTCTTCGCGGGATTTGCGGAGGTAGAAACAGGCTGGTTCGAGGGGGGGGGATTGTTTGTTCATATTGTATCACCGTTAATATTTTTTGGTGATGCGCAGGACTGTGGAAGGGGCGCTGCAGGTCATTTTAATAGTATCAAAATATTAAATATGTACTTTTGGTATAGTATCCGTTCATCAGCGGCATAAGCTCTTCAGCAAGCTTTTTCTTTAACGCATCGCTGTCATGGGTATTTTTTTCCAACGGGTCCGTTTTTGAGGATTTCTTATTTTCACCGTTATAAACTATAACTTGCTTTTCGATTTGTAACTTAAGTAATTGGTCTAAGGTGTCAATAGTTTTTACCATACAATTAGCAGCATCTTTTGATTTTTGATTTCGTAGTGATGGTATTGTAGTCATAATGAGTTTTTTTATGTTGATTAGGCTGGTTTGTAAGTCGTAGTAACATTTTACATCGTCCGTCGGTTTTATAGTACGTTTTTCGATAATCTGTTTTTCTGGTTGAGGCTGGTTGGTTTTAGCTTGTTTTGAGTTCTCATCATATGAATTAAAAGTAGCGTAGATTTGATTGATCTGAACTGAGTAAGTCTGTAGTTGCTTTATTTCTTTGTTTGGAACATAAATGAAGTGCCAATAGCAAATTATTACTGTTACAAAAACTACAAAAAAACTTACTGTTTTTATAAACCAATTGTCATTATTATTGGGGATTCGGGAAAAATCTCTCACAATACTCCTCCTCAAAAGCCTGCATACTTTGTATTATCATACCAACCT
>JAGGAC010000074.1 GCA_017889635.1 Bacillota bacterium | reverse complement strand
GGAGCAACTATCTAGCTACGAGGCGCAAGTTAATTACTACACGACTTATATAAATGGCCATGCGGACTATGAACTGGCTGGAATTTTTGCCGATGCTGGTATAACAGGCACCAATACTAAAAACCGGGTGCAATTTAACCGGATGATTGCGGAGTGTAAGGCCGGAAAAATCGATATGATTATAACAAAATCAATTTCCCGCTTTGCACGCAATACGCTGGATTGCTTGAATTTTGTACGGTTACTCAAGGACTTGGGCATTGAAGTAATATTCGAAAAGGAGAATATAAAAACTCTGGACAGCAAAGGTGAAGTCTTGTTGTCCATTTTAAGCTCGCTCGCACAGGATGAAAGCCGATCTATATCGGAAAATTCTACATGGGGCATTAGAAGGCGTTTTGAACAAGGTAAACTTCAAATTAACCATACTAAGTTTTTAGGCTATGACAAAGATGCTAACGGCAACCTCATTATTAATGAAAAACAGGCCAAAATAGTGAGGCGTATTTACCGAGAATTCCTTGACGGTAAAGGTGCTAACAGAATAGCCAAAGACCTTGAATTGGCAGGTGTGCCCAATTGGCATGGTAAACCAAAATGGTATGAAGGCAGCATCAGGAAAATGTTGACCAACGAAAAATATAAAGGGGAAGCTTTGCTGCAGAAGACATATACGGTTAATTTTTTGACTAAACAGCGGGCAAATAACACCGGTCAAGTGCCGCAATATTTGGTGGAGGAAAGCCATCCCGCAATTATTGATAAAGATATATGGGAATCGGTGCAACTGGAGATGGAGCGTAGAAAAGCATATGCGTTAGAGCATGGTATTCAGAAACTGGAATATGCAACAATCGGTAATCCCTTTGCCGGCCGAGTCATATGTGGCGATTGCGGTCATATTTTTGGCAGGAAGGTATGGAACTCTACCGATGACCGGTTCCGACGGATTATCTGGCGCTGCAATGGCAAATATCCGGCGAAGGGTACAAAGGGATGCATTAGTAAACACATTGATGATAAGGTTTTATATCAGGCGTTTGTAAATGTGTTTAATGCGCTGATTGATAACAAGGGCTTCTTTCTCGACAAATGGCAAGAACTGCGGGAAAGTGATAATCCGCTTCGACGCTATAAAGCAGCACAGTTTATTGAGATCATATCAGGGGCTGAGGTAATTGATGAATTCGACGTAGATTTATATTTTGCAATAGTGGAAAAATTAGCAGTTTATGATGGCGGGCGATTGATTGTAAGTTTGCTTGACGGTACAGATGTGGAATGTGAGATTGAATAGGTAATGAAAATAAACCAGTTGGGGTGCTCCTTAACTGGATTTTTATTGGTATTTGTATCAATTCATTTAGTGCGCTGAACGTTAAGGCGGGACAGCCATTGGCTATAAGCATTTTAACGGGGCATCAGAAAAGCTATTACTGATAAAGCAGCACTCGTGAAGACGATGAACTGATTACAGGTCAGTCGGATAAATATTTAATACTATTGTCAGCCATAATAGGTTGGGGAGGGTATATTTTGTTTGAAAGGATTCTTGAAATTTTAGGCAACCTGGGATTGCCAGGGGTGTTTGCAGGAGTTTTTTTAGAGGCAATAGGACTACCCTTTCCAGGCAGCGTGTTGGTAGCTTTGGTAGGTTTTTTGTCAAAGCAAGGGGAGTTTAATATTATCATAGCTTGGCTGGTATCGCTGCTAGGCTACCTGTTGGGTTCACTTACTGCCTTTATGCTAGGACGTTATATTGGAGAACCCTTTATAAAGAAATGGGGGAGATATATTAGACTAACCCCGGAACGCATTGACAAGGCACAGGAGCTTTTGCAAAAGTCGGCTCTGGTTTATGTTATCGGCGGTCGTTTCGTACCAACAGTAGGTAACATTACCCCCTACGTAGCTGGCATCAGCGGTATTTCTATTGCCAGCTTTCTTATCTACGACATGGTACATGCGGTTCTCTGGATAACCACTTTTTTAAGTGTCGGGGCTGTGTTAGGCAGCGAATGGCATAGGATGGTAGACAACCCGTGGTTAAAGTGGGGTGCCATCGGAGGCGGTTTATTGATATTGGTTTATGTGTTTAGGGATTTTATTCCTGTACGTAGCAAAAATAGGGTGTAAAATTAAGTATTAAGTAAAGTGATAGACATCTAGCGGGGTCAGGTCCATATTGTCAAACGGATTAAACGATTGCAAGAGAGGCTAGGGGTAGATGACTGCTGCCACAGGCTAATGGCGGAAGTCCTATAACAGACTTATTAGAAGAACCATCGGGAGGTAAATTTCCCCGATGGTTCTTCTTTGTTATTTCACATTATACATACCTTGACTATTCATGTAGTTGAAAATTCCTTCCCCGTGCTGCTGTTCTTCCTTCTGTATATGGTTTAAGGCTTGCCGAACGCCGGAATCGGTGAACTCAAATATCGCCGTGTTGTAAGCGCCGGAAACATACTTTTCGGTCATTAACATATCGTTACAGAACATGGCGTCGGCTTGACCGGCGGCGGATAAACCAGTGGGAGACTGTGTTTGAGAAGTGCTCTGTACATTGGTCTGGAATTGTTGCGACTGCTGGCTTTGCTGTCCTTGGCTCATACTAGGAACCTGTCCACTTAGAATCGAGTTGATGGTATTTAAATGTTGTTGCTCTTGCTGTGAGTAAGATTGGAATAACTGCTTCAGCCGGGGATCACTTGCCTGCTGGGCATTATTCTGATACTTTTGAATGCACACTTCTTCATGGGTCTTTTGATCTTGCAGTAGCTGCTTTTCCTTTTGGGTCAGCTGTAGCATGAGTGTACCTCCTTCAGTTTTTTATATTTTCTCCCACTACAAATAAGAACATGCATGTATGGAAGATTGAAAGGAAGTACTCAGCTTGTACAATCCAGTAAATGGTAGAGAAAATGAAAACCTTCACGGGGCACCATTCTCATATTTATCTCATAGTCTAAAGTAGCTACTTTTCGCCGGTAGCCTATTTTAACATTTGCTTAAATGGGGTGATTGTAGATTATATACCGAAGGATGATGAGAATGAAAGAAGAAGTTGTTCGCCTACTACTTCCCGGCTTGTCTGAAACGGGAGAAATCAAAGCAAAGGCCAAGGGACTATTAAAATACATTGGCCCGGCGTTCATTGTCAGTGTTGCCTATATGGACCCTGGCAACTTTGGTACGAATATTAGCGGAGGGTCACAATTTGGCTACAATCTTATCTGGGTAATTTTATGGAGCAACTTAATGGCGATTTTCGTTCAAATTATGTCGGCAAAACTGGGAATAGCCACTGGCATAAACTTACCTGAACACTGTGGTAATATGTTTTCCCGAGCGGCTAACTGGGGTTTATGGTCAGTAGCAACGGTGGCAGCTATGGCTACAGACCTTGCGGAATTTCTTGGGGGAGTATTGGGATTTAACCTTTTGTTCGGAATTCCTTTAATGTGGGCCGCTGCATTAACTGGGGTAATTACCTTCGTCATCTGTCATTTGCAAAAGTATGGTCAACAGATTGTCGAGCGGATTATTACTGGTATGGTTACGGTAATTAGTATTGCGTACGTTTGGGAGATGTTTATTTCTCACCCAGACTGGAGTCAAGTTGCCTATCATACTGCAGTACCGATGCTAACACAGGACAGTATATTAGTAGCAGTAGGTATGCTGGGCGCAACGGTTATGCCACATGTTATTTACTTACATTCCCAACTCGTTCAAACACGACGTACAGAGTGCCAGGATGATTGTAAACATCATTTCAAAATGGCCAAGATGGAAGTCTTTATCGCAATGAACATGGCGTTCATCGTTAATGCTGCTATGGTAATAGTCGCGGCAGCAGTTTTCAATGGAAACGGATTAGATGTAGATGGCATTGAACAAGCCTATCTCACATTACAACCATTGATGGGGAACATGGCGGCAGGAGCGTTTGGTATAGCGCTTTTGGCTTCTGGCTTGTCATCTTCAACAGTGGGTACGATGGCGGGGGAAGTTATTCTGAAGGGCTTCTTGGGCTTTGATATACGTGCCAGTATTCGCCGCCTAATTACGATGATACCCGGCTTAGCTATACTAATGTCTGGTATGAACCCAATGGAAGCATTGGTTTATAGTCAAGTCATGTTGAGCTTTGCCCTGCCTGCGGCGATTATTCCCCTAATGGTAATTACCAACAAGGCGAACATCATGGGTAAATTCAAGAATGGCACTCTCACAAATTGCATTGGCTGGACTATTGTCGGTATGATTGTTGCTCTGAATGTTGTCTTATTGTATCTCACCTTTACTGGTCAGGCTTAACAACAAAATTTATACTTGAGGTTCCGCGAGGTTTGTAGAAGGTGGCAGCCTAGCTACAGACCTTGCGGAATTTCTTGGGGGATAACGAAAAAGACCCCTATTTCCAATCATAACGACGGAAATAAAGGTCTCGCTATAGCAGGATTGCTGCCAGTAGAACCGGGCTTGCGCCAGTATGTCGATTCTACTCACGGGTTAACAGCCCGTTAGCTACTCCCCTTTATGGGAACTAATTTATTTTACGATATTATATGAGGCATAGGCAAAATGTGACACTGGTTTTGAAGATTATAAAAATATATCTCATCAAGTGATAGACAATTTCTGTTTTTGACGGCTAGTTGGGAGGAAAGACGTAAGGTTTTTTTGTTCTTGCACTTGTTGTAAAGAAGTAACCAGTTGATAACTGGTACCATTTTATCCTCAAATTTAGTTTCAGCGTATCTGCTTAGGCTGGCAATAAAATGGTCATGATGCTGGTTACTGCATAATACCCATTAGTAAATATACTGGAGTATTAGGGGGTAGTTTTTTGATGTTCAGCATTAGTCTTGTTTACGATTGGGGGAGTTTTATAAAAAAATTGGCATGAATAATGCGATTAATAAGATTGTATAAGCAAATCAGAACTTAGTTGTAAGGCCAAATGAGCGTTAAAAGCATCTAAAGAGTTATTTATTTTCTCAAAAAAAGAAATGACAGTTGCATTATGAGAAGTAAAATCAAAAAGGAGAGAGAAAAATGAGTTATATTGATACTGCCCATGAGTTATATTGATACTGCCCATGAGTTATACAAGAAGGCGGCTTTATCACCTCAAGTAAGTCTTTGTTGTGTTACAAACAAAGCACGATATCTGCAGGAATTAGTTGTTCCCGGCGTAATGGAAGAAATGAATTACGGCTGCGGGACTACAGTTCATTTTGGTGACCTCAATCCCCAGGAAAACATTCTATATATAGGTGTGGGAGGCGGATTGGAAGCGCTTCAGTTTGCTTACTTCACTCGACGCCTCCAGGCAGTCACCGCAGTAGATAAAGTTCCCGAAATGCTGGCGAAAGCAGCCGACAATTTTAAACTAGCGGCGGAGCTTAACAACTGGTTCCAGCCGAATTTCATCAAACTTATCCAGGGCGATGCATTGAACTTACCAGTTGAAGATAAGAGCGTTGATGTTGCCGCCCAAAATTGTTTGTTTAATATTTTTGAGGAAGACGACTTAAATAAAGCGTTAAGTGAAATGCATCGGGTTTTAAAGCCAGGAGGCAGATTATATATATCCGATCCAATTGCAATAAATCCTATACCTGAACATTTGCGAAAGGATGAGCGATTACGCGCCATGTGCCTTTCCGGTGCTTTGATGTATCAGGAATACGTTGACAAAATAGTCAGTGCAGGTTTTGGAACGATTGAAATAAGAGCAAGACGGCCATACCGTATTTTAGATAAACAATGCTACGCGTTGGCTAAGGATATACTTTTAGAATCAATTGAATTGGTTGCTTACAAAAATCCAATTCCAGCCGATGGAGCCTGTGTTTTTATCGGAGAAACCGTTATTTACTTTGGGACGGAAGAAACATTTGATGATGGAAAAGGCCATCTGGTTCAGCGCGACATACCACTTCCGGTTTGTCATAAGACGGCGGGAAATTTGCGGGCGCTTAACCGAAACGATTTATTCATTACTGAACCTACGTATCACTATAACGGTGGTGGCTGTTGTTAAAATATTGGACAAGTTGGACAAGAATGAAGGCGGAAGAGAATTATGGATATCAAGAAATATATAGCTGAGTTTGTCGGAACCTTTTTTCTGGTATTTGCGGGAACCGGAGCGATAATTATCGATCAGCTCTCTAATAACGCACTCGGTCATATTGGTGTTTCGCTAGTGTTCGGTTTTATTATTGTAGTAATGATATATGCCTGTGGACATATATCTGGGGCGCATTTTAATCCTGCGGTCACAGTAGCGTTTTTTACAGCGGGAAAGTTTAACAAGGCATTGGTTGTCCCTTATGTAGTTAGTCAAATATTAGGCGGTTTGTGTGCGAGTGCGTTATTATGGGGGATGTTTGGCAACCAATGTGATTTAGGAGCAACGGTGCCGTCTATTCCAGTAGGTAATATTTTAGTTGCAGTATCATTTATAGCTGAATTTGTTTTTACCTTTTTACTTATGTTTGTCATAATGGGTGTGGCGACAGACTCGAGAGCCGAGGGGAGTTTTGCCGGTCTTGCTATAGGGTTAACTGTTTTCATAGGAGCTGAAGTTGTCGGACCTGTATCAGGCGGCTCGTTTAACCCTGCTCGCTCGGTAGCTCCGGCCCTGGTTTCCGGTAATTTAGATCATTTATGGTTGTACATTATAGCACCGATATTAGGTGCGGTTTGCGCCGCCATGCTGTATAACTTTCTCGGTAATGATGCAGAGGCTCCGGTATTACAGCAACCTATTACACGAGAAATACTTGAAAGATCAAAAGTTATTAATTAACTCTTTAAAGTCTATTTAAAAATTATCTCAAGTTAAATTTTACGATACTATTCAGGTGATATTGGAGTATTGCTGTTGGCGGTAGCGGTAAAAACGGGGCTACTAATTGCGAGCTGGAATTTGTGTGATGGGCTATTTAATTTTACAGAAATGGATAAATTTCTACCAAAATATAAAACTAATGAGTAGCTGATTTTACTAAAATAAGGAGGAGTTCTGTAATGTGTAAGGAATGTGGATGTTCTGCGCAGGGAAATGTTACTCAGGTTAAGGTTTCTATAAAGGGACTTAATCTATTAAACACCAGGAATACAAAGAAAAGTATTTTAGGATTGCTAGGAGTATATCACGTTCACATTCATGCATTTGATGGCCACGCGGTTATTGATTATAATCCTTCTAAGCCACTTGGTGAAATTATTTCGTTGTTAACAGAAAGGGGTTTCCAAGTAAGTTTCTAAATGGCGTAATAATGGTGCTATAATGTAACATTCCTCGGCAGGCCGGAGTATTTTTATGCAGGGATGAGGTGGCGTTATGGAACCAGAAGAAATGTCGATTGAACCCGAAGAAATGCCGATTGAAGAAGCAACATTTAATGTCGAAACTTTATATTATTAATTGGTCAGACTTTATTAACCCGGCTTAGGCCGAAGTTTCTTTATTTGTCACGAAATCTTCACACGAATGTCACGCTTCTGCCAAAATAGCATAGTATAATAAATATATAAAACAACGGTGGGCATAGTACTTTGCGACTCACAGCTTTACTATGTCCCTTGATGATATACTCTCCTATCAGGCCCTTGCTAATCTGAGCAAGGGTATTTTTTTATGAGTGAAGCTTATTGCAATTTTGCTTCAGAATTTAAGCGTATTTATGTTTCGGGCTTAACGGGTTTGGGTTGGTTCAATAAATTTCAATTACTATGTACCTAATTCAATATATTGACAAAAGCGTATAGGTGCTATATGCTTTTGTCATGATGAATACAAATGAATTACGTAAATTAGGGATTAGTTATTCGCTTTTAAGAGTTGTACACAAGTTCTTTGAAATTGACAAGCAAACCAGATATTATGGAACAGATACACCGCTATTTAATTCGGAAATTCATATGATTAAGGTTATAAAACATAATGAAGGGATACATGTTACTGGATTGGCTCATAACCTTGGGGTAACTAAAGGGGCAGTATCCCAAATGATTATGAAACTTGAGAAAAAAGGGCTGATTCAAAAGGAAAAGGACCTGAGTAATCAGTCGCGGCTTGTCTTGAAACTTACATCTAAGGGCGAAATTGCTCATAGTTTTCATGAAAAGATTCATAAGAAAATCGATGATCTGGTGAATGAAATTGTCAGTGAGGCATCGGAAGAAAATATTAAATTTATCAAAAATGTTTTGACTGTTTTAGAGGATAAACTGGAAGATTTAAATATAGAAAGTTGAAAAAAATTTGCAAAAAGAGTATAGGTGCTATACGCTTTGTATTTAAGATAAAAACTATCTTTATTTACTGAAGGGAAGATGAACAATGAATGTAAGAGATCAGAAAGTTAAGTTGATGGGCGAAGAAGCTATTCCAAAAGTTTTATTGAAGTTTGGTGCGCCGGTAATTGTTGGTATGTTGGTAACGGCGTTTTACAATGTTATTGACGCCGTATATGTGGGGGGATTAGGAACCAGTGCAATGGGAGCGGTGTCGATCGCATTTCCTATTTCCATGTTTATCATTGGATTGGGGTTAACTTTTGGTAGCGGAGCGTCTTCCTATATTTCTCGGCTGCTAGGAGAGGGAGATATTGTACAAGCAAATCGGACGGCTTCAACAGCTTTTTTTAGCAGTTTATTTATCGGGATAATTACGATAACAATAATATTGAGTTTCTTAGATAAAGTTTTACTATCTTTTGGCGCAACTACAACGATTTTGCCATATGCCCGGGACTTTGCCTCTATATTTATTGCTGGTTCCATTCTAAGTATCATAAATGTAACCATGAATAATATAGCAATATCTGAAGGTGCTGCCAAAATAAGCATGACAGCTATGATAGTAGGGGCAATGGTCAATGTAATTTTAGAGCCGCTCTTTATTTATACACTTGGCTGGGGAATAAAGGGAGCAGCGATTGCTAGTGTAGTGGCTCAGAGTGTAACTACTTTTTTGTATTTGCAATATTTTTGGGGCAGCAAAAGTTATGTAAAAATAGCGTTTCAATATTTTGTTTTCGATAAAGAGATATATTCTCAAATATTAAAAGTGGGAATTCCACTTCTGATTTATCAACTCTTAACAAGTGCTTCAATGGGATTAACAAATACAGCAGCTAGTAATTTTGGGGACGCTGCTGTGGCTGCCATGGGGATTGTTACCAGAGTCTTTGCCATAGTGACATATGTGGTTTTTGGCTACTCAAAAGGGTTTCAGCCACTAGCGGGATTTAATTATGGCGCAAAAAAAATTGACAGATTAAAAGAAGCCGTTAGCGTTTCTCTTGGATGGACTACCTGGTTTTGTGGAATCAGTGCATTGTTGATAATAGGGTTTTCAAATTCAATTGTTGCTTTGTTCAGCAATGACAGTGCGGTTATTGTTATTGGAAGTAAAGCTTTGATCGCCAATAGCATCATATTTATTTCCTTCGGCTTTCAAACGATACATATATCACTATTTTTAGCGCTTGGCAAAGCAAAAGAAGGTGGAGTGTTAAGTATGGGAAGACAAGGCATATTTTTTATTCCTGTTATTTTTGTATTGCCGTCGATAATTGGTATAGACGGAGTGATTTATACTCAAGTGATCGCTGATTTATTAACAACACTACTAACGGCAATATTGGCGGTGAGTTTAAAGAAAGAGATTAACGGTTTGACTGGAAAGAATATGGAGCACTCAGCTGAGCTATAAAATGAAAAATTAATATTCTGATTGTTAACCGTTTATGCTACAAAACATGAACGATTAAATTGCAATCTGATAGTATTCACATTGAAAAACAAGGAGGTATTTCAATGGACATCATTCCATTAAGGCTTAGCGTAACCAATTGTTTTTTGGTTAAAACCGGTGACAAATATTCGGATTGTGATGTCGTATTTGGCAAAAGAATTAATAGCAAAAGGAGAGAATGATAAAACTCATGGGAAAGGATTTATCAACAAACGAATCAAATTCTTGCTCTCGTTGCCATTAAAACGGCTCAAAATAATGGTGACTACGGGGAAATATGTTGATAAAAAAAGCGAGCTAAAATTTCCACCCTATTATGTGCGGACAGATGATATTTTAATTACAAGCGAAACAAAGCTAAGAGATATTGGAATTGGTTTAGCTGGTAGGATTATTGAAACGCCAGGTCATACCATTGTTTGATTACAATCTTGTTTGATGATGGCGATGCTTTAGTAGGCGATGCTGCTGCTAACATGCTTCAGTTTGCTGGGACCAAATACTGTGTAATCGGATTGAACGATCTTGATGAATATTATCGGAGTTGGCAAAAGGTTATCGCCTGTAATGCGCAACGTATCTTTCCAGCACACGGCAACCCTTTTTCTGTTGAAAAATTAAGGGAGAATATAGGGAAGAATAAAAAACAAAATATTGTGATGATGCATTTATAAATTTATATTCAAATATACGCTATCAGGAAAATACCCTGACGTTAAGCTAATGATAAAATACCGTGGCTGTCGACGTGGTCGTTTGACAGCAAGGTGAAAACTAAATTATAAGGATATTGGGGCATTGCAGTTGATTTGACAGGGTAAAAGATAGCCAGGAGGGTCAATGGTGAGGACCTCCTGGCTTTTGGTATTTAAGTAATGAATTAACTTTATTGCAAATGAGTAATTTGTCTTGCAAGCAGAGGCTGTTTAGCTGGCTGAATTTTTTTGTTGAAACCAAGGTCAATTATGAGAAACAACAAGGCGCTATAACATACCAACTCGGCTAATTCTTCGTATAGTTCTTCGTTAGGTCCGAAGATTCCCAAACTGTAATGCTCGACCTCGGTGGCAATAATTCCAGTAGTAAATAAAATTAATATTTCTAGAATCGGCACTGTTCCAAATTTTAGCCAGGTTTTTATTTCTGCTGGCAAGCCTTGTTTTAATAGTCCCCATATGGTAATAATGCTAATGATAATAATGAGTGGCTTAATATACGGACCGTACCAAAGATCAGACAGCCGGGCAAATTCTCCGGCTGAATTGACATAGAAAACTCGTCCCCAACTAAGTTCTCTTCCAATTGCAAGCAGCCAAATAGGCACTGACCACAAAAATAATCTTCGCCTATGTAAAGGACCAACTCCGTAGTATGACGCCAGGATAGCCGCTAAAACTGCAAATTCTAAAATAACTACCTGCAACCATTCAATTGGGCTATTTTCTTGCCCCCATGAAGTCGGTAGAAACTTACTGCCGATTAAGGCAATAACAAGCACGATTAATGAACACCAAGCTCCAGGCGTTATAAACAAATATTCTGAACTTCGTAACATATACACTTCAGCCTTTCGTAAGTTTAAATGGTGACCGAATGGTCAGTCACTATGCCTGCTAAATTTATATCATATTGGACATGATTATACAAGTATCAATTCGTAATGAGTCAATGATTATTTTTGAAAGTACTTTGTGCTTCTTTTAATAATGTATTAATATTTGGTGCGATTTTACTTGGCTTAGTGATCGGGGCATAACGATATCTTACTCTGCCTTGTGCATCAATTAAGAATTTAGTGAAATTCCACTTGATATTTTTGCCGAACCAACCAGGCATTTGATTAGTCAAGTATTGAAATAGTGGATGAGCATGGTTTCCTTTTACGTCAATTTTCCCGAAAACTGGGAATGTTACTCCGTAATTTAGTTGACAAAAAGTCTGAATCTCTGTGTTACTGCCTGGTTCTTGCCTGAGAAATTGATTGCAGGGGAAGGCTAGAATATCAAAGTTATTATTGCCATATTTTTGATATAGTTCTTCTAATTCTTTATACTGAGGGGTAAAACCACACTTGCTTGCAGTGTTGGTGATTAATAGTATTTTTTTTTGATAAACAGCTAATGATTGTTGGTTGCCGGCAGCTGTTGGAACGGAAATGTTGTAAAGTTTCATTGTGTTTAATCCTCCTTGTAGTTTAATCATGGTATTTTTTGTATGAACAGTTTTACAAGCCTTCTTATTATAATTGACGCAAATTGATTGAATTTATTGCCGGTAATTTTAAGAAAATTATGCTTTAGTCTGATTGGAAGCTCAACAATAAAGCTAATGATAATATTTTTTAGCTTGGTGCAATAAATTCAATTGGAATCCGTCTATACCCAATGTAGATAGTTTTTTAGATAAAGTGAGCAATGGTAGAAATGACAATGGAATTGTATTGTTCATGTGCAGGAAAAAAGGAGGATTAGGAAATGATTGATCCCAACGTGCTTGACGCCTTCCAGCTGATGTGGGGAAATTTCCCTGAACCGGCTACACTGGTACATAAAAGCAGAGAAGTAATTGCTGTAAATGCCGCTTGTAAAAGCATTGGCCGGGTAGTGGGGATGAACTGTGCAACTCATGGCGGACCTGAAGCCCATCGTGGTTGTCTGGCAAACCAGGCCTTATCGACTCAGCAGCCGGCATTTAAAAAAGTGAAATTTGGTGATCGAGAAATTATTTCGTATTGGCTCCCTGTAGACGGGTATCCGGAACTTTTTGTTCATTTTGGCGTGGGAACAATGATTGATTATGATGCCATTTCGAAATAAATATAAAGTAGTAGTGATTTCGCTTAAGGAATATTGTCAATTATTGCAGGTGCATAATAAATTATACTGGTAGGAGGATCTTATGAGCTTACTTGGCATTACTAAAGGGACAGACCTGGAAAACGAGGTTGAACGATATTTGAAAGCCGAATCACAGGGCGTGGTAATGTACTATGGTCTGGCTAGGCTGGCTGCAGAAAAAGGCTTGGATGATGTCGCTGATTTGTTGATCAAATTAGCTGGTGATGAAGCGCGTCATGCTGGTTTATATGCGGTTCTTAATGGCCATATAAACCAGGATATTATTGCTGTATTAACTCACGCGGCCAAAGCTGAAACTGCCGGACGAGAACAAATAAACGCGCTTGCCAACAAAGCACGTTCGTTAGGATTCGATGAGGCGGCCTGCGAAATTGAAGTCGCGGCAGAAGATGAGGGGCGGCATGGAATCGTATTGGAAGCATTGCTTAAAAAACATCTACTTGTCAGCGATAAATGATCCGAGTTCTGGATAATTGTTTTTCAGTAGATGAAAAAAGGAAGATGTGTATTCTGAGCGGCAAGTATAAAAAACTTGCCGCCAGTCATTTTAGCCTTAAAGCTGCTTTGGGCGGTCTGCTAGCCGGCAATGCGTTATCAATTGCATTAGAGGACTGTGTTTATTGTGCACAACCAACAGAATGAATTTATTAATATTTTTAAACAGGAACAACAGAAATTAGTTCGTTATGTTCGGCTGAAGTTAACCGGTATCTCCGACATGGATGCGGAAGATATTGTCGCCGATGTGTTATTTAATGTTTATAATCGAGTGGCTGCAGACAAACCGATAGAAAACTTGGTTGCTTATCTGTACCAGTCGGTAAAAAATAAAATATTAGATCATTTCCGGCAAGCGCAGAGGCCACTATCTCTTGATGCGTTGGATAAGAATACTGATATATCGAGGGTAGAGAAAATTGTAGATACTACGATTGATGTTGCAAGTTTGGTAGAGAAAAAAGAATTTGCGTTACGTTTACGAAGCGCCTTAATGAGCTTAGAGCCTAAACATCGTGCAGTATGGGTAGCTACCGAACTAGATGGCTATACTTTTAAAGAATTGGAGCTAAAATGGGGCGAACCTTTAGGAACCTTGTTGTCGCGGAAAAGCCGGGCGACAAAAGCGTTGCGCAAGGCGCTGCAAGATGAATTATTATAATTTAGAGGTGAAACGCCATGCAATGGCAATGTAATTTTTGTGTAACCAAGACAAGGCAGATCCTTGTTCAGCTGTCTCTAGGACTAATATTGTCAGTACTCTTTGGTCTTGGCTTTGGATTTTTTGTTATGTTGCTATGGAACAGTTTGCTGACTGATATCTGGGATTGGAAAGTGATTACTTACTGGCAAGGAGCGGGATTGGTGATACTCACACGCTTGCTTTTTGGCAGTCAGGGTTATCACAAGGAGAAAAATCAATCACCAAGCACGTGCCGCACACATTTTTCACAGCAAAGGGCAGAGAGCGACGTAAGAGATGGCGATAAATATTATGAACGATGGTGGGAGGAAGAGGGCGAAGATTCCTTAGAAAAATACACGAAAAAAATGCGGGAGGAAGAATCGTCGTCTTTCAAATAGTAAGCTACGACAGTGCCGCGAAGTCCGTACGCTTCTAATAGCGGCACCAAGAGAAGCGGACCTAAAGCAAACCCGAAATAATCCGGTTGTATTGAAAGGTATCTTTATTACAAGACGAATAAGTTTCTGGTTTAGTATTGAAATATAGTAGCAGTGCAATAGCGATTAGTAAGAAGCCAAAGCTTATATAAAAACTGCGGTTAGTAAAATAGTGTGCCAGATAACTGCCGATTACAGCTCCGGGTAGTGTTGCC
>JAGGAC010000073.1 GCA_017889635.1 Bacillota bacterium | reverse complement strand
TAGCTAGTGTGACCCTCGCGATATGGCGAGGGTCTATTTGTCAATCATTATAGTAAAAAAGTCCGTAACAGAATTGTCACATTATTGCGATATAATAAAAAGCATCTACAGCCCTTTAGTACTGGACTTTCGCAACTTTAAAAACAGCATTGCTACCATTTTGCTACCGAAAGTAGTCTAAAAATTAGAGGTTGTCCATGAGTGTATCAAACTTCTGGACGGCCTCTTTTTTCATTTTATTAGTAACGTGTAAGTATACTTCCCTGGTTGTTTTGTCACTGATATGCCCTAGACGTTCCATTATTTCCTCTAGCCCTACACCTGCTTCAGCTAACAATGATGTATGCGTGTGTCGTAAACTATGCGGCGATAGGCTAGTATTTAGTTTGACCCGCTCTAAAATTTTCTTCATTCTGAAACGTACAAAAACAGGGTAGAGAGGAAAGCCGGGATATAACTTAGTTGTAAAGACGAAATTTTCATCTAACCATAAATGCCGTTTTTTTAACTTGACAATATTCTGTCTAACCTTGTGCTTTTCCAACTCAGCTATTACTTTCTTAGATACTATTATTGTTCGTCTAGAAGCTTTCGTTTTAGGTAGTTGCAAGTCATAATCTTTTATTTTGTGATGCTCGTTATAATATGTCCGGCTAATCTTGATTGTGTTCTCGCTAAAATCAATGTCAGACCATTTAAGCCCACAAAGTTCGCCAACCCTTATTCCCGTATAGGCCAACACTAAAAAGACCGTGTAGTCCACTCCTATACATGATTCTAAGAATGTAATCAAGTCATTTTTTTCTAAGTATCTAGGTAGGTCAGTATTATTTTCAACATCTTCTAATGTCTCTATCCTTTTAGGAGGTGTTACATTAGTGGTAGGGTTGTTCTTTATTGTTTCCATTTCTACGGCCTTTTTGAAGATCATCTTTGCGGTTACATGTATTCCTGATACTGTATTTTTAGCATAGCCCGTGTTTAGTTCTGATAATACAGCTTGATACTTTAGTTTAGTAATGTCTTTCATTTTGATTTTATTGAAGTATTTAAGAAGAACCTTCAACGCAATGCGCCTGACAACAACTGTACTCTTTTTAACGCCTGTAGAATATGCTTTAATCCATTCTTCAGAGAAGTCCTTAAACGTAATATCCTTTTCTTTTACAAATGTCCCATTACTTACGTCTAACTGAACCTGTGAAGCGGCATCTACAGCGTCCTGGCGTTTTAGAAATCCACCACGCGATTGTTTCAAACGTTTTCCGTCTGCATCAACTCCAATATCAATAGAATAATACCATTTCTTACCACGCTTAAAATATGAAGCCATGATAAAGCACCCTTCCTAGCCTGTCCTCAGCAGGTATATTTATTTGCTGTTTTCTTCCAATTCGTAAGCATGAGAGAGGAGGAGCGTTTTGTCCTTAACGCTTAAAATATTAAAGATCCGCAACAATTCTTCTTCTTGCTCGGTTAGCTTTTGAATTTCCTCGCATCCTTCTCCTGTTAATAAGTAAGAAAGAGAGATCTTTAAAAAGTCCGCTATTACTACTACCTTGTCGGTAGGAATGTTGGTATATTGTTTTTTCCAAGTGCTAAAAGTTTGGGGTTTAATAGCTGTTTTATCACAAAGCTCTTTTTGTGATATACCCCTATCATCAAGTATTGATACTATTCTTTCTATAACGGACAAAACAAACCACTCCTCAAAATAAATACGGTAAAATTCGTTGACTAATACGGAATTTCGTATTATTATATGGATATACAGAACAAAGCGTAAAGAAAAACACACCTCCGTACGAAATTCGTTTTTCGGAAGAAAATGTCGGGTTTTGATATTATTATTTCCTTGACAAGAATAATGTATCACAAAACCGAACTAAACACAACTATTAATACATAATTTTCGTCTATAAATTCGTAATTCCGTATATTTACGTGTTTTTTTTGAAAAATATTAACTAAGGAGGATGCTTATGGAAAAATGTCTCAGCTGTGACGAAGTAGCCATGCGTTATGACGTGAAAAAAATAACCGTTTGGGCGTGGATTCGAGAGAAAAAGCTAAATGCATTAAAAATCGGAAAACTTTATCGGATTCGGCCTGAAGATTTGCGGGAATTTGAAGCGTCAAGAACAACAAAAAAAGCAAGGTAGGATACTCCTGCAGCCGAATAACTGGCCGACGGGAGGGGAGAAATAACTATAAAGATAGGGGGTATAACCATTGTGATAATAGTTGAAGTTAATCTTAAAACAAATGAGCGACGTATTTTGGCTGAATATTCTGATCCGCGTGATCGACCAATAGCCGACGCTGCTCAATATATTTTGCCAGCAGTATTGGAACGCATCTATAACAATAAACCAGATTTAATACATAAATCCCATCGGGGCTAACGGCCCCTAAAAAAATCACTGTTTAACTGAAATTTGCAAATACTTTCCCAGTTTATGTATATCCAATGCTGTCGGGTTTTATACCAAAGATTTTGAGGGGAGGTGAAAACGATGAATGAGCAAAAAGAAATGACCGACATTAAGCGGCAACTTGAAAAACGGTCGAAACAACAACAGATGAACTCAATTTTAAGCACGAGTTTCAATAAACCTGACAAATTGGCTAAGGGTGTTATTAACAGCATTAGAGAGATGCATGAGCGTTGGAATGATGGGGTGAAACTGAAAAATATCAACATCGCCAAAGAATATATCAATGGTCAGATTGGAGTTTTGGTCGAATTCAACAGTAAGACCTCTACCAAGATGCATAAACCTAGCTCTGCCATCTGGCCCCATGCCAATTGTTGTGTTTTCAAGTGTAGCCAGGATCTGCCCATTTGGATAAGTGATTTTCGCATGACTAATACTGGATACGCCAATATTTGGGATAAGTCTATTGTGCTTGTCGATATTGTCGAGAAGATGCAATCCGTAGAGTTGTTCGCCTCGACCTCCTTTGTATGTAGCGAGACTAATAAAGAATTCTTTCGTGTCATGTCGGGGCGTTTTTATTCCGTTACAAGAGGATTCGTAACCCTGCTGGGTACTACTGGTTGGGAAATAAAGTTGCTTGTTTTGTGTACCTCCATCAATCCCAATGATTTCCCAAGTAGCATGATCGAGAGCAGTTCTAAGATTATGGACGATATCTCCCAATATCAACATAATTTTGGTGGGTATTTGTTCACGGAAGCGCACATCAACGATAATATCACCAGTATAAGGATCGCGGTCAGTGATAAGTGTATGTGGGTGAGTTTGAACAAACCCATCGAAAGCACGCTGCAAATTACTGATGTTTTCATTGGCCCGTTCTAACTTGAGGAATGCACTGTCAAACATTGTGTCACATCCTTTCTTTACAGCAAATTTCGACTAATGGTAAAAAATACCTGCAAGGAGGTGAAAACGATGGACGAATGTTACGACTGCCCACATCACTACGATTGCGATTATACACCGGAAGCGTGTCAGCAATTTTGGGGCGTAGATAAGGACTTGGTGTCGATCTGTATAGTTTGGTTAGTGT
Organism: Bacillota bacterium; assembly: GCA_017889635.1. Lineage (GTDB taxonomy): Bacteria > Bacillota > Negativicutes > Sporomusales > CTSoil-080 > CTSoil-080. Next base: position 11,051 of record JAGGAC010000073.1, on the reverse strand, counting down.
GTTGTTTGATTTTGATAATAATGCTGGCAGTCGGGATGTACAAGCTGGTTATGACATTGATTTAGGAGGTGAGAACTATTAAAGACATTGTTTGTAAGTGCCAGAAATGTGGCGCTCCGTTCTGGGGCAAGCGGGTAAATCAGAAATACTGCCCCGACTGCAAAAACATCAATCGAGAGTACCCAGTTAAAGTTCGTGGTTTTGGAGCTTTGATTGTAGCTAACGAAATACGAAAAAGTAAAACAGAGCCTAGGAGGTATGGATATGCATGGATTTAATGAAAGGGACTTTGCTAATGCAACTATTACTGTTTTAGGATTCATCGCTCTAGTGCTAATGGTGGTGTTTAGTGAATGATAAAAAAATACGTTATCGGCGATCTAACTATTTGGGAGGTGATTGTGGCAATATTAGTGGTTCTGTTCTTCAGCATTAAGCTGTGAAGGGAGGTGAAATTGATGTATAAGGAAGCTCGAAACATAGCTGATGAGTTCTCGCGAATCACAAGGGAAGTACCAGGCTCTATAAAGTTCTATTTAGATGAAAAAAACATATGCGATAAGGCAATAAGCGACATTCGCCATTTCGCTGAATTTAATAAAACTGATCGAACCACCGACAGAAAATTGATCAGGACATTGAGAGAGTACAGTAAACGGCGGCGTGAAGCAGATGACAATATCAAAATATTAAAACCACTTGCTGAGTTTATTGACAATAATAGCGTGGCATTAAACAGGTTGGATCAACTTCGCGGTGAGATGAAAAAAATGGCCCAGTACGTAGAAAGCGATAGAGTGTATAAACCACGGATACTGGAGGAGTTATTCGAAGGGAGGTAATAGAAACGTCAAAAGGTAAAAAATGTGCAAATTGTGGACGTTCGCTACAAACTGAAAAATACCATCTAGTTTTTGATTATGGGCAAAGAAAAATGGTTCCGGTTTGCCGTAATGATCGTCAATGTTTTCCCTATATAAATAAAAAAGCCGCCCTGCCAGGCGACTTCGGGCTTGTAAATACAGCCCATGTTTAAAATGTCAATTCCATAATATCACGACCCCGTGTGGCCGTCAAATGGGAGGTTTATGAATGTTTAGAGTTAGATGTTTAGCCGAGATTAACGGCTCGAAATATTTGAAAGATGTTGATATTTGGTTAACTAATGATGCCGTGAAAGCGGTGAGTATTGCTAAGAGCGTGTTTGCGCTTGCTTACGATGTTCGATCAACGCGGATTAAGGTGGTGCGAGTTTGGTGAAAATTGTTAAGTTACAGGCCGAAAATTTTAAACGGCTCAAGGCCGTTGAGATTGTTCCCAGTAAACGAATAGTCGAGATAACTGGCAAGTGCGAGCAAGGGAAAACCACTATATTAGATGCAATTCAAGCCGCGCTGTGTGGAGTTAAGCCTGAAGAACCAATTCGTGCCGGAAAGGATAAGGCGAAAATAGTCGTCGATTTGGACGACAAAATTGTTACCAGGACGTTCACGGCGTCGGGTGGCGCTCTGAAAGTTGAAAGTAAGGACGGTGCAAAGTATCCGAGCCCGCAAGCGCTATTGGACAAGCTGGTTGGAAAAATCGCGTTTAACCCATTAGAGTTTGCGAAGGCGGACAGTAAAAAGCAAGTTGATATGTTGTTACATGTGGTTGATATCAAGGTGGACCAGAATAAATTAAAAGACATTTCCGGTGTCGTGGTCACTCCGATGCCAAACCCATTGGATATGTTGAATGCAGCATTTAAAACTGTTTATGAAAATCGAACTGCGGTTAATCGACAGTTGGACGCCGCGCAGAAAGTTTTAGATAGTATGCCCGAAGTGGAGAAGGTTGATCCGGTTTTGTTGACGGAGTTGGTAGCGGAGAAAGAACGTCTGGAAACAATTAACCGAGACAATCAGTCCCAAATTGATGCTGCAAGTCAACAAAACAAAAAGGTACATTCCATTGCATTAGAACGTGATGCTATTGCTTTAGAAATTGAAAGTATTGAATCTAATTTAGCTGAGGCTAAAAAAAGATTGGCAGTAAAAACAAAAGAGCATGATTCCGCTGAAAAGGAACGTGTACAAATGCAAGTTATCGTTAACGGTATCAAGTTCGAAGACCTAACAGACATTAACACCCGCATCTCCAAAGCTGACGAGACTAACCACAAGGCCCAGCAGTACCAGCAACGTACATTGAAGCAATCTGAAGTCAATTCAGTTAAGGCTGATGCCGATGCTCTTACAGCTAAACTCCAAAAAATTAAAGACTACAAGTCCGAGATTATCAAAAATACCAAATTCCCAGTTCAGGGGTTGGATTTCGCAAACGGCGGCGTTATTTACAACGGGCACCCATTCAGCCAGGCGTCTGGCGCTCAGAAAATGCGTGTCGGGTTGGGAATAGGCATGGCTGCTAATCCAGAGTTGCGGGTGGTAATGATTGACGGATATGAATCATTAGATAGCGATCAGCGGAGAATTGTTGAAGAAATGGCCGCAGAGCATGACTTCCAGGTATGGACGACTTCGGTAGATTCATCCGGTAAGGTTGGAATTTACATAGAGGATGGTGAGATAAAGCATGGCTGATATTTTTTCTGAGCCACCAGTAGACGACATTTCCGAAACAGCCTTAGAGTCTGTAAATGCAACGGGTGTTGCGCTTGTAGGTAGTAACTTTCAACGACTTACGCAGATAGCAGAGTACCTTTCAAAATCGACAATCATCCCGGTTGCCTATCAGAATAAATCAGCTAACTGCCTTGTAGCAGTTGAATATGCCCAGCGTATTGGTTGTACTGCCATGATGGTCATGCAAAACATGGATGTAATTGCTGGTAAGCCATCGTGGTCAGCAAAATTTTTGACTGCGGTCGCTAATGAGTGTGGTCGGTTCTCGCCGATCCGGTATGAATGGTACGGTGAAGAGGGACAAGACGACTGGGGTTGCAGGGCTTACATGACTGAAAAGGCCACTGGCGAGGTTTTAAAGGGAACAAAGGTTACAATCAGCATGGCAAAGGCTGAGGGTTGGTATAACAAGTCAGGTAGTAAGTGGAAGACCATGCCGGAACAAATGCTCCAGTACCGATCAGCAGCGTTTTTGGTTCGGACATATGCGCCAGAATTGACGATGGGGCTATTAACTACGGAAGAGCAAAAAGACATTATTAATGTCACCCCTGGAGGTCCGGTTCCTGCAGGGGATAACGCCGCTGAGCGGGCTTGGCAAGAGGTGCAGAATGATGGACATATTTAGTGAGCAGAAACGTCCATGTAAGGATAGATTTATCGAATTGCTGGAGTCCACGAATCGGGACGGCATTAAAGAGTTAATTCAATATTTAAACGGGACCGATTTTTTTACGGCGCCGGCTAGTACCAAGTATCACGGCGCCAAGGAGGGCGGATTGGTTGAGCATAGCCTGGCGGTGTATGACAATCTGGAAATCGTGTTGAATGTCTTTTCTTTTGAAGGATACATCCAAGACACATTAGTAATCACGGCACTGCTCCACGACATTTGCAAGGCTAGTTTCTATACCATTGAAATGCGGAACAAAAAAGACTATACAACAAACGACGGGATATTTCACCCTGGATGGGGCTCATATCCGTTCTATGCCATCGACGACCAATATCCTTATGGTCATGGCGAAAAATCTGTTGATATTATTAGGAACTTCATTGAACTGACCGTAGAGGAAAAAATGGCGATCCGCTGGCACATGGGAGCATTCGGAGCGGAAAGTTACGCAGACCGCCAGACATTGAGCGCGGCAATGGAGAAATTTAATTTAATCTTAGCACTGCAAATGGCAGATATGGCCGCGAGTTATTTTGATAAGAAATGAGATGATTAAATGATTCTTACACCCGAAAATTATTACTCTCGCGAAGCTAGTCTTGAATATATGTCAGTCAGTCAATACAAATCGTTCCTTTCGTGTGAGGCAGCCACAATTGCAGCGCTCAATGGCGAATTGGAACAGGAAACTAAAGAAGCATTTTTGGAGGGAAGTTTCGTACATGCTTGGTCGGAAGGCGCTTTAGATAAATTTATAATTAACCATCCTGAGATTATTTCTTCCAGGGGACCTAGTAAGGGCGAATTAAAGGCTGGTTTTAAAAAATGTGAGGAAATGATTGCGGTTTTAGAAAATGATCCATATTGCATGTTTGTTCTTCAAGGCGATAAAGAGATCACGGTAACTGCTGATTTATTCGGAACCAAATGGAAAGGCAAGATTGACGTATTAAATGCCGATCGTGGTTATTTCGTGGAACTAAAAACTGCTCGTAGTATATCTGAAACCGCCTGGATGTGGTCTGAAGCCCAGAACAAAAACATTAAGGTAAGTTTTATCGAGCAATACAATTACATGGTTCAGGCGGCAGTATACGCCGAATTGGAACGACTGCAGTCAGGTCGTGATAAATGGTTAGACCCGGTTATGGTTGCGGTGACAAAAGAAGATCCGCCTGACCATTCAGTGATCAATCTTAAAGACCATGAGCGGATGGCTGAAGAGTTAGAAAAAGTAAAACAGAATATGCCGCGAATCCTGGCTGTGAAATCAGGTGCAGAGCCACCCCATCGTTGCGGTATGTGTAAGTATTGCCGGGCAACTAAGCGGATTGAAAAAATGATTTATTATACGGAATTAATGCCTGCTTAAGCGGGGGGAAGAGGATAAATTATGAGTTTAGCATCAATTTGGGATCAGTCCGAAGGAGTAACTAACAGGGAACTACCGGACGGAGAATATGTTGTAAAAATTGTCCATGTTGAATCCGGTCAAACAAAAACATTTCTGCCTAAACTGGAATGGAAAACTGAGATCGTTTCTGGACCGGCCAAGGGTTTGCTATATATCCACCGAGTGATGGACGAGAACAAACCGTTCACGATCGATAAAGCGAAGCAGGACTTTATTACATTGGGGATTGTACCAAAAGCTGCCGAGATGAAAGATGCTATGAAGAAGTTTGCTGGTAAGGTTATTTCGGTAAAATTGAATACCGGCGATAATAATTTCCAAAATAAAGACATCTTGGGATTTGCCGAAGAACCCGCCAAGGAAGCGGTGCCATATTTGTTCGGTAGTGCGACAATACCTGATGATGAGATTCCGTTCTAATGAACCTCCGAGACTACCAGCTGCAAGGCATAAATGATATTCGTGCCCAGTTCGCACAAGGAATCCGACGTGTGTGTTACGTCGGGCCTTGCGGGATGGGAAAGACGATTTTAGTTGTTTATATGGCAAGTGAAGCAGCGCGGAAAAAAAACAGGACAATATTTTTGGTTCATCGCCAAGAGCTAATTCGCCAAACAGCAAAAACATTTCAGGATATTGGTGTAACATTCGGAGTTATATCTCCAGGCAAACAACAAACAAATGATTTGATCCAGATTGCTAGTGTTCAAACGTTGGCACGGCGATTAGAGCGAATACCAAAACCGGATTTAATAATAGCAGATGAATTTCACCATAGCGTAGCAAGAACGTGGCTAAACATCTTCAACCACTGGCCAGAGGCTTATGTCGTAGGGTTAACAGCAACCCCAGCGCGACTTGGGGGACAGGGATTAAAAGAAGTTAGCGACGTTTTAATTTTAGGACCCACCGCCAAGGAATTAATCCAGCAGGGACACCTGGCTCCGTATATATATTATGCTCCGCCTCAGGTAGCAGATTTGAGCGGGATAAAAATAAAAATGGGGGATTACGACATTGGGGAAACGGTTCAGCGAGTTAATAAGCCGGCAGTCATTGGCGACGCCTTGGATCATTACCGGCGATTGGCTAATGGGAAACGGGCTATTGCATATTGCGCCAGCCGCGAACATTCGAGAAATACCGCCGCGGCGTTTACGGCAGCGGGGATCCCGGCAAAACATGTCGATGGTGAAACGCGCCAGGCCGAGAGAGAGCAGGCAATCGAAGATTTTCGAACGGGACGATTGCAAGTACTAACAAACGTGGATCTCTTTGGTGAGGGGCTCGATGTTCCGGGAATGGAAGCTGTCATATTGTTAAGGCCTACACAGTCGCTAACACTGTTCATTCAGCAGGCTATGAGGCCTATGCGGCCGGACAAAAAAAATCCGTTTAAATGTGCGATCATACTTGACCATGTTGGCAATGCATTCCGTCACGGTCTGCCGGATGATGACCGTGAATGGAAATTAGAAGGCATAAAAAAACACCGCCGGTCGGAGCCGTCGACGGTATCAATAAAAGTTTGCCCAAACTGTTACAGTGTCAGTAAGCCAGCTGATCGGTGTGAGTACTGCGGTTTTGAGTATCCAATTGAAACACGGGAGTTAGAGGAAAAACCAGGGGAACTGAAAGAATTGACCGCGGTTGAACGGAAAGCCAAGCGCCAGGAAGTTGGACGAGCCCGCACCTTGGATGAGTTAAAACAGATAGCCGCTGAGCGTGGCTATAAACCGCAGTGGGTGAGGATACAAGCAAAATTAAAAAATATTAGGGAGTGAAGATAAATGCAACAGAAAGAAAAAGACCTTAAAAAACTGGTTAACGTGAAGAAAGTCATTAAAGAAGTTAAAATAGGGCATTTCGCGCTCTATTCGAAAAATGCGGATACCAATTTAGTGTTTACATCACATTTCATTCTAAATTTGAATCCAGAGCAGTTTTGGGAAGTACGTTGCGGGTTATTAGTTAAGGAACTTGGTAAATGGTTTTATACCTGTAAGGACGGGTTAACTGAAAGCAAAGAAATGAGTGATAAGGAAATTGAGCTTTATTACAACAACATCAACAAGGTTGACTTAGAGCTTATGGAGCGAACTGAATTGTCGCTTGGAGAAATAGCTATATATGTTTGGAAGGGCAAATATATCGGGTTAAAGCATAGCCAGATTGAAATGATTCATGGCGGTGTGCCAACTTTCAAAAAAACTGCAGGAAGCGACATAATTATTGCCGATGACGTACATGTATTTACGCCAGTAAAAGAGTTAGAGTGCGAATATTTGGCTGAGTTGATGTTTTAGGAGGCGGTAATTATGAAGGAATCGGATATTCAAAACAAAATTCGCATAGCACTGTCCCCTCACGGAACATTCTTCCGGGTGAACGTTGGACAAGCTTGGACAGGTACAGAAATAATCAGAACGGAGGGCGGCGGGGTTTACATACCCCAGGCCCGCCCGTTTGATACCGGAGTTCCGAAAGGATTTTCCGATTTGTTTGGTGTCGTACCGATGTTTATTACCCCGGAAATGATTGGCCAAAGAATAGGCAGTGCTGCGTTTATTGAGGTTAAAACGAAGACCGGACGTGTCCGGCAGGAACAAGAAAAATTCTTAGCGTTTATGAGGGCGAAGGGGTGTCCTGCAGGAATAGCCCGATCCCCAGAGGACGCCATAAAAATAATCGGGGGTGCTATATGAAACGAGTATATATCGCCCACCCCCTGCGGGGGAACGTGACCGAAAACATTCAGCAAGCAACTGACATATGTCTGAAATACGCCCGTCAGGGGGAGGTAATACCGCTGAGCCCGCTCCATGCATTTCAATTTCTGGATATAACAGGTGACCAGGTAAAGGCCATGCAAATGTGTTTTGAGTTGCTGGCAATGTGCGATGAGCTTTGGATCCACGGCCCATGGTGGACGTCGGAAGGATGTCAGGCTGAAATTTGTTTTGCTGGATGTCGAGATATACCAGTAAGGTTCAAGTAATGGGGATTTGTATTAGGTGTGAAAAGCAGCAGTACTGCCATTGTAAGCGGTCATCGGTAATGGACTGTGTTTCGTATCAGGGGCCGCATTGGAGAAAGCCATCAGTCAAAATAGACGATGTGGAATGCATGAAGTTGTATAGAGAACGAAAAACGGATAGAGAAATAGCCGAACTTTTAGGATGTGCTACGTCTGCAGTTTTTAGATGGCGTAAGAAAAATAACATACCTAAAAATCATATTCCTGGTATTAATTTACCACCTGCTAAGAAATACGTGAGTTATAAAAAGGCGTTACCTCCCGAGCAATGGGAAAATGCTGAGCGGTTTTTAAATATTATGGCACGGCTTAAGGATGTGGTTAAAGATCGAGAGTTAAAAGGTGATGAGCTTTAAAAACGGATTAAGCATTTGTATCAAGGGGAGATGACGAATAATGCCCGATCGGATTTTTAATTATTACGCGTTGGCACTGGCCATTTGTAATTTAAACTATTCTATCGATTTGGCAATTGATTATTTTTTACCGCAACAACAGAAACAGAGAAAAATTCCCCAAGAAGTAGTTGGTGAAATGGCACGATTAAAAGAATCTGGTCAAACGTATAAACAAATTGGGGCAATGTACGGTATTAATGCTGATGCGGTATACACTCGGATTCGTAGGTATAAAGGGGTTATTTAGAAAAATGGGGGTGGGGAAAGACGAAACAGCTTAGAATGTTTCAAGAAATTATTGTTGATAATTTCGCTGGTGGTGGTGGAGCCAGTACAGGAATAAGTCTAGCGCTTGGCCGTGAAGTTGATATAGCAATCAATCATGATCCAGCGGCTATAGCGATGCACAAGGCTAATCATCCCGATACTGAGCACTATTGCGAAAATGTTTGGGATGTAGACCCTAAACATGTAGTCGGAGGTAGACCGGTGGCGTTGTGCTGGTTTAGCCCGGACTGCAAGCACTTCTCAAAAGCCAAAGGCGGTAAGCCGGTAGAGAAAAAAATACGGGGGCTTGCTTGGATAGTTTTAAAATGGGCTGCTAAAGTTAGACCGCGAGTAATAATACTTGAAAATGTCGAGGAATTTCAGACTTGGGGGCCAGTGAGAAAAGGAAAACCCGTAAAGAAACTAGCGGGCACTACATTTACTAAGTGGAAAGACCAATTACAAGCATTGGGCTATAAAATAGAACACCGAGAAATGAAAGCATGTGATTACGGTGCCCCAACGATCAGGAAAAGATTTTTCCTTGTGGCCCGGCGCGATGGCCGGCAGATAGTTTGGCCAAACCCAACACATGGGGACCCGGATAGCCTGGAAGTAAAAACAGGGAAGTTAAAGCCATGGAGAACAGCAGCCGAAATAATTGATTGGTCTTTACCTTGCCCGAGTATTTTTGATCGAAAAAAACCGCTGGCTGAAAACACCATGCGGCGGATTGCCCGGGGGATACAAAAGTTTGTGCTCGATAACCCGGAGCCGTTTATTATAAGAGTCAACTTTAGCGGATCAAATTATCATTATTGCGACTCAATCCATAAGCCCCTACATACAATCACGGCAAAGAATGGATGGGGATTAGTAGCCCCTACTTTAATTCAATATCACGGAGAACAATCCAAAAGTGACGTTAGAGGACAAGCTTTGCAAAAGCCGCTTATGGTTGTGGATGCATCGCCGAGATATGCACTTGTAGCTAGTTTCTTAGCAAAGCATTATGGCGGCAATTATACTGGCCCGGGTGCCAATTTAAAAGGTCCAGTGCCTACAGTTACAGCGGTAGATCACAATGCCCTGGTAACAAGCCACTTAGTTAAGATGAAAGGCCAAAACATCGGGCAATCAGTAACGGATCCGCTTCAAACGATAACAGCAGGAGGATTGCATTTCGGCGAGGTTCGAGCCTTCCTGATGAAATACTACGGCACTGGTGAAGGGCAGACACTTAATGAACCCTTGCACACGGTAGTCGGTAAAGATAGATTCGGGCTAGTAACTATTCAAGGACAAGATTATCAGATAGTTGATATAGGGATGAGGATGCTCGAACCACGTGAATTATTTGCGGCTCAAGGATTCCCGGAAGATTACATTATTGACCGGGATTGTGACGGTAAATATTACCCTAAGTCGGCGCAAGTTGCCAGGTGCGGTAATGCAGTACCGCCGCCATTTGCAGAGGCTTTGGTTAGGGCGAATTTACCGGAGATATGTACTGGTTCGGTTGGTGCGAAAAACGTTGGGTAGACAAACAAAAGAACAAGGCCACTGCGCGAGCGACCTTGTTCCAAGGAGAAGGACCATAGAAACGTTACGGTAATATTATACCCGGCTAGGCTGGGTTTATACGGGGAGGGGTAAGCGGTGCTGATAGAAAACACGCTGTTTGGCGTTAGGGATAAAGTGCAAATTGCAATTGATCGTATACGACAGTTTGAGCCACCAGAAGGGTACTATGTGGCGTTTAGCGGCGGCAAAGACTCTTGTGTGGTGCTGGATTTAGTCAAGAGGGCCGGGGTTAAATATGATGCGCATTACAATTTAACGACGGTGGATCCGCCGGAGCTGGTCTATTTCATCCGGGAGCATCATGCGGACGTTGAGGTTCATACGCCAAAGGAAACGATGTGGCAGTTAATAGAGCGTAAAGCTGATGTACCGACTCGAGGGGTTAGATGGTGTTGCAGTATTTTAAAAGAGGGTGGAGGTAACGGCCGCACAGTTATAACTGGCGTTAGGTGGGCAGAGAGTGCCAGACGTTCAAAAAGGAAGATGGTTGAATTTTGTAGCGGTAAGGGAAAATCATTTTTACAGCCTGTAATTGATTGGTCGGATGACGACGTTTGGGAATACATACACACAAACGATTTGCCTTATTGCAGTCTTTATGACGAAGGATTTAAACGGATTGGCTGTATTCTTTGTCCCATGACAACAAACCATGATAAGGCTTTTGAAAGATTCCCTAAAATTGCAGATGCATATAAAAGGTCAATGAATAAAGCGTTTACTATTATGGCTGAACGCAAAAAAAGAAATGGTGCAAAATTAATATGGAAAAACGGCGACGATTGGTTTAAGTGGTGGATTTCGAAGCCGACGAGGAAAGTTGACCCAGATCAGACAGTGATATTTGAGTAACAAAAGAACAAGGCCAGCCACGTCACTGACCCTGCTCTTATTGATAGGCAACCGGGATAAGGTTACAGTAATATTGTTCCCGGATGAGCCGGGACTATTCGGGAGGGGTAAGCGAATGAGCGTTATAGACAAGATTGAGCGGGGAGAACTAAAAATTGAAGTTGGATTTATGAGCGAACGGAAGATTTATGTTTATGAT
>JAGGAC010000072.1 GCA_017889635.1 Bacillota bacterium | reverse complement strand
TTGGTGTCGACGGATTTAACGGGGGGAGCGGCGGACTACAGTTGGTGGCGAACGGTGTACTGGCAGGAACCTTTACTTGTGTTACCGGCGGCAGAGATGCGGTTCAATATGCCGTTGATATTCTGCAAGCCGCACCAGGTATTCCTAAAAAGGTCATCCTGCGAAGCAATAAAATTACGCGCTACAACGTTTTAGAATATTTGCCGACCGCTGAATCACCAACCTATCAGGCAGGGGGGAAGAAGCGGATAACGCTGGGGTTTTCGCAGCTAGGAGCCGAGAGTGATTGGCGCCGAGCTAACTCGAAGTCGGTCAAGGAAGCGGCGCGCTCCGCAGGAATCGAGCTTAATTATCTGGAAGCCGATCAGCAGCAGGAAAAGCAGTTTCAAGCCATTCGGAGCTTTATTAACCAGAAAGTTGATGTTATAGCTTTTTCGCCGGTGGTGGAAACCGGCTGGGGCGAAGTTTTGGAGGAGGCGAAGCAGGCAGGTATTCCAGTGATATTATTGGATCGGGCTATTCAGCCTGATGACGATTCGCTCTATGTGACGTTTATCGGCAGTGATTTCCGGGAAGAGGGACGTCGCGCCGCGCGGTGGCTAATAGACAATTCCCGCGGCCGACACGCGGTTAATATAGTCGAATTGGCCGGGACGGTCGGCTCAGCACCGGCAATCGACCGTCAGCAAGGGTTCGGCGAAATTATTGCCGGTCATCAGGAATATCGCGTAATTTATTCTGCTGCCGGTGATTTTACTCAGGCCAAGGGAAAAGAGATAATGCAAGCAGCGCTGATGATTTATGGGCGTGATATCGATGTTGTATATGCTCATAACGATGATATGGCTCTGGGGGCAATTCAGGCTATCGAGGCTTATGGACTCCGCCCAGGCAAGGATATTTTGCTTGTATCTGTTGATGGTACGAGAGCCGCTTTTGAAGCCATGATTGCCGGGAAACTCAATTGCAGTGTGGAGTGTACACCACTCCTCGGCCAACAGCTTATGCAGGCGGTAACCGGGTTAATGTCAGGCCGGCAGCTGCCGGTACGAATTATTGTCGCCGAAGGGGTAGTTTCGGCGGAGACAGCGCGCCGGGAATATCCTTACCGGTTGTATTAATTGCTTTTAAAAAAAGAATAGTCCGAAAATTATAAGAAATCGCCGATTATTCGAAATACTAACCCGGATACCTGGCCCTATAATAAACATGACAACAGTTACCACAAATACTAGGGAGGGGTCGAGGGATGTTTAAAGGTATCCGAATTGGTGCGGCATTGCTGGCGGCGGCAATGTTAATCCTACTGGCAGGGTGTGGAGCCAGTAATCAGGGAGCAACTAAGCCAACGGAGAAAAAAATTGTGTTAGGTTTTTCGCAAATTGGCGCTGAAAGCGAATGGCGTACCGCCAATACCGAGTCGATAAAAGCTGCTGCCAAGGAAGCTGGGATTGAACTAAAGTTTTCTGATGCCCAGCAAAAGCAGGAAAACCAGCTTAAGGCAATCCGTTCGTTTATTCAGCAAAAGGTGGATGTAATCGCCTTTTCACCGGTTGTCGAAACCGGTTGGGATGCAGTTTTACAAGAGGCTAAAGCTGCCGGGATACCGGTTATTCTTACTGACCGAGCAATAAAGATGAGCAATGGCAATCCTGAAGACTATTATGTTACCTTTATGGGATCCGACTTTGTGGAAGAAGGCCGGAGAGCTGCTAATTGGTTGGTAGACTTTATGAAGCAGGATAAGGCTGATGTAAATATTGTAGAACTTCAGGGAACGGTTGGTTCAGCACCGGCAATTGACCGGAAAAATGGTTTTGAAGAAGTAATGAAAAACCATCCTAATTATAAAATTATTAAATCCCAAACCGGAGATTTCACCAGGGCCAAAGGTAAGGAGGTTATGGAATCTTTCTTGAAGTCGGCTAAGGCAGACGGACAAAAGATTGACGTTCTCTTTGCCCACAACGACGATATGGCGATTGGGGCAATTCAGGCTATTGAAGAAGCCGGACTTAAACCAGGCAAAGATATTATTATTGTTTCGATTGACGGCGTTAAAGGCGCTTTTGAGGCGATGATTGCCGGAAAGCTTAACGCTACTATCGAATGCAGCCCGCTTTTAGGCGGCCAGCTGATGGAAGCTGTAAAAGACTTAACCGCCGGCAAGCAGCTGGCGAAACGGATTCTTACCAAGGAAGGCGTATTCCCGGCTGATGTAGCAGCCAAGGAATTGCCGAGCCGTAAATATTAGGGGATTCTATTAGACCGACAAGGTGATTAAAGGTAAATCCGCTCCAGCGTTCTTCAGTTAGAAGTAATTAGAAGCTGGTATGACAGGCGGGAGTGGATTTACCTTTTTGGAATACCCTATTCATCACGATTTTTCGCCAGAGGGGAAGGTTCCGGTAATGAGCTCAATATTAACTGCGAAGGGGATATGCAAGTACTTTCCGGGCGTCAAGGCGCTTCAAAATGTCGACTTTGAATTGCAAGCAGGAGAGATTCACTGCTTAATGGGGGAGAACGGAGCCGGTAAGTCAACGCTGATTAAAGTGCTGACCGGGGTTGAGGTTTCAGATGCCGGTGAAGTTTGCCTTGAGAGAAAAAAAATTGCTCCAAGTTCGCCGCAACAGGCCCAGCAATTAGGGATAAGTACTGTTTATCAAGAAGTCAACCTCTGTCTTAATTTATCGGTGGCCGAGAATATATTTATTGGCCGGGAGCCACGAAAGTATTGCGGTATTGACTGGAAAGAGATTAATCGCCGCTCGAGAGTGTTATTAGCCAATATGAATCTCGATATTGATGTTACTCAGCCGCTGGGACGGTATTCGGTTGCTATCCAGCAGATGGTGGCAATTGCCAGAGCCCTTGATATATCAGCCAAGGTACTAATCTTGGATGAGCCGACATCCAGCTTGGATGCCACAGAAGTCAACAAGCTGTTTGAAGTTATGCAAAAGCTGAAGCAACAAGGGCTGGGGATAATTTTTGTAACCCACTTCATCGAACAGGTTTATGCCGTTTCGGACCGGATAACTATTTTGCGCAACGGTGAACTGGTTGGGGTATATGACACAGCCGCACTGCCCCGGGTGCAATTAATTGCTAAGATGATGGGCAAAGCCTTTGACGGGTTTGAAGCCAGCATTAAAAAGACCGCCGCCGGTAGTGAAGCAGAGGAGCACGCGGGCTTTTTAGCTGTCCGTGGGCTTGGTTGCCGTGGCTCAATCAGCCCCTTTGATCTTGAGGTTAATAACGGTGAAGTACTGGGAATTGTGGGGCTTTTGGGCTCGGGACGAACAGAGCTGGCGCGGATCATTTTTGGCATTGACCGCGCTGATAGCGGCGAGGTTTTAATCAAGGGGCAAAAGGTAAAGTTAGTTTGTCCGGCCGATGCAATCAGGCATGGCTTGGCGTATTGCCCGGAAAATAGAAAGACGGAAGGAATTATCGATACCCTTTCAGTACGGGAAAATATTATTTTGGCTCTGCAGGCTAAACGGGGCTGGGGCAAATATATTCCGCGCAAAAAGCAGGAGGAAATTGCTAATAAGTATGTTAATTTGCTGAGAATCAAAACCGCCGGACTTGAGCAGTTGGTAGGCAACCTGAGCGGCGGCAATCAGCAAAAAGTAATCTTGGCCCGCTGGCTGATTACCATGCCGAGTCTATTAATATTAGATGAGCCTACCCGCGGCATTGATGTTGGGACAAAGGCAGAAATTCAGAAGTTAATTCGAGCCCTTGCCGCCGAGGGCATGGCAGTCATATTTATTTCTTCGGAATTGGATGAATCGATACGCTGTTGTGATCGGATGGCGGTTCTAAGGGATCGCAGCAAGATTGCAGAATTAAGCGGCCAGGAGATTGAAGAGCAAGTAATCATGCAGACGATTGCAGGGGTGTAGCGATATGAAAAACCCGGCTGATATATGGAAAGGCTTCAAAGACTCCCGCCTTTTTTGGCCGTTGGCGGCATTGGGGATTGTTTTATTGTTTAACCTTATTTTCACTAAGGATTTTTTTGTTATGGAGATTAAGGATGGCCATCTCTATGGTGTAATTATTGATATTATAAATCGTGGTGCTCCGCTGATGCTATTATCAATCGGTATGACTTTGGTGATTGCCACCAAAGGGATCGATATATCGGTCGGATCGGTAATTGCTATTTCCGGAGCGGTGGCAGCATCGCTTATTGGCGGTAAGCTGGAGTATGTGGACGGCGTGCAAAAGCTTGTCACCTTGGTGCCAATGCCGATTGCTATTCTGGCTGCTCTATTTGTTGCAACGGTTTTAGGGGCGTGGAACGGACTCTTGGTTGCCAGGGTGGGGATTCAACCAATTGTTGCAACCTTAATTTTGCTTGTGGCCGGAAGGGGAATCGCGCAGCTTATTACTCAAGGGCAAATTATAACCATCTATTATAATCCCTTCAAATTTATTGGCGGTGGCTACCTGCTGGGGTTTCCCTTTACGATGTTTATTGTTGCGGTAGTTTTTGCCGCTACTATATATCTTGTGCGTAAAACGGCGCTGGGACTGTTTATTGAGTCTATTGGCATTAATCCGGTTGCCAGCAGGTTTGCCGGCATCAATGTAAGTAAATACATATTTTCGGTCTACGCATTTTCAGGATTGTGCGCCGGGATTGCCGGGCTGATTGTTTGTTCGAATGTTAGTTCAGCTGATGGTAATAATGCCGGGCTGTTTATTGAGTTGGATGCAATTTTGGCGGTGGCTCTTGGCGGCAATTCGTTAGATGGCGGCAAGTTTTCGCTGGTGGGCAGTTTGCTTGGAGCGCTGGTAATTCAAAGTATAACGACAACGATTTATGCTACCGGTGTGCCGCCAGAGATTACGCTTGTTGTTAAAGCGCTTGTCGTCATTTTAATTTGCTTGCTGCAATCCGCCAATTTCCGGGCAGTAGTATTTGCAAAATGGGGGCAGAACAGGGGGATTGCACATGAAAGCACTATCGCTAAATAATAAATATGTTAATTTATATATAACTACCTTGTTATTTTGTGCTTTATTTGCGTTAGGCTCTGTATTGTATACCGGGTTCTTTTCCGGTCAGGTCCTTTTGAATATGTTTATTGATAACGCTTTTTTAATTATCACCGCCATTGGGATGACCTTTGTCTTGATTATTGGCGGTATTGACATTTCGATTGGCGCGGTTATTGCACTAATATGCATGCTGTCCGCCTATCTTCTTGAGGTATGGCATTTGGGGCCGCTGGTTGTGATACCGGCGATGCTTATCGTTGGCGCTGTGTTTGGGCTGGTTCAAGGAATTTTTATTCACTATTTTAAAATCCAGCCGTTTATCGTAACCCTTGCGGGGATGTTTTTAGCCCGGGGGCTGTGCTATGTTATTAGTATTGACACTGTTCTTATTACCGACCCTTTTTATCAATTTATGGCCACCTATAGAATTCCCCTGCCGTTCAATAGTTTTATTTCCGTAAGTGTGCTTATTGCTCTCGCGGCAATAGCGGCGGCTTATTATATTCTAAACTATACCAGGTTTGGCCGTACGGCATATGCGATCGGCGGCAATGAGCAATCAGCCCTTTTAATGGGGCTGCCGGTTGCCAGAACCAAGGTGCTTATTTACACTTTGAACGGATTTTGCTCGGCGCTGGCAGGCATTGTATTTAGTTTTTATATGTTATCCGGCTACGGATTGCATGCTGTCGGGTTGGAAATGGATGCTATTGCGTCAGTTGTGATCGGTGGAACACCGCTTACCGGCGGGATTGGCTTTGTGACCGGGACGCTTTTTGGCGTGCTGATTCAAGGCGTAATTCAGACACTGATAATGTTTCAGGGGACCTTGAGTTCCTGGTGGACGAAAATTGCGATCGCCTTCTTGCTTTGTGTATTTATTGTACTGCAGCGGCTGATTGTAGCCCGTAAAGAAAGCCGAAAATCGCTTGCATAAGAAACGGGAGCTAAACTTTAGTTTAGCTCCCGTTTCTTATGCAAGCGCCAGTACTCTCAATATTAGCCAACCACTTGTGCCAAGAGGAGTACTCCGGCTAATCCAATTACCGCAGCGATCGAAGTTGCTGCCGTATATGTCATAAACATCTTGTTCATAGGAATGCCCAACGATTCTTTTACAAACCAGAATCCTGGGTCAGTAACCTGAGACGCGCCAATTGCCCCGGCACCTATTGCGACAGCGACTAAAGCAGGATCAAGATTTGGATATACTGCAAGAACAGGGGTTATAAATCCGGCAGCCGTCATCATCGCTACAGTAGCACTGCCAATAGAGAACCGCATAACTATAGCTATCAGCCAGGCCATAATCAACGGGCTGATCTGAATAGCGGTAAGCACTTGTTTTAGCACTTCACCAATACCGCAGTCTAGAATAACGCGGTTAAATGCGCCGGCTGCACCAATTACCAGAATAATAGTGGCCATCGGTCCCATTGCCGATTCAGTGTATTTAGCCAGATCACCCAAGGAGTTGCCTTGCTTAATACCCATTATATAGTAAGACAAAACTGCGGCTAAGAACAACGCTGTAATCGGATTGCCAATAAAATTGACCACAGGCATATAGGCGGCATTTTTATCCGCAAACAACTCGATAATGGTTTTGCCGATCATTAACAGCAGCGGCAGCAATATAGTAAACAATGTAACACTAAAAGCCGGTAATTTATCAATAGGAGTTGGTTTTATTGAGCAATATTTCTCCGGCAGTTCTAAAGTAAGTTTTTTTGCTAACCAGCCGCCATATAGCGGACCAGCAATAGCGGTTGCCGGTATCCCGACAAGCAAGCCATAAAAAATTACTTTGCCCACATCGGCTTTAAGCGATAAGGTAATTGCCATCGCCGCAGGATGCGGCGGCACTATACAATGCACGACAGTAAGGGCTGTGACCATAGATAGCGCAACCTTAATCAGGGGCTGTTTAGACTCCAGAACAATGCAGAAAAGAATCGGTGTTAAAAGCACAATACCAACTTGCAAGAAAACCGGAATGCCGCAAATATAAGCAACAATCATCATCGCCCACGCCGCCCGGCTTTTACCGATAATACCAACGATGGTATTGGACAGTTTTTCAGCGCCGCCTGATATTTCCATCATTTTACCGATAATTGCTCCCAGAGCGAGAATCGGCGCTAAAAATCCCAAAGTACCGCCCATGCCTGTTTCAATTGATTTTGCAATTTTATCCAGCGGCATGCCGGTTGCAAAAGCAATTATAAAACAGGACCCTAATAAGGAAATAAAGGCGTGAATACGGAACTTGATACTTAATACAATAATAATCAGTATCGATATACCCAGTACCGCAAGCATATATAGTGTATGATCCATAATAATAGCCTCCCTTTCCGATTTTATTGGCTAGCCAATTGTTTGAAAATTTCCTCTTCATATAGCAAATCGAAATAAGTTTATCCTTTCACCTCCCACGCTAAACAAAGATGCTATATTATCGTTAACAGGCTGTAAAACTCGAACTAAGTTCGTGCTAAGTATCCGGCGGGGAGAATAATCTCCCCCCGCGAACACAAGGCTTATTTATTACCGATTAAAGCTGGGAGCATATTGCGCCGCTAATTTTATTGCTTCAATCATGCTTACGGCACTGACTTTTCCGGTTCCGGCAATATCAAAAGCAGTACCATGATCAACAGAAGTGCGTAAAAACGGCATATTATTGGTAATCGAGATGGTTCGTTCGAAATCAACCATTTTTGTTGCGATATGGCCTTGGTCATGATACAAAGACAGGACCGCGTCATATTTGCCTTTCAGACCAAAGTAAAACACCGAATCGGCAGGCACAGGACCAACCACATTAATTCCGGCTGATTTAGCTTTTATAATAGCGGGCTCAATTTCTTTTACTTCCTCATCGCCAAACAAACCGTGCTCGCCGCTGTGGGGGTTAAGACCGGCAACCGCAATCCGCGGCTCGTTTACTCCCAGCACTTCTAGTGCCTTGACGCAACGTTGAATAAACTCATAAACACTGTCAGTGGTTATTAACTCACAAGCTCGCCGCAGAGAAACATGGCGGGTTAGGAAAAAGACCCTGAGGTCAAAGACCTGAAACATTGTGAGCGGGTTTTTGGTATTTGTGAGATCTTCCAAAATTTCCGTATGCCCAATATAATTAACTTTTGCTGCTTTTAAGGATTCTTTATTAATCGGAGTAGTGGCAATAGCATCAACTTCTTTAGCGATGGCTAGCTCTGTAGTCTTTTTTATGTATTGAAACGCAGCCGCGCCGCCAATTGCTTGTATTTTTCCCATTTCTAACTGTTTAATATCCACATTTGCAAGATCGATTACATCAATGGTGCCTAAAGTATATTTCCCATCGGCCGGGTTTTGGACACTATTTAATTCTAATTGTATATTGCAAAACTTCATGGCCTGCTTTAATACCGCCGCGTCGCCAACAACCAATGGCCGCGCAATATTATATATTTCTTGGTGGTTTAGCGATTTTACAACGATTTCAGGGCCTACACCAGCCGGGTCACCCATAGGAATACCGATAATTGGTTTACTCAACATAAACAACTCCTTAAATTTTGGTATAACTTTCATTAGACAATTTAATCAACATATAATCCACGCATTTACTGATTGCTTTATCGTCACCAATAAGACCGCCTTTAGTAACAATGGGGCGATTATGAAAGATCCCTTGTTGAATCCGCCCATAGACAGCTAATGGCAATACTTCATCCTTTATCTCAATACAAGTAGCCTTTAATTCGCTGCAGACTGCAACAGTGACATCACCGCCGCTGGTAAACAGACCGCCAACATATTGGCCTAACTTAGTAATAACTTTTATGGTTATAACCGCAAGCCCTTTGGCAATACGTTGTGAAATTTCGTCTTCGGTTGTTCCGGCATCAAGCGCCAGTTTTCCCAAATTCAAAACATCACGTTCCCAGGAGCTTGTAGTAACTCCCAGAACTTCATATTTTTCAACCTCATTTGTCAGCGCATTGACCACCCGGTCGATTTCAGCATTTCGCTGCAGCGGATCAATAAGTTGTAAAACCGATACATTAACAATATTGTGCGAATACTTTAGTCGTAGGTCTTCCATTTGCCGCCTGGTTAAATCACTTACACTGCCGACGGTTAGCATGACTTTTTGCCCCATGCCGGCATTAGGCCCGTCAATCAACTGCATAGCCATTGCGCTGGTAAAGGGTCCGGGGTCAACAGAGACAATTGGAATATTTGTTTTCTTCGCCGCTTTGGCGATTTCTAATACATCATCGTCGGTTGTGGCGTCAACAACGATTACGCGGCACCCAGTGGCATATTGTTCAGAAATAGCGTTAGCGATTTTCTCTTCGCCCTGCAATACTTGCCTTAGTTCAATAAAGCCGATAGGTTCCTGCATTTGCTCAGCAAACAAGGGAACTACTTTTGAAGTCTTAATAGGATTCTTCGGATCTTTGGCCACAATAGTTCTTTCCAGCGGTACTTGGTTTACCATTAGATAACCGCCGATACATACTCGGCCGGACGCTGGAAATACTGGGACCACTAAAGCAAGTGTACCGGGCGGTGAATTGTCCAATATACCTTTAAGTTCTATGCCGATATTACCGCGCAATGTACTGTCCATCCGTTTGTTTATAAGCTTAACGGTATCGTCATTCACAACTTTCATTGCCCGGTTAACTCTTTGGTAGGCAATCTCTGGCTCAATGCTGCGGCTATCGGTGCTAATAATAACTACATCAAGGTCTTTGTTATTTTGTGGCACATAGGCATCTAAATCAAAAAAGGTTGCGCATTTTAATCCTTGACGGGCTAATAATACCGCACTGGAGTTAACGCCTGTCATATCATCGCCGATAATCAGCACTTTAGGCATAAAGCTTTCTCTCCTTAACTATACAAGCTGCAAATTAATCTTTAGCTTATGTAACTTTTCCCTGACGTCCTCATCTAAGCCCTGATCACAGATGATCAAGGCAAATTCGCTTAAACTACATATTTTGTTAATACTCCTCCTGTTGAATTTACTATTATCAGCAACCAGAATTACTTGGTCGGCAGACAGAACCATTTCTTTTTTTAATTCCGCTTTTTCGAAAGTCGGCGCACTCAGGCCAAGTTCTACATCAACAGAACTTGCGCCAATAAAGGCTATATCGGCATAGATCTGTTTTAATAATTGGATGGCGCGTGATCCCATGCAAGCACCGGTAATATTTTGGACCCGGTCACCGGTGCAAAATATTGCAAAGTTACTGGAAACCGCTAAATAAGCGGCAATTAATACATCGCTGGTAACTACCGTTAAGTTTTGCCGTTTGATCAGTTGCTTGGCAATTTCCATTGTTGTTGTGCCGGCGTCTAATAATACGGTTTGTCCGTCTTTTACCAGATCGGCGGCAGCAATCGCGATGCGTTCCTTTTCTAGTTTGTTTTGTGATTCTTTTTCCTTATGCGGCAGTTCGAGGGTCAATTTGGATTTTAATACTGCACCGCCATAAGTCCGGCTGATTATTTGGACGCTTTCCAGGTATTTCAAATCGCGGCGAATAGTCATTGCCGTAACACCCAGTAGTATTGCCAGTTCATCAACCGTTACCCGAGGCTTCTCTTCTAATATCTGGACGATTTTCTCCTGACGTTCTACCTGAAACAAGGTTATTGCCTCCAGTTAGTTCAAATATGTTTATTATCATGTTCGAATATGTTTATTTAAGTTTAAGTATATTACTTGTCCCAGCAAATTACAAGTCTATTTTTCCAAGTTGATTTATTATTCTGACGATTTTCCGTTGGAACTATTTACAAAAATAGATTGAAATTCACAACGATTTTATATACTATTAAAGCAAGTAGACAAAATTAGCTAAATCCAGCTAAATCCAGACAAATATGGAGGCGCTCCCCTGATGATTGAACAAGCTAAGGAAGTATTACGAGTTGAAGCTGCCGCGATAGAGTCTTTAATTCCCCGTATTGACGATCAGTTTATTAAAGCTGTAAATATGATTCTTGAGGGAAAAGGCCGGGTTATCGTAACCGGCATGGGAAAACCTGGTCTAATCGGTCAAAAAATTGCCGCAACCATGATTAGTACCGGAACGCCAGCCTTTTTTCTTCACCCGGCTGAGGGTATTCATGGCGATTTAGGGATGGTAACTAAAGAAGATGTTGTTTTGGCCATATCCAACAGTGGAGAAACTTCTGAGGTTGTTAATATCTTGCCGGTTATTCATCGCATCGGAGCTAAGATCATTGCTATTTGCGGCCGTGAAAAGTCAACATTAGCGCAACATGCCGATATTTTTCTTAACGCGTCTGTAGACCAGGAGGCTTGTCCGCTTGGCTTAGCTCCTACAGCCAGTACCACCGCTGAATTGGCGATAGGCGATGCCTTATCGGTGGTATTAATGTCTGCCCGCAAGTTTTCAGCCGAGGATTTTGCGCTCTTTCATCCCGGCGGAGCATTAGGCAAAAAGCTGCTGGTTAAAGTCAGCGATGTTATGCATGCCGGATCGGATAATCCTATCGTGACTTTAGATAAAACGGTAAAAGAAGCCTTATTTGTTATTACCGCAAAAGGCCTTGGCGCAACTACAATTGTCGATGAAAATGGCCGCATTTTAGGGATCATTACTGATGGTGATATCCGGCGGGGCTTAGAAAAAGGCCATGAGTTTCTTGATAAAAAAGTGGACACGCTTATGACCAAAAACCCCAAGACAATTAGTCCCGATAAATTAGCCGCCCATGCCCTAAGTATCATGGAACAAAACAAACCAAAACCAATTACGGTTCTGCCGGTAGTTGACGATAATCGCTGTGTAGTTGGTATTCTTCATCTTACCGACTTATTGCGTAAAGGGATTGTGTAATAATAACCTGTTTTTATTAGGCTACCGCCACTAATAACCTTTTGGCTGGCAACCTAAAAAGGAGCTAAACTTTTTTGAAGTTTAGCTCCTTTTTATAAAAATTATAGCAATCTTTCGAGGGTTGTACGGCGGGGGAAAAAGCCATATTGGCGATAAAATGCAAAAGCTTGCTCATTGCCGCCGGCTACGCTGATGGAAATTTTTTTTGCTGAGTTTTCATCCAGCCGGGCTAGGGCTCTTTCCATAAATTTGCCGCCAATTCCTAATTTGCGATAGTCTGGTTCAACAAACAATGATTGAATTTCACCGTTTTGATCTTGATCAATTGTACTAACGCAATAACCGGCATAATGATCAGCAGCTAAATCCTTGGCGAGATCTACGCGAATAGTTCCGGTATTGGCCAGCTCAAGTAAGCTGGCTTTTCGTTTGTCAAAAGTGAATTTGGTATAATACTGCTGAAAATGCTGGGTTTTTGATCGATGGTGTTCGTTTAGTTGCTCCCATAACGGCTGAATTATATTTAACAACTCTTCATTTCCTGAGCTAAAGGTGATATTAGGCAAGTTAAGGCCCCCTTTAAAGGATACTGTGCATAGGGAATATAATTGCATGTTGTTTTGGCGTATTCCTGCAAGGATGTTGCCTGTTCTATAATCGGGGGACTGGTTAAAAAAGTAAGGGTGGCAAAATGCAAATTATCATGGTAAAATAGTGCCGTAAATAATTACCGGATGATACCTTTGGGATCATACTGTTATAGGCGTTTTTGCTTGATAATTGAATAGGTTTTAGGCCGCTGGGATCTTTTGCAGACTTAGACGGATGTTAACAGGGATAGCATGCCTTCTTGTCTGCTTTGGTGGTGGACAAGAAGGTTTTTATTTTTGATGAATTGCGGATAGAATTTTTCAGTTTTTATGATGAATTTGTATAAATAAGGGGTTGGTAATGATGGTTAATAGTGGGTGTTCGAGACGGCTTTTGAGTGTCAGGCAGCTTGCTGCGGTGGGGATGTTGTCGGCAATAACTATGGTGCTTGGTCTCAGCGGATTTGGTTTTGTTCCGTTGCCGATGGCAAAAGCTACTGTAATGCATATTCCGGTTATAATTGGGACGATTGTCGAAGGGCCGGTTGTTGGTATCCTGATTGGACTGATGTTTGGGTTATTTAGTATTTTTCAGAATATGGTCGCGCCGAATATTCTATCATTTGTCTTTCTTAATCCGCTGGTGTCGGTAGTGCCGCGGGTGTTAATTGCGCTAACAACTTATTATTGTTATAAGATACCGCTCGGCAGTGAGAATTGGAGAATCGGGCTTGGGGCGGCGGTAGGCTCGCTGACCAATACTATTGGTGTTTTGGGAATGATTTATTTATTATATGTCGCTGATTTTGCTGCCGCCAGGGGGATAAGTGTCGATGCAGCACTGGCAGTAGTGTATGGGATTGCTTTGACTAACGGGGTTGCGGAAGCTGCCATTTCGGTGGTGGTAACCATTCCGGTTATTATAATGATCCGAAAAGTCCGGCGGCCAAGGTAATGCAGTATATAAAGTACTATAAATGAAATAAGACTGGCAGCCAACTTTTAGTGTTGGCTGCCAGTCTTATTTTGTGGGTGGGCGGCTTAGGGAATAATGGCTATATTAGTGAAGGTTATAGCCGTTTGGCTGATGCTGGGGTTTATGTGAACCAGGGCGGGGGAAGGCGGCTTTAACTGCCTGCATATCCATGTTGAAGGCGGCTTCTCTTACCCCGATGCTTTGGGCAACGTCAAGCCAGGTATTGTTGATTTTTTTCAGGGCGAGGATATTGGCAGTCGATTTTCTGGTGTCTTTCGCCAGCTCATTTGCTATTGCAATATCATAGGGGCGATAGCCCTGATGCATAAGATTGAGGCTGGTCTGTTTAGAAATTTTCAGGGTCTGTTCTAATTTAACGGCTGTGATTTCCTGATGGACGGCTTTAATCTTTTCTTTGGTTATGCCAAAGGCTTGGGCGACATCTTTCCAGGTGTTGTCATAGGTTTTTGCTGCCATGATATCTTTAAGTGAGCGGCCGCTGGCTTTGGCTAGTACGGATGCTCTGGCAAGGTCAGGCATTTTGACGCCGTCTTGTTGATACTTTAATACGTCTTGTTTATTTACGCCATAGGTGTCGGTCAGCCTTTGGGCAGATTTTTCCGGATCAAGGTGACGTTGTTGGATGCTGCAATTGTGTTTGCCGCTGTCAACGCGTTCTGACGCTTGAGCGGCTAAAGGGGTTAAGGCGTTCGACAGCAGAAATGTCCCGGTAATTAATCCAAGAACGGTTTTTTTGTTCCAAACCATCATGATTTTTTCCTCCCTGTTTTGGCAGTCGCTTGGCGGCTGTTATTTAATCTAGCTCTATTATCGTTGATAGGTTTGACAAAACCTTGGCGCAAATGTGACTAATTTATGAAATATTGATTTGAAAGGGGAAAATTTACTGCGTAAAAAGTTAAGGAAAATAGGATTTTGTAAAAGAGAAGGGTTGCGCTGAAGCATTGAACTGCTCCGGCGCAACCCCTTTTTACACAATAAGGTATAAGCAATACAATATAGGTACTGGTATGTTAGAATTTTCAATGTCGAAAAACGCAAGAAAATGACTTGAAAAAGATGGAAAAATATACAGGAAATAGTAAAATCCGCAACGTATGTGTCATTTCTGTAAGGTGGTAAAAGGCATTAGATCGAATCGAGTTAAAGAACTTCGCTTAATGCGAAACTGGAGTCAAAGCAAACTTGAAAAATTAACCGGTATCAAACGAGGGAAGATCTCGGAGCAGGAAAACCACAAGACGCCAATCCAAGATGATGATGCAGAGCGGTACGCAGTTGCCTTCGAGATTACTGCAAATGAATTGTTTAAAATGTGAAAAAAATCTGACAAAGGAGTGGATGTGCCAGAAAGTATAAAGTTGGTGTTAGCTGCCTAGAGTGTCAGGCGGTATCTTTTCGTTGCTGAGAAAGAATAACTTTAGCTGAAATGTACAGCATGCAAAGGCAAGAGTTAATGAGCAGTATGGATATTCGATTGGCTCGGAGGGGATTGTTGTGAGCAATGAAACTGATAAGCTGTTAGATTTGGTGGTAGTGTTACTGTTAAAGGAAATTATCGATGAACAGAAGCAAGAGAATCAATAATTCTTAATAAAGCCTCTTGGTCGGCCGCCGGGAGGCCTTTTAATTTGTCCCAGACCCTGGTTAATCTTGTTTGCTGCTCGGTGAGCGGCATTTTTTTATAAGCTTCCAAGGCCGCGAGCTGTTTAGCAGTCAGATTCATTTTTTCGGCATGGTTTATGATACCGGAGACAAAATCGTCAGCAAAAAATTCAGCCATCGTAACGTTTAACGCTGAAGCGATTCGCTCAAGGGTATCGGCGCGCGGGCTGGTTTTGCCCAGCATTATTGTTGCCAGCGTAGATTGGGGGATATCGGCCAGCCTGCTTAGTTCGTTAATGCTGCTGAGACCGCGTTTTTCCGAGAGTTCTTTAATTCTTTTCGGTATATCAATCATTTTTTCACTCCGCATTATCGATTATTCGCTAACTCTATTATGGCACAGAAAAATATATTAATAAATATCGAATAAACGCTTGACTGTTTATCGATATAACGATAATATTGAGATGTAAACGAAATAATGAATCGTAAAAACGATAAACGGAGGATAAACTCAAGGTATATGCAGGGCAGCGGCACCTGAGGTACTAAAAGAAACGGCGCAAGAAGGTATGGAGGTGACAAGATGTTGGGCAGGGTCAAGGGATGGATAATCGGCGATTTAGCCTGGTATGAGGTGGCTGGCGCTATTTTGGTTTGTCTGTTGTGCATGATCAATTTGTAAGCAAAGCAGCCTGCCCCAATGTTGGGCAGGCTGGAAGATGGTATGGGAAAAAAATGACGCCTGAGTTTAAGCAGACGCCGGAGAAGTAGTTACTTTACATTATTATACAACTGACTGACTGATAAGTCAATAAGAACGGTAAAGTTTTGTGAACAAATGGGACAAGCTCTTAGTTCAAGTGTTATAGCACCTTATAGGCTGTTAACGGGATGGATAAGGAGAGGCGGGGAAAGTATGAAGCTGCGGCGGGAAATTCGGCTTTATATTGAAGCTGAGCTTAGGGACTATTACCAGACTAAAGCGGATTTGCTTGAGGCTCAAAATGATATTATGTTAGAGGGCCATATTAATGATGGCAGCGGTATCAGGGGTACCAGTATCTACCGGCCGACAGAGGCGAAAACTATGCGGCTGTTTACTAATAAACGTATTCGGCGGATGCAGCAGGTGATTGAGGCGATTGAGCGGGTGATTAATATGCTGCCAGAGGAAAAGCACCGTCTGGTGGAGCTGCGGTATTGGCAGAAGAGCCGAAAGCTGACTGACGAAGGGATTGCCTTAGAGTTAAATTGCGACCGGCGCACGGTCTACCGCTGGGCTGAAGGAATATTGCTGGCCATTGCGATAGAGCTGGGCGTAATGTAATTGATGCACAAAAGCGATTGTTTGAATAGTTATTTCGATTTTGCTGAACAGCTATTCCCTGATATAATAGAATTGTCAAATTATTCATGGGTTTGACCAGAGGTTTTACGCGGCAAAATAATTTTCACAGTTGTTTGCCGCTAGTGGATTTGCAAAGAATGAAACAGGAGGAAATTATGAAAATATTAGGAATTAGCTGCGGACGCAAAATGAGTAATTCTGAAATCCTGGTGAAAGAAGCTTTGATGGGAGCCGAGGAAGCAGGCGCTGAAGTCGAACTGATTCGTCTCCATGACCTGACGCTGAAACCTTGCACCGGCTGTAACGCCTGTGTTATTAATTTATTTGAAAAGTGCGGAGCCGGCGAATGTGTAATTAAAGACGACGACTTTGCTTTTATTGATGAAAAAATCATGGAGTGCGATGGTTTGATCATTGGCTCGCCAATTTATGAAAAGAGCCCCAGCGGCTTGCTTAAGATCCTCAATGACCGGATGGGACCATCTCATGACGTTGCTTTTAGAATGATTGCCAAGCAAATGCGCGAAGAACGGGGCATTACTACCGGAAAGGGACCTGATGAAAGATCCTTTAAGACCCGGGCTGCATCGCTTATTGCTGTCGGCGGCAGCGAGTGGGATAATCTTGCTCTGCCAATGATGCACCTGTTTGCTTTGTCGCTGCAAATTAATGTTGTCGATAAAATGCTTGTTAACTGGGTTGGCCTGCCTGGCGCAATAGTGTTCAAGGAAGATGCGCTGGCAAAAGCCAGAAAATCAGGTAAACATGTGGCTGAGAGCCTGAAAAAACCTGCTGAGCAAATGGAGTTTATCGGCGAGCAAGGACTGTGTCCGATCTGTCATTCCAAGCTTGTTGAAGTTCGCGAAGATAACAAGAACTTCCCGGCAATCTGTGGCATCTGCGGCGTAAGAGGAACTTTAAATATGGTTGATAATAAGGTTACTTTTACAATTGCTGACGAAGACCGGGCTCATTCCCATGTACTGCTTTCAGGAAAATTTGGCCATGCTGCTGAACTGAAAGAAGTTTCGTTAAAACCGAATCCGAAGATTAATGAACTGCCGGAACGGCTGGCAAAATATCGCTCCTATTTAACTTATTCGAAGCCTGAACGTTAATAGCGGCTGGGGCGATTTCTTTTGGTAAGGTAATAAGGGATTATTAGGCCGAGGCTAGTGAAAAAAAACACTAGCCTCGGCTTTTTATTTAGTAGTTTCTTCTTTGCACTAATAGCACAAAAATGTAATAATTGACAGAAATGATTTTGATGTGGTACCATCAGGTAGTATCTTGATATTGAAAGGACATTACTACCATGACTGATCCAATCTATCACTAAGTTTCAAATGAAGCATATTGATTATGGCTGTGAAATATAGCCTTTATTTGTTATGCGTTTGAATACTGGTGAATAGTGGAAAAGTTGTGTGAAACTGTCTTATGATAGTAACACACTATTTAGGTGTGTTTTTTATTTATACAACTTCAAAAACCGCAATTCACATATAATTGATGAAATGAGGTTTTAGAATGTTTGATATTAGAAAAATCCAAGAACAAGTAATTTTTAGGGCCATAAAAACTGTGAGCAATGATGAAACAGCAACAAAAGTTGTATATGGAGAACATGAGCTATATTCAGCAGAGGATAATGCTACATGGGTAAAATCCACTATGAGGAGATTAGAAACCCACTTTGATAAGTCTACTGTTAAGCAGATTAGAATGAACTGCCAATGTGGATATGGTTTTGATGAAAAGTTGGCGTTAGTGAAAGAACTGGTTGAATCATCGTCTAATTTAGAGCAATTCGCAAACCATGACAAAGCAAAGGCTGCCGGCCTATTTTATACAAATGGGAAACTCTATCTACAATTCTCGTTTTGTCCTTGTCCGATGCTTGCCGATGTGGATAAACTAGATACGGATACATGGTGTCAATGTACTACAGGATATAGTAAAGTTCTTTTCGAAAAAGCCTTTGGCTGTGAAGTCGTTGTAGACTTGTTAAAAAGTATAAAAATGGGTGACGATATATGTCTTCAGGAGATCATTCCTCTTGATTCTATTTGGAAATAGGCGAATCAGCTTTTCTATTTAGAATGCGTTTCTCCAGATACGTAATTAAAATAGACTTTAACTGGGTCGCATTTTCTATTACAAACAAAGCAGGGCAAGTGATTTTAATAATCCTTGTCCTGCTTTTACAATAACATGAATGTGTACAGAACCATGTTATACTAGCAAAAACTAGGAAGTAGTATATCGGTATTACAAAACTGTATAATTGATCATAAAGAACCTAGGATATCGCGAAGGTGCGAAAATCCTAGGTTTCTGCTTTTCCTTTTACTGCTGCTTTAACCTTTGCAACTCCCTCAATTCCAAAACCGGCACAGAGTTCAATTGCTTCAATGCCTTGCTCAACCAGTTTCGCGGCAACTAGTTCAGCTTCCTGATATGTTTTCACACCTACTACATGTAATTGTACAACCGGGGCATTGATGGTTGCGTTGTGAAGTTTCGCATCCGTTTCCGGGGCAATAAATATAAATGCTGCTTTAAGAGCCATAATGAAATTATTCCTTTCCGTAATTAAAAGTAGTGAGTAGCTGATCAAACCTTTAATAAGGTAGGTGATCAAGCTCACTCACTACTAATATTACGTCAGTCTTGTAGTTTTTCATTGTAAAAATGCGACATAAAGTTTTTATCTTGTAAATATAAGGCCGGATATTCGCCTACGTGCATTTTAAATTCCCTTATGAAATGGGATTGATCATAATATCCGTGTTCCAGAGCAATCTTTAAATAATCTTTCTTTTTATTAAGCAACAAATACTTCAGAACAGTTTCAAAGCGGGAAATTCGTTGGAAGGTTTTCGGACTAACCCCTACTGCTTCTTTAAATTTTCGCTGAAGCTGCCGATCACTAATAAATAAGTCGCTGCTTAAATTTTTCAGCTTGACAGCATCACTACCAAACAGCTTCATTACCGCCATATCCAGCCATGATCGTGGGCGATGATACGTTTCGAGAAGCTTCATGAGAAAACCTTCGATTATTATAATCCGTTCTTCAAGACTTTTTGCCGCAAGTACCCGTTGGCCAAATTCTTGTCCTTGTCTTCCCCAAAGTTCATTGATATTAATAAAGGAGTCTATCAAATTATTGCTTGAATCTTTACAAAAATGCCGAAAGGCTCCTGCGCGAAACCTAACAGAGATAAAACCATTGTGCTGTACTGGATTTAGCCGGTAACGCCCGTGGCGAGGAGATATGATATGACAATTTGGGGCCGTAAAAACGTCATCTTTCTGAGTTTTGACAACAAAAGGTGTATAATAGTGAAACATTAACTCAGTTCCTGTGCCCGGAAGAATTTGGGGCAAATCAGGTTCATTCTCCCATAACCAATACCGTAAGTATTGATTCGGTTTTAAATCCAATAATTTCATAGCTTAAGCTCCCGGTGACAAAGTAATATTACTTTTAATTATACCATTTTCTAATCGATATTTATGGAGCGGCTTTGCCCAGGTAGTAGAAGTAACTTTGCTTTTCCTCCGGCATGAATATAACAATTGATTTTGCGGTGTAGTTAAACAAAAATCCTACTAGCCATAATTATTAGCAGTCCAACTAGGGCACTAAGGTATATCTTGCGTATGTAAGACCGACCTGCTTCGGCGGTCAGACTTTTTAACAGTTTCATTACCAAAAAGCATATCATAAAGTCCATGACCGAAATTATAACTACGTAACTAGTTCCAAGCAGATTTAAAAGAACGGGATGAAAAGTCAATAGTATCACAAGAACAAATAGTAAGGCTGAAATGTAGAGGGCATTCTTTTTCCCAATAAGTATCGCAATCGACTTTACATTTCGCTTCTTGTCGCCCTCTATATCCATTGCATCTGCTGCGATTTCCTCACCAAGATCAAAAAGAAATACGATTAGGCTAAGAAGCCAAGCACCTTCACTCCATGGCTTTCCAACCAAAATACCCCCAACGATAAATGTACTGGCAACCGAAATCCCCACCAATGCATTACCCAATAATCCCGTTTCTTTCAATTTCCAATTGTACAAAAAACCGATCAGCCACAGAATAATGTATAGTAAAAAAGCTGACTTATCAATAAAAATCGAGGTAATTAGCCCGATAACTGTTGTGATGATAGCTAAAACAATAGCTGAGGCAGGCTGGATTAATCCTGATGCTAAGGGTCTGTGCGATGAATTAACCCTATCGACTTCAATATCGAAATAATCATTGATGATCATTGCAGGGCTGGATAAGAAAAATCCCCAAATAAATCCTAGAACTAGATTAAGGCTTGAAGGGAAACTACCTGATGCAATCATTTCTCCAATAATAACGCAAACGCCAGCAGCAAAGGGCAGTTCCGGCCGTAATAATTCAATCAAACCTCTGATTTTTCGAAAATTTTTCATGGCATTTTTCCTCAACTAAAGCCGTTTCACCCACTGGGTGAAACGGCGGTCTGAATAAGCTTCTGGAATCTTAAGCATTTCTTAAATGGTCTCCAATGTTTGCTTGGTCTTTTCGGTTATCACATTGCCTGTATTTAAGGTTTCTTTTGGTTCAATCAAAATTACCTGCACTTCTTCTGTTGCTATGGGAAGATGGCTAACTCGGATGATGCCAGTCAAATTGCCCTTTTAGTTTTACTAATTTAATATAGGAATCGTTTAACTCTCCAACGATTTTAGGATTCCAAAAGTCGTTAAACAGGTTGAACTTCTGCGATAAATGAGACTTAATTCAGATGGGGTTTTAACCCCATCTGAATTTTAGTCGAATTATCCAGGGAATTAGCCGTTCGCGTGCTCCAGCCGGTAGAGGATGGAGTATTAGAACGGGTTATTCATCGGATAAATTGATTTTATTCAAAAGTGCCACCCCTTATATCTTGTTAACAGCCTGTAAGACTTCGTCCTCTTAGGTCCGAGGGGAGCAGGCTGTAACATTCGAACTTATATTAATTAATATTTTCAATTTGATAAAATGGAGTTGTTTCCTCTTTTTGACAACCAATATTGTGTAAATTAACAGTAAGAGGCAGAGATACTTACTTGCGGTGGTTGAGGCTTTTTCTTTGTCGGTTGGTGTCATTGAATATTTTTCCATAGATGGGTATAATGGATATGCTTGCCAGTAAGCCTTTTACATTGGTCTTGGCCGGATTAGGCTGAATTTTTGGCTTAGCGGAAAAACAATTATACTCTGGGAGGCTGATGGCGATGACTAAGTACAAGGCTGTAACACCGCTTGTTTTGGCTGAGCTCGAAGATATTGTCGGTGAGAAAAATGTTGTGGTTGACAGGGATAAACTGGAAAATTACAGTCATGATGAGGTAAGCGATCCCCATTATTATTATTTGCCGGAAGTTGTAGTGTTTCCGGAAACAACTGAACAGGTTGCCAGAATCGTAAAATTGGCCAACCAGGAACTTATTCCGGTGACGCCGCGCGGGGCTGGTACAGGCGTGTCGTGCGGCGCTGTGCCGGTTCACGGCGGTATTGTGCTTACAACCGAGAAGATGAATAAGATTATTAAAGTTGATGCCGATAACTTGTATATGGAGGTGGAGGCCGGGGTCCGCACCGGGGAGGTGCAGCAGGCTGCGAAAGCGGCGGGTTTATATTACCCCGGAGATCCTTGCAGCGGCGACAGTTGTTTTATTGGCGGCAATGTTGCCACCAATGCTGGCGGCAACAAGACTGTCAAGTACGGAACTACCCGGCATCAGGTGTATAGTCTTGAGGTGGTGACTCCCACCGGTGAGATCACTAATCTTGGCGCAAGGTTGACGAAAAACAGCACCGGATATGCTTTGGAGCAGCTGGTTATTGGCTCAGAGGGAACGCTGGGGATTATCACCAAGATAACGTTAAAGCTGGTGCCGCTGCCGGAGCATGTTTTGGATTTGCTGGCAGTGTTTCCTGATTATGAGTCAGCTATTTCCAGTGTGGCTAAACTTCGCAAAGTGGGGGTTACGCCTACCTGTATTGAGTTTATGGATAATAGTTATCTCAAAAGTATCGAACACTATCTTAATATCAAGCTGGCCTATAGTGAGGAAGGTCATTACTTGATTATTCAAATGGAAGGCGAGACTGAAGCGGCGCTGGATGTGTTGGCTGAGAAAATCGACGATTTGTGCAGCGCGAATGGCGCTGTCGCGGTACTGATGCCTGATTCTGAGGCTATCTGGAAGGCTCGTAAGTCCTGTATTGAGGCTGTGCGTTATGAATCGCTGGTGCATTGTGATGAGGATATTGTTGTGCCGCTGGAGCATTTGCCGTATTGTATGCGGACAATGGTGGAAATTTGTGACCGCCATAATGCGGTGGCACGGATTGTCAGTCATGCCGGGGACGGCAATATTCATATCTCCATTCTGCCTGGGGGAATATCTTCTGAGGAGTGGGAGGAGAAGCTGGCCAGAATTCATCACGCTATTTATGATGTTGTTTACCCGCTTGGCGGCCGCCTGTCAGGTGAGCATGGAATCGGGTTTAAGAAACGGGCGTTAATGGAACAATACACCGATCCGGTAGAGCTGGCGATGATGCGGTCAATTAAAAAGGCCCTTGATCCGAATATGATTCTTAATCCCGGCAAGCTGTTTGTGGTGTGAGCCGGTTAAGCCTTAAACTTATGGCGAAAGTCTAAAGTTTAAGGCTTTTTTCTTTTGCTAGAAATGCGTCACAATGCTTAGGGAAAATCCGCTGGCGTTATAGGATGGGTTATGGCCTTTGCCAAATATAGAGCTGCCGTTGGAAACATGCATTAGTTTGTAGCCAATACTGACCGCGGTGTTTTGGTCGAATTTGTAACTGAATTGCGGCCCGGCTCGCCACATGAAGTTATAAATTCTTCCTTCGACCGGGAATTTTTTGTTATACAAAATCAAGCCGTCGCTCAAGGCGGAGCTGTCGCACTTTTCGCCGCCCGAGAATATCTCGCCCTGCGGTCTGGTGATGGTAAGGCCGTTGTAAAATGAAATGCTGCTATTTTTAGCCGGAATTTTGTTTAGGATATGGATTGAGAAGGTATTAATATCGCGGTCGTTGTCAAGCGGGGTCAGGTATTCCAACTCTATTTCGCGCTCTGTGCTGCCTGATGAAGCAAGTGACTTTTCAGGCATGAAACCCAGCAAGATATTAAGGATAATTACCAGGCAGATTATTTTGCGCATGGTACAACCTCCTTTAAATGCAACATAGTTAAAGTTACTCTTTACCGTCGATAAAAATACCAGCCAAAATTCTAAATATCTCGCTAACAGGCTGTAACACTTGAATAAAGCTTGTGCTTATAGCGGAGGTGGGGGGCTTGTGGCGCTATTGTGTGGTGCCGATAACAGGGGCCCGGTTGCTTGGTCCGAGGCTGCGCTGCTCAGGGGCTGCGGCTCTACGCGCGCTTTGGGGCTAAGAGGCGATAAGGTGTCAAGCCCCGGCCAAGGGGGTTGCCGCCATTCGCATCCAGCTCAGTGCGGACTCGGTTGGCCGTCCATGGCCAACCGTGCGGAGCTGTTACCGGCTTCTTCGCTAAGTGCGACCGCTGCCTATCGCTAATGGCGGGGAACCCCCAAGGGCCGGTGCTTTCGTGCTTATTGCGGGGGAAGAGACGGGGGTGCGCGTGGTGGTGGGGTGTGTGCGGGGGACGGGGCCTTGTGGCACTATGGGGTTGTGAGGCGATAACGAGGCGCATCCATGCTCAGTGCGGACTCGGTTGGCCGTCCGTGGCCAACCGTGCGGTTTCCGTAGGGCGATACGTCAACGGAGCGTACGAGCCTCTGCCATTCGCGACTTCGCCTGGGGCCAAGCGCGGGGCGTGGCGGTATGGGGTGAGCCGGGGCGCGCGTGGTGGTCAAGCGCCGGCCAAGGGGGTTCGTAGTGAAGGTTGGGGTATGGAGACCGAGGGTGCGCGTGCTAGTAGGCTGGGAGGCGGTAAGCAGGGCGCTGTAAGACAGTACCACTGTCCCTGTGAACTGTCGTGTATTTATTTGACTGGGTAGAGTGGCAAAAGAGTGATATAATATCAGTAAAACCATGAAAAGGGGGCGCTTATTTTGAGTACAGTAAAAGCTGAACTGCATCGTCTTATTGACAGTCTTTCCGAATATCAGGCAAGTAAGCTGAAGAAGGTTATTAGCTTGGTTGTTGTTGAGTTTATGCCGACTGTAGAGGAGCCCAGCGATAAAGATCAGGCTGTTTTAAAAGCCTTTATGAACGCCGCTGAGGACGATGAAGAGTTGTCGGCTGAAGAACTGTCTGCAATTGCTGCCGCTGATGAGGATATAAAAGCTGGTAGAGTACGCTCCCTTGCCGAGGTTGTGAAGGAACTAAGGTTATGAGAGTTTTAATCAGTCGTCAAGCTGAGAAGGACTTAAAAAAAATAGAGGCGGCAATGCGTAAGCGCATAGTCATGGAATTGTTGGATTTGGAAAATGGTATTGACAGTAAAGATATAAAAAAGCTGAAAGGTGAATTAGATCGTTGGCGGCTGAGGGTTGGGGATTACCGTGTCGTTATGACGATTGACCAAGGGCGATTGATTATTATTGCGTTACATATAGCACATCGGCGTGAAGCTTACAGATGATGGGGGGAGGGTTCCCGATATTGTAAGAAAGATGCCGTTTGTTTTTGAACAGCCATAATGGGGGCTGTTTTTTTATTGCGCTATTGGGTTGGGAGGCGATAACGGGGCCCGGTTGCTTGGCCCGAGGCTGCGCTGCTCAGGGGTTGCGGCTCTACGCGCCGTAGGACGTATGGCCAAACTCCAACCGCAGCGTCCGCAATTCGCATCCGGCTCAGTGCGGACT
>JAGGAC010000071.1 GCA_017889635.1 Bacillota bacterium | reverse complement strand
GATAGAAAAATTGTTGGTAGAGTTAAGGGAACATGTAACAATTGTTATTGTTACTCATAATCTTATGCAAGCCAAGCGATTGGCCGATCAAACGATTTTTATGTCCGCAGGACGAATCATCGAATATAATGCAACAGCATTACTGCTGGAACAGCCGCAAAATCAGATTACCCAGGAATTTTTGGCATTTTGAGATGAAGGAGAGTAGGTTGATGATAAATTTTACTTTGCCAGATGGTCGCGAGTATAAAATAACCAATGCAGTATTTGACTATAATGGCACCCTGGCCGAAGATGGTGTAATTACTGGGGAAATAAAGGAACTCTTAGAAAAGGTAGGTGAAGCAGCTAAAGTAACTGTACTTACTGCAGATACCTTTGGCCTGGCTCGGACACAGTTAGAAAACGTGGCAGGTGTACAGCTCCATATTATTAATAAAGGGGCGGAGGCTGCCCAAAAACGAGATTTTGTCAGAGCGTGTGGTGCGGATACTACCATTTGTTTTGGTAATGGCGCCAATGATTGCGCAATGTTTGCTGAAGCCATTTTGGCGGTTGGTGTTATTGGGCCTGAGGGTGCTTACCAGCCAACCTTAGCGCAAGCTGATATTGTGGTAACCAACCCGAAAGATGCGCTCTTGCTGCTGCTTAAGCCGGGGCGACTTGTGGCCACTTTGCGAACATAAGTGAAATCGTTTCAGCAGAGCTGAAACATCGGGGGTTCAGGTGGAGAGTCTACTCCACCTGAACTGACGCCGCCTATAGAGGCGGAAGTAGACTCAGCGATTAAGATAAAAAAATTCACCAATTTACGTCAGCAAGATTGGAGGCATTATGAAACAGAGAGCAAGGGTGGAACAAGCCATCAAACGACTGCCTGTCGATCAGATACCCTGCGGTGAGCTTGTCATTACCGATAAGCTGGTACAAATGATGTGTAAACAAACAGTTTTACAGTTTGAGCACCGTTTAGAGTTTATCAATACAATGGGGTTAGATGCTGTGTGTTTGCACCCAAACTGTACGGATATTTCCCGCGGTACTCCTTGTGCTCAGGATATTGTATTTAACGATTTACCGAACTGGGTGAACACCGAGTTCTTTACCTTTGCCGTAGTCGATGGACCGATTGGTTGGGCTGGTAAACTACTGGGCTTTGAGCAGCTGATGATGCAATTGGGTCGCCGTACTTCGGAGTTTTGTGAGTTTATTGCAGCTATCGAAACCCTGAATAAAGAGCTTATTAAGCGATTGGCCGGCAGTGGGATAAATGGTATTCTCCTGGCTGATGATATTGCCTATAATCAGGGCGTTATTGCTCGTCCGGCGCTTTTGCGGGAAATGATATTTCCTTCGCTAACCGCGCAAGCTGATTATGTCAAGCAGTTAGGCTTGCCGGTATTCTTTCATTCGGACGGCAATCTGACGATGGTGCTTGATGACATAGTCGCCGCCGGGTTTGACGGTCTGCAATGCATTGAGGCCCTGGCCGGCATGGATATTGGCGAGGTAAAAAGGCAATATGGCCACAAATTATGCTTGTGGGGGAACTTAGACCCTGCTGAATTAATCCAATCGCGCAGTCTGCAACAGCTTGAACAAAAGGTAGAGCAGATTGTTACTGCTGCCGGTAGCAATGGTGGGTTGATTTTTGGTACATGCAGCGGGCTTTTTGAAGATATGCGGCTTAACAGTGTAAAGGCTGTTTATGAGATGGCCAGAAGAAAAACAATATAGTCGTATAGAGCAAGTATTTTGAATAGCATAATTCCCCATATAACCTTTAATCACACTTTATCTACAGCTAAGCCATAACGGGAAGAACTATGCAAGCAGGAGATAATGATGAAGCTATGCAGGAGATTGAAACATCCAGCCAGGCACTGGCAAAAATGCCAGAAGATCAGTAGTAAGCTAGCGAAGATGTTATGGAGGAAATATAGAAATGAAACAAGCCAAACAAATTGATACACATTTATTGGCGCATCAACTACATGTAATTTTACCATTCATTGGGAGGATATCAGGCGGATTTGCTACCATCACTGATCAGAACGGCAAGCGTTTAAAAACAGTAGATTCCCATGGGCAAGAAATCGAGAATTTACAGGGTGTTTTTTATGATTTAGCTTTGGATGCCTTAGAAAAGCAAACTCCTGTTTTTGGTTCTTCAGGAATTGTTCCTAATGCTGAGGCGTGGGCAATACCCATTGGTGAATATGTAATAAGCGGTTGTAATATTGAACGTGTAGAACGTGAACAAAATTTATGGAATTCCTTATCAAAAGCTTTACCCTTGATTGCGCGCGTAGTTGGCGGTGAGGCTGTATTATTTGATCATGAAGGATGTCGCTTAGAAAGTATCAATCCGCTGGGGCAATGCAATAAAATGTATATCGGCAAGTGCAGTCATGCGGCTAAACGTGCAATGGAAATACAAGAACCGATCATTGACAAATCAATTTCAGTGCCTGGTGCAACTGCTGTTCGAATTCCAATTACTGAGAATTATGGCTTAGGCTTTAATAATGAACAGACTGTTTTGGAAAAGAATAAACTTATTAATGAAGTGAAAAAATTTCAATATGCCAAATATAATTTTGAAGATATTACCGGCAGTAGCCCAAGCATCGTTCATGCTAAAGAATTAGCAAGTAGAGTAGCACTAAGTTTATCCTCAGTGCTTATATATGGTGAAACGGGTACAGGCAAAGAGGTTTTTGCTCAGGCCATCCACAATGCCAGCCGGCGCAGAGAATGTCCATTTATTGCTATTAACTGTGGTGCAATGCCCGCTAGTTTGATTGAAGGCAATCTGTTTGGGTATGTTGACGGTGCTTTTACCGGAGCAAAAAAAGGTGGTAACGCCGGTTTATTTGAAGATGCCAATCATGGTACATTGTTTTTAGATGAAATCAGTGAAATGGAATGGGAATTACAGGCCAAATTGTTGCGTGTTCTTCAGGAACATGAAGTAGTCCGTATTGGTAGTACGAAACCAACGCGCATTGATGTGCGCGTGATTGCGGCCACGAATAAGCATTTACGGCAGCTGGTAAAAGATAAGCAGTTTCGGGAAGATTTATTTTATCGTTTAAATGTTATTGAGTTAAATCTGCCACCGTTAAGGGAAAGGCAGGATGATATTGAAGATTTGGCCGGACTTTTTATAA
Source organism: Bacillota bacterium (assembly GCA_017889635.1). GTDB lineage: Bacteria > Bacillota > Negativicutes > Sporomusales > CTSoil-080 > CTSoil-080. The sequence continues at coordinate 11,882 of JAGGAC010000071.1, read as the reverse complement.
AAAAATTTAACAATATTTTTGGCAAAATGGTGGTTTCCATTTCTCCGAAGGTGGTGAAGCTATTTCGTGAATACGCTTGGCCTGGTAATGTTCGTGAATTACAAAATTGTATTGAAAGCTCTTTAAATTTGATACCTGTAAATGAACAGGTATTAGAAAGCCAGCATCTTCCTGCACAATTTACCAATAGAAATGTAAATGATTATGCAAATACCGGCAATAAAGAGTTAGATAGCTATAACTTGGCAACTGTTTTACGTGATACGGAAAAAAATCTATTAATTAACATATTAAAAGCAGAAAATAATAATCGGACACAGGCAGCCAAAAAGCTTGGCATTAGTACAACTACCTTGTGGCGTAAAATGTGCGAGTATCAACTATTGCAGAAGTGAAATGATTTTTCATTTCTGCAATAGTCAGAATACTTAAAGTTGGGCATTATAGCGGAAAGATATTGCAATATTGAAATGAATACAGCTTTTTAAATTAAATAAGTTTAAGTATCAATATAGAGCTTAGAAAGCTGATTTTACTGGCTTTCTAAGCTCTATATTATACTATAAATGTATCTTGGCACGATTATTGCTTATAGTATTAAGTGTCTAACTTTATTGATATTAAGATTATTGCATAATTTGTAGGAATTTATATTTCATCAAAAAGAGGGAGGAATGTACATGGACAAGTTTCTAGAAACCGCCAAACAGAAAGGGTATAAAGTTGGCGAACTTACACTGGGCCAAAGTATTGACTTAGCTACTGAATTGCACCAATCTATCGGTGAGGTTGTAATCAGTGAGGCTATGGCTGCCCAAAAAGCCAGCAGGGAAGAAATTACTACAGCAATAGATGATGCTTTTAAGCACAATTTGCATGCGCTTGAAATTGGTCTTACTTCTGGTTCAAGTTTTATCATGGGAACCGTTGGTAGTGAATTAACTGGTATTAGTCTACATGGGGATCCTTTTGTAGACAAAGTACTGCACTATACCCTAGCAGCCCAGGTAGGTAACCATGCGGTAGGCTTAAATCCTTGTGCCGGTACTGGCGATGCCTGTACTTTGACTGGCTTAGTCAGGGCAGTTATCGAAACAGTAACTGATGAAGCACAACGTACCCGGCTATTAGCACTAATGCTGAAAATAGGAACAATTTTTAGAGCAGGCAAAAAAACTACCGGCTGTAATATGGAAGGTTTTGGTGCCGGTGCTTCCGCTACCGCAGCAGTCATCAGCGAAATGCTTGGCGGTACACCCGAACAAACTGGTAAGGCAATCGTACTGGCATTGTCTCCTACTATCGGGGTTCCTTGTACGCCGCGGGTAATGGTCGCAGGTTTGTGCGCTACACATATTGGCGGTGGTGTGTTGATCGGTTCATTAGCAGCTAATCTGGCAGTAAAAACATCTATACCATTAACTGTACCTGTAGATGTCATGATCTCTTTAGCAGCAGCTGTCCACCCTGTATCGGCTCAACACATTGTTCCGGTGGTTATTCACTATATGGAACCATTTTTTAAAACTAATGATGCTGTCGAAGAATATATTGCTCCTGAAGTCAAAGCACAGAAAGCAGAACGTATTGATAAAACAATAACTGCTGCTAGTAAGGAAGCACAAATTTTAGCTGGTAAGGCAAATTCAATTATTAAGCCTTTAGGCGATAGTGCAGTTGTCGGTGGTTCCAGCCAGGCGGTAGGTTCACCGACAAATGCAGCACGTATTGCTCATGCTTTGGCACAAGGTGAAATTACCGGCGTAAAAATAGAATTGTATCCTGAATTATTTGCGCGGCGAGGTATTAATATTCCAGGTATTCTCATGGCAGCTTTATACGGTTGCAATACAGATGATGCGAAAATGTATCGTGAAATTATGGACCGTGTACGCGAAGCCGGTATTAAGGTGGAAATTGTTGAAGGCGATGAAGCACAATTGCAACGAATTACCATTTATGCTACCAAACAAAATGCTATGGTAGATAGTCTTAATCGGGGCGGCGCTCGCCTAGTGTTAAGAAAAGCTGAACCATCCTTAGAAGAAGCACAGCAGGCAGCAAAAGAGTTGCACATTGATGTCGTAAATTAGGAGGTTATTATTCGGATGAATGAAATAGAAGAATATTTAGCGGCAGCAGCTGGACAGCCGGAAGTTCAAGTGGGTGAAGATATCACCATTAGAGTGGATTTAGCAATGGCGCATGATGTTACAGCTCCATTAGCATTAACAGCGTTTGCAGAAATCGGTATAGACCGGGTTTTTGATAAGCGTAAAGTTGCCTTCGTTGCTGACCACGTTTATCCGGCTCCTACGGTACAAGCAAGGCAGGGACAGCGGCAAATGCGTAATTTTGCCAATACATATGGAATAAAAATGTTCGAGGGTGAAGGCGTCTGTCATCAGGTTGTTGCTGAAAATTACAGTTTGCCACGAGGGTCGGTTGTTGTCGGTGCGGATTCGCATACTTGTACTGCAGGTGCCTATGGTGCCTTGGCAATCGGTGTGGGATCCACTGAATTTGCAGCTGCTATGGCTACGGGAACTTTGGATATTGAAGTGCCGCCAGTCTATGAAGTAGTGTTAGATGGTATTCTGGTTCCGGGAGTTTATGCCAAAGATATTATCTTACACCTTATTGGTGCTTTTGGGACAGCTGGTTTTACTGATAAGGCGGTGATTTTTACTGGAGAATGGGTAAGAACAGCCTCCCTCGAAGAACGCATGACTATCAGTAATATGACGATTGAAATGGGTGCAATGTTAAGTTATTTTTCAATTAAAAATGATGTCGGTTCAGTAGCAAAGGTTCACAAATTTGATGTTTCCATGATCGTACCGCTTATGGCTGCGCCCTCTTCGCCGGCGAATGTACAACCCGTAGCTAATTTAGCAGGACAGACGGTAACCCAAGTAATTATCGGTTCTTGTACGAACGGAAGAATTAATGATATGCGTGAAGCGGCAGCTGTATTCAGCCATGCGTCGATTAACCCCAATGTTAATTGTATTATTCTCCCAGCCTCGCAGCTTGTGGCGCAAGCTATGGAGGATGAAGGATTAACAAAAATTTTCCGTCGTGCGGGCGCAACTATCGCTAATGCAGGCTGTGGTCCTTGCTTTGGTGGTCACCTGGGCCTTGCTGCCAGTGATGATGTTGTAATTTCTACGACAAACCGCAATTTTCCGGGCCGCATGGGCTCCAAAGAATCCAGAGTTTATCTTGCTTCACCCCGTACCGCTGCCGAAGCTGCTGTGGCTGGGAAGATTGTCACACCGGGTACTGTAGCAGAACTGGGAGGAAGAACAGATGAATAAAAATATGATATTTAAAGGACGGATATGGTTATTTGATGATGCTGTAGATACCGATCAAATACTGCCAGGTTATGCAATGGCTTATCCACAGGATGAACTCAAAAAATATGCAATGGCCGGTAGCGCTATGCCGGATTTTTCTCAAAAGGTTCAAGTGGGCGACATCATTGTTGCCGGTAATAATTTCGGCTGTGGATCCAGCCGCGAACAAGCACCGGTATCACTAAAAAGTGCAGGGGTTTCCTTAATTATAGCTCCTACTTTTGCTCGTATCTTTAGGCGTAATGCTATCAATATCGGCCTTGCCGTAATGCAAGCCGATCTTACAACATTAGTGAAAACTGGTGATATCATTACAGTCGATTTAAAATCAGGCTCAGTTGAACTTCCTGACGGTAATGTGGTATCAGGCCATGTCCCAGGGGAAAATATTTTAGCTATTTTAGCTGCCGGCGGTCTCATCAATAAAGTGCGCCAGCAATTAACCAAACAGGAGGTCTAATTCATGCAGAAAAACACGAAAAAAATCATTATTGAAGATTACGAAAGAGTACAAGCCTATGAAAAAATATTTGGACTGACGATGCCTAAAGTAACAGCAGATGGCGATGTCGAAGGTTTGCCTGCCCCTTATCCAAAAATAGTCAGCGGCGTAGAACGTAGCGGCTACCGTATATGGGAACTCTCGCAGCAAGCCAAACGTACCGGCATTCCTATTCAAAATCCTATCTTAGGCCGAAATACCGCCGAAGAAACTTTGCGCGAATCTGCTGAAATGTACAAAATGGCCGAAAATCTTTCTATTAAGCTATTTCATTTTGTTCATTCCGAGGCTACCCGGCATATTGACCCCTTAGATGGTGCTGATTTAATTGAACAATCCAGAGGCAAAGGTGGCATTACACCGCGGGGAGAACGGGAATTCGTTGCTATGGGTGGTGGGGCTGTCCATCCTATGCGTATTAATGCTACCGGAGATACCCCGCATCTTTCCATTATTAACGCCTTAATTGCCGGTTTTGACGGAACCGATATCGGCCCTGTCATTCATGTTCATTTCGGTGGCCGAGGTATTCATGATTATCGCACCAAGGTTATCAATGGTTTCAAAGCTATGCAAATTTGCGCAGAAAATAATATTTTTGCACAAATCGAGTCTCATAAACATTTAAATAATATCGGTGGCACAGACGGAACCGCACTGGCTATGTGTTTACTATCTGAAGGATTATCCGTACTGGCTGGTCTGCCCAAAGAACTTAGCGCCCTGCAAATGAATGTTGGTGGCATCAACTTACTGGCAGATCTAGCAGTAATGCGTGCGTTTAAAGAGATTATGTGGAGCGGTTCACTGATTGTAGTTCCGGAAACTTTCCAAAGTCCACCGCCTGATCTGATTGCCGAATCGGCCCATTTTGCACGAATGGCTGTTAGTGCCAAACTTGGCGGTGCTGATTTCTACCGCCCCAAGGCTGCTGAATCTGTAGGAATTCCTACCGGAGCATCTATGGCAAAAGCAATCTGGGGCACGCAGAATGTCTTTACAAATATGGCGCCGATTACTATTAATGATCCTTACATTGAACAACGTAAGGACGAAATTCTTTCAGAAGCTACCGCTGTTTTGGCTACTGTACTTGGCAAAAAAGCTGAATTAACACCGGATGATATTAAACCATCCTTCTGGAAAAGTTATGAAGTTGAAGAACTTGTTGACAAAATTGTACAAGCTGGTAAAAAAGGCGTGTTAGACTGTCCTCGCGCCGGTGGCTGGGATCTAAAACGCGGTGTCCGCACTCATCGAGGCAAGGATGGAATTCGTAGATATGTTCCCGGATTTGGCCCGGTCGATGTACCGAAAAATAAAGTTTCTTTTACCACGGAAGAAGTTAAGATAGAACAGACCCAACCGGTAACGAAAAAAACCAAGGTCGTGCTTGGTACAGTAGGTGCAGATGCACATGTAGTTGGCATTAATACTATTAAAGATGCGATTGAACAAGCTGGTTTTGAGGTAATTTTCTTACGTGGGATGAATTTACCGGAAACAGTAGCCGAAATTGCGGTTGAATCCAAAGCAGACATCATTGGTGTTAATAATTTATTAGGTATGGGTGCGATTCTTTTCCCAAGAATAAGAGCACGTTTGGTTCAATTAGGCAAGGAGGGCGATATCAGAGTAATTGCCGGAGGCCGTGCAGCCGAAAAAGAAGAGGAACATAGTGCTATGGAAGCAAAAATTGCCGCAGAAGGTTCAGAATTTTTGGGGGTTGAAGCCTTCTTCGGTCCAGGCACACCACCAGAGAAAGTTGTTGAATGGTTACAAAAAAATATTGAGGAGGAAAAACAATGAGTCAAGTCGAGAAAGTCCGTTGTGCAATTATGCGCGGCGGTACCAGTAAAGCTATATTTTTAATGGAAAATGATTTACCACAAGATAAAACAGCAAGAGATCAGAAAATCCTAAAAATTTTTGGAAGCCCTGATATTCGTCAGATTGACGGTCTCGGCGGTGCTGATCCTTTAACCAGCAAACTTGCGATCATTGGTCCGTCAAGTCGGCCGGATGCTGATGTCGACTATACTTTTGGACAGGTCAGCATGACAGATGCCTATATTGATTACAGCGGTAACTGCGGCAACATTTCATCAGCTGTAGGTCCATTTGCAATTGATGAAGGACTTGTAAAAGCTGGGGATGCAATGACGACTGTACGTATCCACAATACAAATACCGGCAAACTCATCATTGCCGATATTCCCACAGTAGATGGCAAAGCTGCGGTAAATGGAGATTGTGTTTGTGCCGGAGTTCCCAGTACAGGCGCATGTATTATGTTGGACTATTCAGATACTGCCGGGGCAGCAACCGGCAAATTGCTGCCGACTGGTAAAGCACAGCAAGAAATTGATATTCCGGACTTTGGACCGCTTACCGTAAGTATAGTTGATGCAGCTAATCCTATGGTATTTGTACGGGCCAAAGATATTGGTCTTACTGGTATTGAAACACCTCAGCAAGTAAATGGCGATTCAAAATTATTAAAACTATTGGAAAATATCCGCGGCACAGCCACTGTTTTAATTGGTAAGGCCAAAAATCTGGAAGATGCACTAAAACACGCACCAGCCTTTCCCATGATTGCTTTTGTTGCTTCACCAACAGAGTACCGGTCTTTTACCACTGGTAAAACAATCAAAACCAGTGATGTTGATTTGGTATCAAGATTAATGTTTATGCAGGTGATTCATAAAACCTATGCCGGCACCGGCACTGTCTGTACAGGCGCTGCTGCTAAAATTCCCGGCACTGTTGTTTATGAAATGATTGAAGATGCTGACAACAAAACTCTAATCCACATTGGTCACCCAGCCGGCGTTATTGATGTTGAAGTAGCCTCTGAAGTAACAGGCAATAACATTGTATTAAAACGTGCAGCAATTTCCCGTACGGCCAGACGGCTTATGGACGGTTACTGCTATGTACGCCAAGAAAATTGTTAAAGGTACTATGATGAAAGGAAATCATGAAAGAAAAGCAGCTATCTTAGTCTTTGACGTTGGCAGTACCTTTACTAAAGCTAATGCCTTCAGTTATAACGAAGGAGAAATTGCCTGGCTTGCTTTTTCTCAAGCCCCGACAACCGTGAAAAATATTGATATCGGACTTAACGAGGCGATCAAGTCCTTAGCGTGTCAATTAGGAGAGGTTAAGCTTGAAGCTGAGTATGTATATTCAGCCTCAAGCGCAGCAGGCGGTTTACGTATGGTTGCGATGGGCTACATGCCCAGAGTAACGGCTAAAGCTGCCAAAGAGGTAGCCATGAATGCCGGTGCACGGGTACTGGAAGTAATGTCTTATGACGATGAGGCAGAGTATAAACTTGAAATGCTACAGGAAATACGGCCTGATATCATCTTATTGGCCGGAGGAACCGATGGCGGTGATATTGATAATCTAGTTAATGATGCCAAAATTATCGTTAAAAGCGGGATGAAAGCAACTGTAGTTATCGCCGGCAACCAAACAGCTCAGCCGCTTGCACAAACGATATTAGATGAAGCAAATATTCCGACCGTACGTGTCCCCAATGTCATGCCAATAATTCATGAATTAAAAGTTAAGCCGGCCCGTGAAGCTATTCATCAGCAGTTCATTCACCAAATCACCAAAGCTAAAGGCCTGAGTAAGCTGATTGATATTTTGACAGTACAAAAGGTTGTACCTACACCTGGCGCAGTAATGATGGCTGCAGAACTTCTTGCCAAAGGAACACCGGAAGAAGAGGGAATTGACGGATTGGTTGTTGTTGATCTTGGTGGTGCTACAACTGATATTCACTCGGTATTGCCCTATCTTGATAAGTTATCCTTGGAAGAAAAAGGTTTGGTATTGACCAATGAAAAACAGACGGTATACCGAACAGTAGAAGGAAACTTAGGGCTTAGAGTCAGTGCACTTGGTATTGTGGAAACCGTAGGGCCTAAAGCCTTGCTTGCCCGTATTGGGTTAGCTGGAGCGGAAAAAGAACAAGCAATTGTCGACTATGCGACTGCTTTGGAAAAAGACCCGGAACATCTTGCCGCTAATGCTCAAGAAACAGCCTTTGATCAGGCAATGGCTGAAGCAGCTGTAGAAATTGCTTTAAAACGCCATGCCGGTTTTATTTCCCAACAATTTGACCCTATTATGGGTATTGTGCCCGGTATGCCTATGGGGCGCGATCTTCGGCAAGTTAAAACTGTCATCGCAATTGGTGGTATTTTCGCTCATTCCCCGTTGGAAAAATCAACAAATATTATCAATAGAGCCCTTGCGAATCCAGACATATCTTTATTGCCGATAAACCCGCAGATTGTTATAGATCAAAATTATTTATTATATGCAGTTGGCATACTAGCTCAATATCACGCTACTGCTGCTTTAAAGTTTGCTAAAAAACATTTTAATTTAATTTAAATAAAGGAGAATTTGCTATGAAACAAACAACAAAAATACGCCAACTCTTAAAACAAAAAGAAATTCTAATCGCGCCAGGGGCCCATGACGCATTATCGGCCAAAATTGTTGCGCAGGCAGGTTTCGATGCTGTGTATTTTACTGGTTATGGTCAAGCGGCCAGCCATCTTGGCGGGCCGGATGTCGGTTTGATGACAATGTCTGAGATGGTAAGCAGAGCACGTAACTTTGTCAATGCTGTCGATATTCCTGTAATTGCTGATGCTGATACCGGTTTTGGCAATGTTATCAATGTAATGAGAACAATCAGAGAATATGAAATGGCCGGGGTCGCGGCTATACAGTTGGAAGATCAGGTTGCACCGAAAAAGTGCGGACACATGATTGGCCGCCAGGTCGTACCTATGGATGAAATGGTAAACAAAATCAAAGCAGCTGTAGAGGTTCGCCAGGATCCCGATCTTGTTATCATCGCCCGTACCGATTCACGTACAACTTTAGGTATTGAGGAAGCAATTAAACGTGGCAAAGTTTATGCTGAAGCCGGCGCGGATGTACTGTTCGTTGAATCGCCGGAAAGCATAGACGAAATGAAGCTGATAACCTCCAGCTTTGATATACCTGTATTAGCCAATATGGTTGAGGGTGGACGGACGCCGTTAATGAATGTAAAAGAATTGGAAAAGTTAGGTTATGGCTTAGTGATTTTTCCAACAGCTTCTACCTATGTTACAGCTCAGGCAGTAACCCAGTTGATGAAGGAACTGAAAACTACCGGTACGACACAAGACTGGATGAATCATATGATTCCTTTCCAACAATTTAATGAGTTGGTTGGCTTGCCCAAAATCAGAGAAATTGAAAATACTTATCTACCGGCTAAATAAGCATAATTGTCAACGTTGCCAATAATAAGAGATGAGAGGTGTTTTCAATAATGACAAGTACAGACGTTGTCAAACCGGCCTCTAACTACCGGTGGAGTGCACTTGCACTGTGCTGTGGGATGATCACTATTTGTTATATTGACCGGGTAAACTTAGCTGTAACCGCACCGACACTGATGAAAACTTTTAGTTTATCAACAACTGAAATGGGTATTATGATGTCAGCTTTTTTCTGGTCTTACGTATTGGTTATGATGCCTACAGGCTGGCTGCTGAATCACTATGGTCCCAAAAAGCTTGGATTCTTTTGTTGTCTTGGTTGGGGCTTGGCCACAATGGCTATCGTATTTACACAGGGATTCAAGTCACTTCTGGCGATGAGGATCGTGTTGGGTATTACCGAATCACCAGCCTATCCGGTGAGTGCCAGGGTAGTATCTGTTTGGATACCGTCCCGTGAACGGACTTTTTCTTCGGCAGCTTTTGACAGCTGCTCCAGAGTAGGCAATGCAATTGCACCGCCATTGGTTGTATGGCTTATGACGCAATGGAATTGGGAAGTTTCCTTTGTTATCAGTGGGGCCTTGGCAGTAATGTATGCATTTGTTTGGAAATTTAATTATTATGAACCAGATGATCATCCCAAAGTATCTCAATCAGAACTTAATTATATTCGCCAGGAAGAAGTTCTGACTGAAGATGGTAAAGTTGAAAAACCCAAAATTATTCCTTTATTCCAGCTATTTACTTATCGTCGTATGGTTTTAGTTTGTATTGGTGCTTTTTGTTACTCGTATTATTGGACGAACTTCAATATGTGGGTACCTAGCTATTTAGTTCAGGCAAAAGGCTTTAACCTTAAAACCATGGGTATGGCAGCAATGGCTCCTTATATAGCTGGTGTCGGTATGGAAGTTTTAGGCGGCTATTTAATGGATGTATGGCATCGCCATGGTGCTTCAATCAATACCTTAAGGCGTACTGGTTTAGGCGTTTGCCTTTTAGGTGCTGGTGCCACACTCTTTATGGCTGTAAACAGCGATAGTCAAAATATGGTTATCGTATGGATGACAGCATCTATGGGTATCTTCTCATTTGGCGCCGGTAATAAATGGTCTATCCCCAGCGATATTGCTCCTTATGGTCAAGGCGGCGGTATTGCCAGTGTAATGAACATGGTTGGTAATATCGGTTCTATTATCGCTCCGGCGCTTACTGGTTATTTGGCTAGTGGTCCATTGGGATATAACGGTGGGTTTATCGCCATGGCTGCCATTGCTGGCATCGGCGCATTGGTTTATATGGTTAACGACTACAGTAGATTAGTACCAAGATAAAAGATGATGAGAATTCACTTCGCTGGTCAAAATTGAACACTATAGTAGAAGTGAATTCTCACTAAATCTGTAACACTAACAAAATGTGGGGGGGAACTTATGGAAAATATCATTATCGGAATTGCAGCCTGCCTGATATTCTTAATGATCGCTGGACTAATTGGCTATAAGAAAAAGAAAAAGGCAGACAATGTGATCTCTCAAATAACGAATGAACTATTATTTCAGAACCCACATACCGAACTCTTAGGCCCCATGACCTATCATGGCGGTTTTCCGCCAATGCCGAAGCCGTCTGTTTTACAAATGGGCGTAAATCATGACAATCTGATCTTATACAATTATCAAGGTTGGTCAGACAAAGTAAATGTACGAGATTGGTGTAGCGTTGAAAAATTTACAGTGCAAAAAAAAGCTGATTATGTAGTTGGCAGTGTGACATTGCTTGGACCGCTTGTACCTTTATTTTTCCGCGATACCTTTAAATATTTTATTACTATCAAGTATATTGATATTGACCGTGAGGAAAATCATTTGGTTTTGGAAACCGGAAATTCTAAGCTTCAGGAACAAGTGTATACCAAATTATTCCGCCACTACAGAAAGGCTAGCTAGCGGCTGGGATCCAGATGTTTCAAGTTTAATTGGAGGATAAACTATAATGGGAGATAATAAAACTTCACAAAAAGCACAGGATTATGACAAAAATATTGACAAAACTATACCGTACTATAGCCTATTTGCAGAAGAAATTGCTAAACTTGTCAAGGTTGTTCATGCAGCCCCGTCAGCTTGGTTGGATACTGGTTGCGGCACAGGCATTTTAGTATCCAAAATGGCGCAAATTTTTACAAGTGCAAAATTTACAATGGCCGATCCAGCGGCAGCAATGTTAGCTGAAGCAAAACAAAAATTTACTGATAAACAAATTGAGCAGTTACAGTTTATTTTAATAGGAACAGAAGATATGCAGTGTAACGAGGAGCAGTTTGACGTAATTACAGCCATTCTTGCGCATCATTATCTTGATAATGAAACACGTCGGTTAGCTACAGAGAATTGTTTTAAGATGCTGAGACAGGGCGGCATTTATATCACTTTTGAAACTATAAAACCAGCAACCCAGCAAGGCATACAGCTTGGATTGGCTAAATGGGGCAAGGCGCAAATAGAGAATGGTAAAAGTAAAGAGGCGGCTGAAAAACATATTAGCCGTTTTGGCATAGAATTAAATCCTATATCTATTCACGAGCATCTTGAACTGCTACGCCAAGTAGGCTTTACTACAGTTGAGCTTTTTTGGGCTTCAAATATGCAGGCTGGATTTTATGCAATAAAATAGAATATGAAACATTTATAAAGTCCGTAGGATTGATAA
>JAGGAC010000010.1 GCA_017889635.1 Bacillota bacterium | reverse complement strand
ACTTAATATTAAGTCTCCACGGGTTGGACTTTTAAATATCGGGGAAGAAGAGACTAAAGGCAATGAGCAGGTATTAGCTACCTATCCGCTACTTAAGCAACTTAAGACTATTAATTTTATTGGCAACGCCGAAGGACGCGATGTTCCCAAGGGATCAGTTGATGTAGTTGTTTGCGACGGGTTTATCGGTAATATTGTACTTAAGGCTGGTGAGGGCTTTGCTAGCGCAATATTACATCTTTTAAGCGATGCTTTGCGTGGAGCCGGTTTATTGGTAAAAATAGGCGCATGGCTTATTTTGCCGGCGCTGAAGAGAATGAAGGAAAAGTTTGACCCCCATGAATATGGTGGTGCACCGCTGCTGGGAATTAATGGCGTCTTTATAATTTGTCATGGAAGTTCAAAAGATACGGCGATAAAAAACTCCATTCGGGTTGCCAAGGAATTTTGTGAGAAGAAAGTTGTCGAGCATATTCATGAAAATATCGCCAAGGAGGGATACTTTGTAAATGAATAACACAAAATCGGTAGGCATCATCGGTCTGGGCACCTATGTCCCGGATAAGATCCTCACCAATAAAGATATGGAAAAAATTGTTGAAACAAGTGACGAATGGATTGTTGAACGAACCGGTATTCGCGAACGACGGATAGCAGATCCTTCGATGGCCACTTCCGATTTGGCTACTTTTGCTGCCGAAAGGGCACTGGCTGATGCTGGAGTTTCTGCCGATGAAATTGATTTAATAATTGTTGGGACTGCTACACCTGATATGCTATTTCCAGCTACAGCCTGCTTGGTGCAGGCGAATCTGAAAGCCGTCAATGCAGCGGCATTTGATTTGGCAGCCGGTTGCTCTGGTTTTGTCTATGGCTTAATAACTGGCGCTCAGTTTATTCAGGCGGGATTATATAAAAAGGTTCTTGTAATCGGAGCGGAAACCTTGAGCCGTATACTAGATTGGACTGATCGCGGAACATGTGTGCTTTTTGGTGATGGCGCCGGCGCTGCTGTTTTAGGTGAAACTACGAATGGATTTGGTATTTTAGGCGCCGATCTTGGTGCGGATGGAACTGGCGGTGATTTTCTGAAAATGCCGGGTGGCGGTTCTAAAAATCCGGCATCGAAAGAGTCAATCGAAGGCAGAATGCACTATATACACATGACTGGCAATGAAGTGTTCAAGTTTGCGGTCAGGGTGATGGGAGAATCGGCTGTTAAATCACTGCAGTTGGCTGGTCTTGATTCTGATCAAGTAGATTTATTGATACCGCATCAGGCTAATATCAGAATTATTCAGTCGGCGGCTAAACGTTTAAAGCTATCAATGAATAAAGTTGCAGTTAATGTAGACAAATATGGTAACACATCAGCAGCATCTATTCCGCTTGCCTTGAAGGAATCTGTTGATTCTGGCAGAATAAAAGATGGCGATACTATAGTTTTGGTTGGCTTCGGTGCTGGTCTAACGTGGGCATCGTGTGTGCTGAAGTGGGGCAAGGAGGCTCAATATATTGCTAAATAGTCCGCTTTGCGAACTCTTAAATATAAAGTATCCGATATTACAGGGGGGAATGGCGTGGGTGGCTACGGCGGAACTGGCTGCAGCTGTGTCAAACGCCGGAGGTTTAGGGCTCATCGGAGCTGGTCATATGCCCCCAGATGCACTCAGAGCTGAAATTCAAAAGGCAAAAACATTGACTTCTCGTCCTTTTGGTGTCAATATTATGCTTATGTCGCCGTTTGTTAGAGATGTCATGGGCGTGGTTATTGAGGAACGGGTTTCTGTTATTACCACAGGAGCTGGCAATCCGGCCGAATATATCGGGGCACTAAAAGAAATCGGCAGCAAGGTAATACCCGTGGTAGCCTCGGTGGCTCTTGCAAGACGGTTAGAACGCGTAGGGGTTGATGCTATTATTGCTGAGGGCATGGAAAGCGGGGGGCATGTAGGGGAGATTACAACTATGGCACTGGTGCCGCAAGTTGTTGATGCAGTAAAGATTCCGGTTATAGCCGCTGGTGGCATAGGTGATGCACGCGGCATTATTGCTGCTTTTGCCTTGGGGGCGCGTGGGGTGCAGATAGGTACCCGTTTTGTTGTTGCCCAGGAGTGTATTGCTCATCCAAAATATAAAGAGGTTATTCTTAAAGCAAGAGACCGCTCGACGGTGGTTACAGGTGCATCTACCGGACATCCTGTGCGGATACTTGAAAATAAATTAGCGCGAAAATATGCCGAACTGGAAAAACAAGGCGCTTCTATTGAAGAGTTGGAACGGTTAGGGGCTGGCAAACTTAAAGCAGCCGTCCGGGACGGTGATATAAATCATGGATCAGTTATGCTGGGCCAAGTAGCTGGGATGGTCAACGAGACTAAAACTGTTGCCGCAATTATGGCAGAATTAGTTGATGGCATTCCGACGGTTTTAGCTAAGCTCCATTAAGTGGGGATATTTTGCTAATATAATTATAAATAGTAATATAAAGGGGATGCTTAAATATGTCGAAGACGGCATTTGTATTTCCTGGCCAGGGGTCCCAAGCCGTCGGCATGGGCAAAGAGTTATACGATAATTTTGCTGCGGCAAAAGCTGTTTTTCAAGAAGCTGATGAAGCCTTAGGGTTTTCAATTACAGAACTGTGTTTTAATGGTCCAGAAGAAGAACTGATGAAGACCTATAATACCCAACCAGCAATTCTTACTATCAGCGTAGCCTGCTATCGTGTTCTTGAGGAAGCTGGGTTAATACCTGATATTGTCGCTGGCCATAGTCTGGGAGAGTATTCTGCGCTAGTAGCAGCCGGGGCTCTTAGCTTTAAGGAGGCAGTTAGCTTGGTGCGTAAGCGTGGCCAGTTTATGCAGGAAGCGGTACCTTTTGGTGAGGGCGGTATGGCCGCAATACTAGGACTTGAGCGCAAAGTTATTGTTGATACTTGTAAAGCTATTGAGGCTAAAGGCAATGCTGTTCAGGCCGTGAATTTCAATTGCCCTGGACAAGTGGTTATTGCTGGTAAGACTGAGGCTGTGAATGAAGCGGTAAATGAGCTTAAACAGGCAGGTGCTAAAAGAGCTGTATCTCTCCCTGTGAGTGCGCCATTTCATAGCTCACTTATGAAACCAGCTGCTGAACGCTTGGCGGTCGAGCTTGAAAAACTTACTGTTAGCGATGCAAAAATTCCTGTAGTAGCTAATGTTAGCGGCGAGATTATTATCCAAGGTGACGCTATTAGCTCTTCGCTAGTAAGGCAAGCTGCCAGTCCTGTATTATGGGAAGATTGTGTGGCGCAAATGCTAAATTATGGTACTACAGTCTTTGTTGAGGTTGGTCCAGGTAAGGTGCTGACCGGTTTTAGAAGATACTGCGTCATTACAAAAAGCCCTTGATTATTTCAAGGAGGTTCGCTAAAATGCATTTAGATGATAAAGTGGCAATAATCACCGGAGCTTCCAGAGGCATTGGCCGAGCAACAGCGATTGTGCTGGCTAAGGCAGGTGCAAAGGTGGTAGTTAATTATTCCGGTAATCAGGCTGCGGCTGATGAAGTGGTGGCCTTAATAAAAGAAAATGGCGGAGAGGCCGTGGCGTTTCAGGCAGATATCTCTAGTGCTGAAGCTGTTGATGCTTTAATAAAATTTACCATTGCTACATATAGTCGTATAGATATTTTGGTAAATAACGCTGGTATTACTCGCGATAATCTGTTGATGCTGATGAAAGAACAAGACTGGGATGCAGTTATTAATACTAATCTTAAAGGCGTATTCAACTGCACGAAGGCCGTTTCGCGGATTATGATTAAACAGAAAAGTGGTAAAGTAATTAACATGGCTTCAGTTGTAGGTGTTACAGGAAATGCTGGGCAGTCTAACTACGCAGCAGCCAAGGCTGGCGTTATCGGATTTACTAAATCAATGGCTAAAGAACTGGCCTCGCGTGGAATTAATGTAAATGCCATCGCGCCTGGCTACATAGCCACCGATATGACTGATAAATTGTCTGATCAGGTAAAAACTGACTTAGCTGGTAATATCCCGTTAAGCCGTTTGGGAACGCCGGAAGATGTAGCCAATGCAGTATTATTTTTAGCATCAGATGCTGCAAAGTATATAACCGGTCAAGTTATAAATGTTGACGGCGGAATGGTGATGTAAGTTTATTTTTGGAAGGAGGTGAACATTATGACAAGTTTTGACAAAGTAAAAGACATTGTTGTTGAACAGTTGGGCGTTGATGAAGCTGATGTAGTTATGGACTCCACCTTTATTGATGACTTAGGTGCCGACTCTCTGGATATTGTTGAATTGATTATGGCTTTTGAAGAGGAATTCAATATTGAGATTCCTGACGAAGCGGCTGAAAAGATTAAAACTGTAAAAGATGCTGTGGAGTACATAGACAAAGAGAAGCAAGGTTAACACATTACCTGTTAAAAAAGAAAGTCCCGTGGAAGTTGTTTCGCGGGACTTTCTTAAAGGTAGTGTTTCTACTGATTGGAGGAGTTGTTACTTGAGGCTTCCTGAATTAAGGATTGGTCATCTGGTAGCTAAAATACCTATTATTCAAGGTGGCATGGCCGTAAGACTGTCAACTGCAAGATTGGCGGCCGCTGTAGCTGAAGAAGGTGGTATTGGCTTGATTGCGGCTTCTGGTATGACATTTGATGAATTGCGACAGGAAATTCGTTTGGCTCGTTCGCTTACAAAAGGAATTATTGGTATTAACGTCATGGTTGCTGCGCGGCAGTTTATTGGTCTTGTTCGGACCGCAATCGACGAAGGGATTGACCTTGTAGTTCCAGGTGCTGGCTTTTCTCGCGATGTATTTGGCATAGGTAAGGAGTCTGGTACTCCTATTGTTCCGGTGACTTCTTGGGTTAAAGGTGCGAAAATTGCTGAAACTTTGGGGGCTGCTGCTGTTATAGTTGAAGGAAAAGAAGCTGGGGGCCATCTCGGAACCGATCAACCTATGCGCGTTTTGGTGCCTGAAATTAAAAAGGCAGTAAAGCTTCCGGTAATTGCCGCAGGCGGTGTAATTAACGGAAGGGACATCGTGGAAGCTTTCAAGTTAGGCGCTGACGGTGTTCAAATGGGGACAAGGTTTGCGGCTAGTGATGAGTCAAATGCCGCCCCTGCCCTAAAGGAGTTTTATCTCAAGGCCAAGTCTGAGGATGTCGTCCATATTAAAAGTCCGGTGGGACTTCCTGGCCAAGCGGTAAAAAATCCTTATGCAGCGAAAATTATTGAAGGTACTGTCGAACCTCCTCTTTCGTGCGACGCCTGTCTAAAACATTGCGCTCGAAACTTTTGCATTATCAAGGCGCTAATTAGGGCCCAACAAGGGGATGTGGAAACCGGCCTTGTTTTCACTGGCGAGTACATTCATAAAATAGATGAGATATTACCTGTAAAAGAAATATTTGCGCGACTTCTTAATGAAGTCGAGTCAATACATACCTAACGAGAGGTGAACTACGTGAAAAAACGAGTAGTAATTACCGGTATGGGAGCAATAACACCGATAGGTATTGGAACAGATGCATTCTGGCAGTCTCTTGTAGCTGGAGTTTCCGGCATTACCCGTATTACCCGCTTCGATGTTAGTGAATATTCAACCCAAATCGGAGGGGAAGTAAAGGGGTTTGAACCCGGGGCTTATATGGACAAGAAAGATGCCAGGCGCATTGATCGGTTTATTCAGTTTGCGCTAGCTTGTTCCCATATGGCTTTTCGTGATTCGGGAATTAATCTGGAACAAGAGGATCGCAGTCGTATCGGTACGATAATTGGTACTGGCATAGGTGGCATGGAAACGCTTCATGACCAGTATAAAACACTGTTTGATAAGGGGCCAAATCGCATAAGTCCGTTCTTTGTTCCGATGATGATTGCCAATATGGCATCAGGTCTCACTTCGATAACTTTTGGACTCCAAGGTCCTTGTACTTGTGTTGTAACAGCCTGTGCTACAGGAACAAACTCTATTGGCGAAGCCTTTAAAACAATTCAGCGAGGTGACGCTGACGTAATGGTGGCTGGCGGTACTGAAGCAAGCTTGTCTCCAGCTGCTTTGGCAGGTTTTGCATCCATGAAAGCTATGTCAACCAATAATAATGAACCAGAGAAAGCCTCGCGTCCATTTGACCGCGATCGTGACGGGTTTATTATGGGTGAGGGTAGTGGTGTTGTTATTCTTGAAAGTTTAGAACACGCCTTGGCTAGAGGAGCCCGTATATACGCCGAAGTTGCGGGATATGGAGCTAATGCTGATGCGTACCATATTACTGCGCCAGCTCCAGAAGGATCGCAGGCAGCAAAATGCATGGCTTTGGCGATTAAAGATGCAGGCCTTGCTCCGACAGATGTAGACTACGTAAATGCTCATGGCACGTCAACTCCGTTAAATGATAAAAACGAAACCTTGGCTATAAAAACGCTGTTTGGCGACCATGCCTATAAACTGGCGATAAGTTCAACCAAGTCGATGACTGGACATCTTTTAGGTGCATCTGGCGGCATTGAATGTATTGCTTCGGCATTATCTGTGTATAATGACATGGTTCACCCGACTATCAATTATGAAAACCCTGATCCTGAGTTAGATCTTGATTATGTACCAGGGCAGGCACGTAAAATGGCTGTGAATGTAGCTATATCAAATTCCTTCGGTTTTGGCGGGCATAATGCTACTCTTCTTGTGAAAAAATATATCGGGTAATGGACAGGCAATATTCTTATTCGATGGAGTCTTTGTGTCGCAAACTGGGAGTACGATTTATTAATCCCGGGCTTTTATATCAGGCGTTAACCCATTCCTCTTACGCCAATGAGCGAAAGTCCGGGAACAAAGTACATAACGAGCGCCTGGAATTTCTTGGTGATGCAGTACTTGATCTAATTATTAGCGATTATCTTTATTCTAAATTTGCTCATCTTCCTGAAGGCGAGTTGACTAAAGCTAGAGCGGCATTGGTTTGTGAGGCTTCGTTGGCTAGGGTTGCTGGGGAGCTGGGGTTGGGCCAGTATCTCCTACTAGGTAAAGGCGAAGCTGCATCCGGTGGGCGAGAAAGAGTTTCAATACTAGCTGACGCTTTTGAAGCTGTTATCGGCGCTATTTACGTAGACCGCGGATTGGATGATGCACGACAAATTGTCCTTAGCTGTTTGGGGCAAGATTTGGCGACAATCGAGTCAGGTGAATATGTTAATGATTATAAAACGCTGTTTCAGGAAGCTGTTCAAAAAAACGGAGACGCTAAAATTGGCTATCAGGTAATTGCTGAGAGTGGACCAGACCATAGCAAGGTTTTTGAAGTTGTTGTACAGGTAGGCGGTGTAGAGTGGGGCTGGGGTTTTGGAAAAAACAAAAAAGAGGCAGAACAGAATGCTGCTAAACAAGGGTTACAGCAATTTAATAATAAGCATAGTTAATACAGGGGCAACCGGAGGTTGCTCCTGTATTAACTATTAAAGGTGTATATTGTGAAACTTTACATTATTCCAATGTTTATACCTCATTACGGGTGTCAGCACCAATGTGTATTTTGTGATCAACGAGCAATTACTGGACAAAATTATCCCGTACTCGCTGAAGATGTTGCTAAGACTATTAAACAACATCTTGACGCAATTGACCGGCCATATAAAATTGAGGTGGCGTTTTATGGCGGTAGTTTTACCGCATTGCCGAGTGAACTACAACTCAAGCTTCTAGCGCCAGCAAAAGAGGCGCTTGATCGTGGCCTGATTCAGGCGATCAGGCTTTCTACCAGGCCAGATGCTATTAGTGTTGAAATTGCACTAAGGCTAAAGAAAAACGGTGTTCAAACGGTGGAACTTGGAGCTCAGTCAATGGATGACAGGGTTTTAATGGCCGCTAAAAGAGGCCATAGTGCAGCTGCGGTTGAGAATGCCGTTGGCATATTAAAAAAAGTCGATATAAAGTGTGGCCTTCAGCTTATGCCCGGACTACCGAAAGAAGACTGGATAAGTTTAATAAAAACAGGGCAGCGAGTGGTTGAGCTACATCCAGATATAGTACGAATATATCCTACTGTGGTTATCAAGAATACTCCTTTAGCAGAGCTATTTTCCCAGGGGCAGTATAAACCGTTAACGCTTTCAGCGGCTGTTTCCCGGTCAGCATACTTGAAGTTGTTGTTTGAGCAGCATGAGATAACTGTAATTAGGACAGGGCTGCAGGCAACGGAGGGGCTTTCTGAACCGGGAAAAGTATTGGCAGGACCTTATCATCCTGCTTTTGGTGAAATGGTGGAAGCCTTTCTTTATAGCCTGATGGTTAGCCTGGTAATTGAAAAGACATACCCAATTTTCTCGCAAAAACTAACAATTCATCATCATCCAAAGGATCATTCAAAGGTTCGAGGAATATCAAATACAAACCTACAAAGCTGGCGAGCAAAATATGGTATAAAAGAATGTTTTTTCATACCGGACTGGAATCGACAGGGCGAGCTGGTCATACATTTTAATGGGTTGACTTCAATTGTAAATAAAACTATGTTATTCACTTAAAATACCAAAGCAGGAATTATTAGGAAAAGAGTAGAATATGATATTTAACATGAGGCCCTTAGCAGCAAAGGAGGTTAAGTAATGGAGATACTTAAAGTATCCGCATCATCGAGTCCTAAATCTGTAGCAGGTGCCCTTTCAGCCGTACTGCGGGAAAAAGGTACAGCCGAGGTACAGGCGGTGGGAGCAGGGGCAGTAAATCAGGCCATTAAGGCTATTGCTATTGCCCGAGGGTTTGTGGCACCAAACGGTATTGATCTTGTAGCAGTACCGGCTTTTGCCGAAATCTCCATTGATGGAGAAGAACGGACAGCAATACGTTTTATTGTAGAACCGCGGTAATATGGTCAAAAGTTACTAGATATAGAGGGCTTCTTTTAAAAATTGGTCTGTTGGGCTGATCGCCTGTGGTTGTTTCTTAGTTTTTCTTGGAGAAAAACCTATCCTCGCGTATATCGCGAGGTATTTTCTTGTCTGTAAATTAAATATGTTAAAGTACTGCTGTTCCACCTTAAGGGGGAGGAATTTCAAAATTATGCAGCGAAATATCTGATAAAATGCACAATAACGGTTTGGCTAAACCATACTGTGTTAAGGAACAATAACTGTAATGGCTAATGGCGATAGATGCGGCTAGATGAGGTGTAAAAAAATGACACAAGAATTAACAGGTGATGCTAAATTTAATTCATTTGCCGGAACTGAACAGGAAGTGCAATTTATTGCTAGTGTACTGAACCTGAAGAAGGACACTAAACTGCTTGATCTATATTGCGGCTATGGTCGGCATGCTATCGAATTAGCAAAAATGGGAGTAAATATAACTGGTATTGACGCTACCCAAGCTTTTTTAGATATTGCCAGACAAAAAGCTAAAGAAGAAAAAGTAGACGTTGCCTTTCGTCTGTGTGATATGCGTGAAATGGATTATACCTCTGAGTTCGATTATATAATAAATATGTTTGCAGCATTTGGATACTTCAGTGATGAAGAAAATGCTCAAGTCCTAAAAAGGGTAAGCAAGGCTTTACGTTCAGGCGGATTTTTCCTTATTGACATGATTAATCGGGATTGGATGGTGCGCAATAATCTTAATCGTTATTGGCGTCATCCTAGCGGAGAGTATGTATTATCCTACAAAATTGAGTTGAAGCACGGGATTGTAACTATGAACCGGATATTGATTAACCAGGTTACGGGGGACAAAACCCAGCACGAATTTGTTCTTAGGTCATATTCCCTGGATGAACTGACATCCATATTAGACAAATGCGGGCTAAAGGTGCGGTCAACTTATGGCGGTTTTGCTTTTAGCCGTTATGGCACTGACTCACCCCGGATGATAATAATTGCTCAAAAAGAATAATTCCTGGGAATACCCGGTCCAAAAAAGTCGCCACGAATTCGTGACGATTTTTTTGTTGCTTACCAAGTTTTAAAGAGGCGGCGATGGTTATTCTTAGCGCACAGATATCTTCTTAGGTCATAGGATAATAATGAGGAGGGTCTGACGGTGGAAGAAAAAATAATTCGTGTTAGTGGCAGGGTGATGAGTCGCAAAAGCAAAGTAGGCCTGGCTTTAAGCGGCGGTGGATTAAGGGGCGTTGCCCATATCGGTGTGCTAAAGGTTTTGCTTGAGAACCATATTCCTATTGATATGGTTGCAGGAACCAGCGCCGGGGCGATTATCGCAACTATGTACGCCTGTGGCTATACCCCGCTCAATATGCAAACCATCGCAGAAAACTTGGACCTAAGCAAACTGGTCGACTTAAAAGTAACTGTTGGTGATCTCTTTAAACATGGTACGAAATGGCTATTAAGCGGGAAATTTCGGTTTTGGTCAGTTTTGCCTACCGGATTGGTAAAAGGAGATAAGATTGAGCAGTATTTTGAAACTCTGTGGCAACGGCAAACTGTACGGGACACTAAAATTCCGTTAGCAATTACGGCCGTTGACATAAATTCTGGGGATACCGTTTTTTTTACTACTCCGCTAGAGCGCAGACGGGGTATTTTAAATGCCCGCTATTATAATAATTCTTTACTGTCAGATGCAGTGCGGGCTAGTATTTCTATACCCGGAATATTTTTTCCTAAAAAGTATCGCGGGATGATGTTAGTAGATGGGGCAGTTAAAAACAATGTGCCTACAGATATATTACGGTATATGGGGGCTGATATTGTTATTGCTGTAGACCTAGGTTATGCTGGTCAGCCAAATAACGATATTAAGTCAGTGGGGGAAATATTATTACAATGCATTGATATTATGGGACGGGAAGTTACATTGTTAAAAGGCGAGCAGTACGCCGATGTTATTATACGACCAATTACTGGTGATATTTCGTTTAAAGATGCCAAACAGGTTAAACTATGCGTCAATAGAGGCTCAGAAACTGCGTGGAAAAAGATTGATGAAATAAAAAGGCTTGTTCCGCGACAAAAGTTACCTAGAATTTAAGCTTCACATAACATAAAATGTAACCGCCATTTTAGTACAGGAGGTACAGGAAAATGGAGAGAAAAAGGATTTTTGAATTGTTTCAAGAATTGCGCGGTATTGAAAATGTGGTAGGGGTCGGCAATGGGATTAAACAAGTGAGAGGAGAAAATACCGGCAAGCAAGCTGCTGTTATATTAGTTAAAAAAAAGTATGCAAAAGATAACCTTAGAAGATCGGCAATTATACCCAAGAGAATCGATGGAATGCTTACAGATGTGGTGGAATAAGTATTGGACATTTTAGAATTTCCGCCGGTACTTTTGGAGCGGTTGTTAGAGATAACAGTACTGGTCGGCCGCTGATTTTATCCAATAATCATAGTTAGTTTTAAACGAAACAATAGATTTAAAGGTTGATAATTGTAGCTTCTAATCTTTTTCTAATTTTCTTTTAAACATGCTGTCAATCGCTGCGGCAGGACGATTTTTGGCAGTTTGCCTTAGGTGAACATAATAGTCGCTTGTGAAGCTTGTTTTAGCATGGCGGGCGGCAGCAGAAATACTTTTATCATCTAGACCGCTTTCCCATAGCAAGGTGGCAAAGGTATGACGCATATCATGCGGGCGAATGACAGGCAAGCCTGCTTTTTTTAACAACTTGATAAATGCAGCATAAAGGTAATCAGGAAGATAAGGAGAACCGTCGGAGTGGGCCCATGTAAAATCAAGGTTTTTATAGTTAGGGCCATTTTTTAGCTGATATTCTTTTTGCTGTAATTGTTCTTGTTTAAGGGCGATAATAACGATGTCAGATAGAACTATTCTTGACTTGCTGGCCATTGTTTTAACCTTGCCAAGTTCTAAAGTTTTGGTTAATGGATTCCGATCAAAGCTGTGTTGGATATCTGCTGTTTTAGTTTCGATATCAATATCCTGCCATCTAAGACCGCATATTTCGCCACGGCGCAGACCACACAAAAAACCAAGAACACAAGGTAAATAAAGATTGGTGCTTTTTGCTGTCAGCAATAATTTTTCGACCTGCTCTGGTGAATATATGGCGTTTTTAGGTTCAGTACGTTTTGGCAACTTGATGTATTCACAAGGATTTTTGGTTATGATTTGCCACTCTTCTGCTTTTCTCATTGCACATTTGAAGATGGCCATTTGTGTTCCAATAGAATTTGCTTTAATGCCTCTAGCGAATTCAGCATTAATGTGCTCTTTTATTTGAAGTGGAGTAAGTTTTTGTATTTCAATACCGCCAATGTTTTTGCAAATATTAATGACTTGCATGGTGTAATGGTAAATTGTACGTGGCCGGAGGCTAGGCCTTATTTCAATATCAAGCCATTTGTCGAGATATTCTTTGACAGTTAATTTGTTACTTGCGACTGTTTCACCGCGTTCAAGATCTATGAGTAATTGGCGCTCAAGTTTTTCAGCTTTTTGACCACTTTTATCGTCGGCTATTGGACCAGCGCGATACCATTTTTGTTTTTTCTTTCCGAAGGTATCTTTGTAAGAAAGGACTACATACCAAGTATTTCCTTTCCGCTGAATGCTAATGGAATCACCCCCTAAATTATCAGATAGACTTAGATTATATTGATGTTACAAATGGCTGATTTTCTATAGTATGCTGGAGAGATAGTAAACGTTCCTTTGATTATTGCAATATAAATAGCTAAAGGCAGGTCTATCGCTTGATAGTAACCTGCCTTTAGCTATTTACTAGTGGCGGTGAAGGCTATTGAAAGTTTGATTATATATTAGGTATTGACGTTTTTGAATTCTTCTTTTTTGCGTTTTCTTAATAAAAAGTGACAAAAAATTCTAAAGATCCTTTACTTATTACTACATAATATGCTAAAATAACCAATATATAAAAAAGAAATTTTAATATATTGCAAAATGCGATAGAAACGTCTAAAAAGTTGCTTTGCTAAGTATTTAGAAAACGATGATTAAAGAATTTGTATCAGAAGGAGAAAAAATGAGTTTAAAATTTAAATATTATAGTGCAAATTTATTAGTCATCTATTTGGTATTAGCTTTTTACTTAAACAACAAATATTATATTGATTTTTTGCGAATAGAAACGCAATATATTTTAGGCTGCTATGCTGTTCTCTATACACTCGGAGGATTTATATATTACTACTTTATAGATGAGAAAAAGGTATCGGAAACAAAAGGTTACATAGCATTAAGAACAATTCGGAATTTTTTAAAACATTCTATTGTATATCTTGGGAAGTTTACATCTGACCCTAATTTCAAAATGCCCCACATTAGTTTCACAGAAAAAACCAATCTTTTGTTTTTAGCTGTAAAAATATTTTTTTTCCCGATTATGATTAATTTTATATTTGGTAATATTGATTCGGTTATCAGAGGCTATGCTGCCTGGACGTTAGACTATAATGTTGAATTAACAGTAGGTGCATTCAATAATGCCATCTATCCACTTTTATTTGGGCTGTTATTATTGGTGGATTGTTCAATATTTACCTTTGGCTACATGGTAGATGCGAAAATTTTCCGCAATAAAATTCGCTCTGTGGAACCAACGATGCTTGGCTGGATAGTGGCTTTACTCTGTTATCCTCCGTTTAATAATATCACCAATTATTATATTTCTTGTTATGCAGATGATTATGCTGTTTTTGATTCTGACAATATAACGTTTTTAGCAAGATTAACGGCGTTAATGCTGTTTACTATATATGTTTGGGGATCTGTTGCATTAGGTATGAAGGCCTCAAATCTAACTAATCGCGGTATAGTCACAAATGGTCCCTACGCTTATGTGCGTCATCCGGCATATATATCAAAAAATCTTGCTTGGTGGATTAGCATATTCGCAATTAATACTCCAACAGCCTATATTGGAATGATATTCTTATCTTTTATCTATTTTATGCGTGCAATAACTGAAGAGCGGCATCTTATTACAGATCCAGACTATCAAGAATATTGTAAAGTTGTAAAATATCGCTTTATACCTGGACTATACTGACATTTTGGTGGACAGGTTAACTGATAAAATAAATTAGCAAGCAAATACTGATTAGTTTCTGTTTTTAAGCATAATTCTTTGCCCAAAAAGGGGGGATTTAGCGTCTTTGTATTGGTGTTTTTTCCTTTAGCGACTGACTGAAAAATATCTACTAGCAATGATTTATTAAAGAGGTGATATTTTAATGTTATGCCAGATTATGAGAGTTGTTCGAAATAGACGAGGGCAAGCCATGGTTGAATTTGCGCTGGTATTGCCGATTTTTATTACGGTAGTGTTGGGAGCAATTGATTTTGGCAATGTCCTGTTTCGTCAGGCGATGCTGGCAGAGGCAACTCGAAGAGGTGGACGGGCGGTATCGCTGATAGCTACTAATAGCACGTCTGCAGTTGCTACAGCGACTGCAACAGATGAAATTCACAAGTTAGTTCAGGATTGCACTGTTACTGTATCGACTTTGTCAGTGAGTAACCCGACTAAAATTACAGCAGTGGCGAGTGTACCACTACTAACTCCAGTAGGAAAACTTTTTGTGGGGAGTTCGTATACCATTAAGTATGTAGCCACTGTTTATCAGCAAGGAGCTAATTCGGCTAAATCTTCTACTCTTCCAACAAGTTCGACAACGTCAACAAGTTCGACATCGAGTTCGACGTCGTCAACATCAGGTACGACAACAACAAGTTCGACGTCGTCAACATCGGGAACGACAACAACAAGTTCGACATCGACATCGTCGGGTAAGACGTCAACGAGTTCAACAACAAGTTCGACATCGACATCGTCGGGTAAGACATCAACAAGTTCAACAACAAGTTCGACATCATCGGGTAAGACGTCGACGAGTTCAACAACGAGTTCAACATCGTCGGGTAAGACGTCAACAAGTTCATCGTCGACATCGTCAGGTCAAACGTCAAGTTCGTCAACAAGTTCATCGTCATCGAGTTCGTCATCGTCATCGAGTTCGTCATCATCATCAAGTGGGTGTGTAAACCTGTGAGCCGCCGAGAAATTTGTTGGGTAAAAATACTGATTGATAGTCCCGGCCGTGGGATGAGTGAGGTGCTTTATAGTGCTGAGAAGGATAAGTAAATGTTTCCGCAATAATGGTGGACAAAGTATTGTCGAATTTGCCATAATTGTGCCGGTTCTCTTATTTTTGTTAGCAGGAATCATAGATTTCGGGCGTCTAATATACAGGTATGAAATGGTTGTTCAGGCTACTCGTGAAGCTAGTTTAGCAGTCGCCAAAAGCGGTAATCGGAAAACAGCAAATACAGCTGCATTAGCTTACTTAACTGCTGGCGTTAATGCCACTGTAGTTGATAACTTAACGGTTACTGTGAGTCCTACTCCTATGAAAGCTGCTAATCCAGTAACGGTTACAGTATCCTGCTCAATGAATATGCTTTTTCCGGTTATGAGTGCTATTTTGTCAAGTCCTTATACAGTTTCAAGTACGTCAACGGTTATGTTACAGACGTCTCCTACAAACTGACGGGTCTACTCTTCAAGTAATAAGTTTCCCTGTTCTGATTCAACATTGTTAATATGCATACTTTATTTAAAGTTGGTGATGATGGTGTTTAAAGTTATTGGAAATAACAAGGGACAAGTCTTGCCCATTGCTGCAATTGCTGTGGTAGTTATGATTGGTGTCAGCGCAGTGGTGATAGATCTGGGACATCGAGCAGTGATCAAGAGCAAGCTGCAGGCGGCAGTTGATCAAGCTGCCCTTGCCGGTGCTGCTTCAACCAATAACAGTGATATTGTCGAAAGTACTATAGAAAGCGTAGCCCAAAGCTATGCTCAACAATCGCCGGGGAAGTCAAGCGATACCGTAACTGCAGATGCTACAGTAAACGGATCTGGGGTACTTGTTAAGGTGACTACCAGTCGAACAATACCAGCTTTTTTTGCTTCTGGTGGTTCGGTAACTGTGACTGCAACTGCAAAAGCTGTTGCGGTTCCTGCTAATTCGCTGCCGGCTGGGATTGCTGCGCCTTTTGTAATGGAGGCACCTACCAATATGACGTGGGATGGCTCACATACTCAGCAATATACGATGAAGATTAATCCAACAGGCGCGAATGAGTTCGGCTATGCGAATATTTGTTTCAAAAACAACGCAACAGATAGTGAGTATCTTAGTTATCTAAAAAGTGGTGATCCCAATGTACTTACAATTGATGATACGTTATATTATTGGTCTGATGCTACAGGCGGTCAGCTTGGGGTAAACGCATTTATGACAAGGTTGACTTCAGATACTAATACAAATTATGACAGCTTAACGGTTGGCGAAGCCAGGCTGATGATGGTACCGGTGGTAAGTAGTTTACCTAGCGGTCTAGCCAAATACTATTCGGGTGATAAACTTAAAATCCAAGGATTCGTTGGGTTTTTCCTTCAATCTGTTGACACGGGAACGGCGGTAGTTAAAGATGGGGTTACGTATTATCCAAACCTTCAAGTCAAGGGACGTTTTGTGAAAGTATCTTTGCCGCCAACTACTAGTGCGAGCACAGCATCTTCATATTATGGGCCGGTAAATATTTATTTGGTTGATGATGATTGGACGTGGTCTTAAAGATTTGGGGGGAGATTTCTTTAAAAGCTAGAGAACTAACTTGCTATGTTAAAACCAGACCAATAAAACCGCTTAGAACTTAAGTTTTAAGCGGTTTTATAATTTACGCTCTCTTGATTAAGAGCTTGCCGAGGGGGCTTAGGATACTTACTTATCTAGCTTTGAATGGGCTACCTGATTTTAAATGAGATTGAGTTATAAAAAAAATTCAAGTAATTTTACTATGAAATGCAAAAAGTTCACAAAAAGTTCACAGAAAGTTCTGGTTTGGACGCTTGTCTCAGTAATTATAGGTTGGTAACATAATAAGTAATGAACAGGATTTAATAAGCCGGAAAGTAGCAATGGATTAGAGAATTATCGCCAGGACAAGGAGTGATTTTAGTGATAAAGACTATGCCAATAAGAAAGCGATTACGTACAATACCGATGAAAACAAAGGTAATTACTGGTGTGGTTGTTTTGCTGATTTTGCCTTTGGCGATATTTGGGTTTCATAGCAAGAACGCAGCAAATAATCCGCGGTCTGAGGTAAAGCCGAATGTCGATATTATGACCGTACACCGCAAAGATATGATGAAAACTATTGAATTAACCGGCAAGACGGTACCGGAGTCCCAGGTAGATATCTCAGCTAAATATTCCGGCAAAATAATTCAAGTTAATGTTGAACTCGGCCAACCGGTTGAGCCTGGTCAGGTGTTAGTTGTTCAGGACACTAAGGATATCGACGCAGCCTTGACACAAAATGAGGCTGCTTTTCGCGGCGCCAATGCCGATGTAGTGGAAAGTAATGCTTCGTTTAGAGCAAGTTACCAAAAAGCTCAGGCAGATTATAAGTTGAGTTCAATAAATTATGAACGGTATAAGGCTATATCTAAGATGGGTGGTGTGTCGAGAGAGGCTTTGGATAATGCTGAACAGCAAATGAATGCTGCAAAAGCGGCTTTGGATACATTAGCTAATCAGGTTTCATCAGGAAGTGCGGCTGTTGTAATGTCGAAAGAGGCGATTAGGGACAAAGCTGCTGGGGCGATTGACGCCCTGGAAAATCAGAGAAATGACATGGTTATACGTTCGCCGCGAGCAGGAGAAATTGGCTATCGGCAGGTGGAAGTCGGCAACTTGGTTCAAGCCGGGCAGAAGCTGTTGTCGATTGTTGATAATAGCAATATCTATGTTGATTGCTCCGTCTCAGAGCAGGACATCGGGCTATTTAGGACTGGGATGACTGCGTCAATCGTAATTGATGCAGTTGGTAAGAACTATAATGGTAAGATTATTTATGTCAGTCCAGCAATTGATGCTGCCACACAGTCCTTTTCTGTTCGTCTGGCCCTAGATAATACCGATAACACACTCAAGGCTGGAATGTTTGCCAGGACTGATTTTACTTTGCTTCTTAGACCGCAAACTTTATTTGTGCCGAAAGAAGCTGTGACTTCTTTGAATGGAAAGGACCGAATATTTATCGTCGATGAAAATAATCAAGTGATAGAACGCGTTATCCAAACTGGCGCGCGTAACGATAGTAGTATTGAAATTATCGCTGGAATTAACGAAGGTGAAAAAGTTGTCATTTCTAATCTAGCACGGCTAAAGAACGGAATGAAGGCTAATCCTGCCGTAGTGTCAGAGTAGTAAATACAGACAATTCGGGGTGGTACAATGAATATTACTAGATTTTCCATACAAAGACCGGTAGGAATAACTATGATTGTTATGCTTTTTGTGGTGCTGGGACTATATAGCCTTCAACGGATTGGGGTTGAACTTCTTCCGGCGCTAAATTCGCCCTATGTAACAGTTTCTGTTCATTACACTGGAGCCGGTGTAGAGGAGATGGAAAATCAGGTCATTAAGCCATTGGAAGAATCGTTGTCTTCAGTGGCTCATTTGAAGCATATCACGTCAATCGCCAGTCCTCAAAACGCCAGAGTTATTATGGAGTTTGACTTTACAGCCAATACCGATATTGCAGCTATCGACGTTACTAAACAGGTAAACTCAGTTAGAAAAAAATTGCCTGACGGCATTGACGAACCTGTTGTCGTAAAGCGTGATATTAATGCCACTCCGATTATGGAGATTGCAGTTGTGGCTAATGATCCCTTGAGTGATGTATATTCGGTTGCCAATAATGTTTTTAAGGAACGGTTAGGTCGCGCTGACGGAGTATCCGAGGTACAGCTTTATGGTGGACGGGATAAAGAGGTTGCTGTAGAGGTCGATCGCAATAAACTACGATTTTATAACCTTTCAATAAGTCAGATAATCAGTAAAATTAAGGGGGAGAACGTTTTACTCCCTTCGGGTACGGTATATAATGATAAAACTCAGGCTGATGTCCGGTTACTTGCTCAATATCTAACACCTGAAGAAATTGCGAAATTAGAGGTAACCAACGGCAACGGAATATCGATACCGCTAAAAGATGTAGCGACAATAAAAGAACAGGATGCCCGTGTAAGCCGCTACAGCCGAACCCAGGGGGCTGACGCGATTTCTTTGTCGGTATATATGAATAGTGATGCCAACATTGTTAATACTGCTAAAAATACGATGGACCAATTGGCTACATTAAAGGCGGAATACCCAGACTATCAATTTGTGATTATAACTGACTCGTCACAATATGTTAATAATTCATTGCATAATACTTTAGCAAGCTTGATTGAAGGTCTTTTTACTACTGGCCTGGTGCTATATCTGTTCTTGCGTGGCTGGCGGTCTACTGCGGCTGTTATTATTGCCATTCCAACATCGATTATAGCCACTTTTTTTGCTATGTATATAGCCGGTTTTACTTTTAACATGATGTCATTAATGGGGCTGGCCTTGTGTATTGGAATTTTAGTTGATGATTCCATTGTTGTGCTGGAAAATATTCACCGACATATGAAATTGGGTAAAACGGCAGCTGTTGCCGCCGAAGAGGGACGTACCGAAATCGGTATGGCGGCTATTGCGATTACGCTATGTGACGTTGTAGTTTTTATGCCGATTGCATTTATGAATGGGATGACAGGACAGTTCTTTCGTCAATTTGGTCTTACAATAGTTTTTGCTACTTTGTTTTCAATGTTAATATCATTTACGCTTACTCCGATGTTAGCATCAAAGCTTTTTAAAAATGGACTTAGTGAGCCTACGGGACATGTTTGGACTTTTATGGATCGATTGGAGAAAAGCGCGATTGTTAAATATGAAATTTTTCTGCGCTGGGCACTGGCTAACAGGAAAAAAGTTGTTGCCGGGGTTTTAATTATGTTTATTTTGGCGGTAGCTCTGATTCCGCTGGGAATTATCGGAGCTGAATATATGCCGCGAACTGATGAAGGCAGTTTTAGGATTGCTGTGGAATTACCGGTTGGGCAAAATATTCAGCAAACTAATATTGCTATTGCAAGTCTGGAACAGTATCTAGCAACTATTCCAGAAGTAACGAAGTATCTTTCGAGTATCGGTACGCCGACAAGCAATGCCGGATCGATATCGGTTCAATTAGTTGACCGGAAAGACCGTAAACATACCGTGTGGGAGGTAACTGATCAGGTTAGGGCATACGCGGCAAAAAATATGCCGAATGTGATTATAAGGGTTAGTGAGACACAGTCCTCTGTAGCTGGTGTATCAGGTACCAGCGGTAGTGGAGGTGGCTCTTCTGCACCAGTCCAAATTCAATTACTTGGCGCTAATTTGGATAGTTTAATTAAAGCAAATTATAAACTCCAAGCTGTTCTTTTACAGGTCAGGGGATTAAAAGATGTGAGAAGCACATATTCCGAGGGGATGCCAGAAATTCAACTAAGCGTTGATCGGGAAAAGCTCAAGTTTTATAACACTTCAGTTGCAGAAATTACCAATGTTTTTAATGCTGCGATAGTCGGTCAACAAGCCGGGGTTTATGCCAATGATCCGACCAATGATGGACAGGATACTGATATTATGGTCAGACTGAAAGGCAGCGACGGTTTTACGGTATCAGACATTCGATCACTGCCGATAATGGCGGGCAACCACCAGATATCAATCGGTGATGTTGCGAAGATAACGGACGGGACTGGTCCGGTTCAGTTATTTAGATTTGATAAACAACGGACGATTACTATTACTGCTAATATTACTGACAGGCCGCTAAAGGAGGTTTTAAATGAATTGGCGCAAAAGATGACTCCGGATGTTTTGGGACAAAATATAAGTTATCGTTTTGCTGGTCAGGCAAGCAGCATGGATGATACTTTTAGTGAAATGTATCAGGCACTAGCTTTGTCGCTAATTCTTGTTTATATATTACTGGCGGTACTTTATGAGTCGCTGTCAACGTCATTGATCAGGATGTTTTCTCTGCCGTTAGGATTAATTGGTTCGCTGCTATTTTTGGCGGTGACTCACAATACCTTAAATCTATATTCGCTAATCGGGATTCTGATTATGGATGGACTTGTGGCAAAAAACGGAACCTTGCTTTTGGATTATACCCTTACTCTTATGGAGCAAGGCAAAAATGCATATGACGCGATTATCGAGGCGGGTAAGACCAGACTTAAGCCTATTTTTATGACAACAATAACAATGGTAGTTGGTATGCTGCCTACAGCATTGTCGGTTACCGAGGGGGCGGAAACCCGGGTTAGTATGGCTTTGGTACTAATAGGTGGGCTATTAACTTCAACGGTATTTACCCTGATAATCATTCCGATAATATTTATTTACTTTCAAAACATACCGTTAGGCAATTTAAACGTTGGTGCCGTTTTGAAACGGTGGAAGAATGGATTTCGTCAGGGAGAATAGGTTTCGGTTATGGGTTTACTTTTCAGTGTCTAATCTATTTTCTAAACTATTTAACGCTTTTAAAATCTAACTTTTTAATGTCTTGTCTGGCTTGTTCAAATAAGTATGAGGAATGCTAAGCCCTGTAGGGGCGGATTTATGTATGGTAGCATAAAATATTATTATATCCAATAATCATGTTAAGTTTAAGTAAGTTGGCAATGGTGCTGGCGAAGTAGTATTGTCTTCTGTCTATCTAACAATTATCTAACAACCGGGTGAACAAGTCGTTGATCGCATCTGCTGGCTTGCGTTTAACTTGTTCCCGCAGGTGGACATAATAATCTGATGTAAAGCTTGCTTTTGAATGTCTGACTGCCCCTGAAACTGCCTTATCATCTAAGCCGGATTCGTATAACAGGGTAGCGAAGGTGTGGCGCATGTCATGGGGACGAATAACAGGCAAATTGTGAGCCGTTAATATCTTGCGAAATTTTATATAAAAATGATCGGGCTGGTGTGGTTGCCCTGTTTTCTGTGCCCAAACATGTCCGGACTCTTGATAGGCTGTCTTATATTTCAGCCTATCTTTTTTTTGCTTTAGTTGTTCTAAGGTTAATGCCGAAATTACAACATTCGGTAAGGGGATTCGGGATTTACTGGCAGATGTTTTGACTTCCTGTAACTCCATTTTGCCGGTAAACGGATTACGGTTGTAACTATGGGCGATGATGGCGACCTTATTGTCAAGGTCGATATCTTGCCATCTGAGGCCGCATATCTCTCCTCTGCGTAGACCGCACATAAAACCAAGCATACAAGGCAAGTATAGATCAGTATCCCTTATTATTGCAAAAAACTTTTCGACTTGTTCCGACGAATATATGCTGCTTTTTGGCTCATTGCGCTTTGGAAGGTCTACAAACTCGCAAGGATTTTTGGTTATGATTTGCCATTGAACGGCTTTTTTCATTGCTTGCTTAAAAACCGTCATTTCTGCGTTTATAGAATTTGGCTTTAGTCCACGCTTTAGTTCAGAGTTAATATGCTCTTTAATCTGGATTGCTGTTAATTTAGATATTGTTATATGCCCAATATCTTTTGAAATGTTATCCATTTTTTTTTTATAGGTATAGGCTGTTCGCGGCTTTTTAGTCAGATTAATTTCTAAGTCAAGCCATTTAGCTAAAAACTCCTTAACGGTCGATTTTTCCGATAGGGTTATATTGCCACGTTCCAAGTCTAAGAGCAATTTTATTTCCAGTTGTAATGCTTTTTTTCCATCTTTGTCACTTGCAATTGGCCCAGATTTGTACCACTTCTTCTTGAACTTTCCAAATGCATCCTTATAGGAAATTATTACATACCAATTGCTGTTCTTTTGGTGAATACTCATTTATTTCACCTCCTGCTTAACAATCTATTAATTTATTTAGTATCCGATGCATCATTAATTAGTTGGCACATAAAAAAGCCAGGAGACGCGATGAAGCGTTGTTCCTGGCTCAAAATATTATTTAGTTGTGATGAGTTTGTGATTTACCACTCATAATCAGGAGGTGGCGGTGGTGGTGCGTGGTGATGATGATGAGGTCTAGGTTCTGGTCCATGTCCTGGCTCTGGACCCGGTCCTGGTCCGCCATGAGCACTTACCGTAGCGGCAAAACTCATAATCATTAAACCCAGGATTAATGCTGATAGTTTCTTTTTCATAATGTGCATCCTCCTTTGTTTTATGATTCAATACTACTGAACTAATGTTACGATAAGCTTACAAAATTATTACTATTTGTTAGATAATTAGTTTCATTTCTATATCATGATGAAGTACCATGACAGATTTTAAGGTGATAATAAAATTTTCAGGGCTGTCTAAGTTTGTGAGATGATCCCTCTGCAAAGGTGCTGAGGTTGCGGCTTGGAGAGCGGTGGGAAATATTACCTTAATGAAAATGTAGGGATTTATAATTACATAAAGAATTAACATAATGTTATCTTGACTTAAAGTTAATGGTGGAGGAAAAATAATGAAGTTAAGAAAGTTGATTGTGGGATTTGCTTTTTTATTGTCATTTTTGATAGGGAGTGCTATCACTCACGCTAGTACTATATTGTACGTACCACAAGATGATCGCCCGGTTAGTCTGGAATATGTAATAGATACTGCTAAGGCAGCAAATATTAAGATTTTAGTACCGCCGAAAGAAATAATAGCTAGTCGGGGGAAAAAAGGTGACCCAGAAAAATTGTGGCGATGGATTATGGAAAACGGTGGACAAGCCGACGCAATGGTGTTGTCGGGAGATTCGTTAATTTATGGTGGTTTAGTTGATTCTCGGATGCATAGTTTTGATGAATTGGTACTACAGAAGCGTTTGAAACGGTTTGGTGAATTGCATAAAGCATTTCCTGATCTTGGCCTGTATGTATATACTACTGTTTTACGAACTCCACAGGGCAGTGAAGGGGGCGTTGAGCCTGGTTATTATGAAAAATATGGATGGGATATTTTTCGGTTAACAGCGTTAGAAGATAAAGAGGAAATAGTAGGACTTACGAAACAAGAAGAAAAAGAACTTAATTCTAAATTGGCGGCTATTCCGTCAGCTTTTTTAGAGGATTGGATGAAACGCCGGCAAAAAAACTTTGACGTTAATGCTTCTCTTATTGATATGGATAGGAAAGGTTTATTTCGTTTCTTCTTGTTAGGAAGAGATGATACAGCACCTTATTCTCAAAGTCATAAAGAAGGTCGAGAATTTGTAAAACTTGCAGCTGATTTATCGCCAGATATTTTCCAAACCTTTCCTGGAGCCGATCAATTAGGTATGATTATGTTAGTCAGAGCGTACAACAACTTGACGATGCAAATCCCTATAGTTAAGTTGCAATATGCTTCAGGGGCCGGTGGTGATTCAATACCTAGTTACGAAGATCAAAAAGTTGGCAAAACGATTGTTGATCACATTACCGCAGCTGGCGGAATCGTATTTGATAATCCTGTGCATCCTGATTTAGTGTTTGCGGTGAATACTTCAGAAACAGGAAAAACCTTAGAAGCCGGATCGCTTAAAAATACGACAGTGCTTACCCCAAGAATAGCTAAGTTTATTGATGGGATAGAGGCTCAGTTAAAAGAAGAAAATAAAGTGGCGATTGCTGATATTTCATTTGCTAATGGAGCAGACAATGCGCTTATGGCCGAATTATCCAGGCGTAGTTTACTGGATAAACTCAGCGCCTATTCTGGGTGGAATACTGCCAGTAATACTATTGGTTATGCTATTGGGCAGGGGATGATGTCAGGAGCAATGAGCGAAGAAAGTCGCAGGCGTTTGTTGGCCGTTCGTTATCTTGATGATTGGGCTTATGAGGCTAATATTAGAAAAATTTTGGATAATCAATTTGTTTCGCCAAATAAAAGGAGTGCGGTTTATCTTAATGATTTTAAACCAATTTTAACAGCTGAGGCTCAAAGACAGGTACAGGGATTTGCAAAAGAAAATCTTTGGTTTCAACCGGAAAAAATTAAAGTTTCTTTTCCATGGAACAGAATGTTCGAACTACAAGTAGAAGTTAAGCATTAAAGATAAGAGGGCATTTTAAAGCAAGATTAGCTTTAGAATGCCCTCTTGTATCATTCGCGTTTTTTCGAATAAGTAATGTTACTACATACTATAATTTTCGGTTGCGTCCCAACGCCATTGCCAATTCTTCATATATTCGTCGGAAAGTTGTTTGTTGCCATGGAGTATTAGGCAATTTTCGGCGTTATTATGCTCGGCTGAATAGGAAAAGTTGAAAGAACCGGTGATAACATCAATGCCATCGATAATCATGATTTTGCTGTGGGCGATTTGAAAAGCATCATCGACTTTTAGCGGAATAGCATTATTAATTAGGGAAGAGTAAAGATTCCTTAATTTTTTTGCGCGCGATGAGTTTTTATCTAGTCCCGACACATTACTTTTATCAACGATAATTCGAACATCTATGCCGCGTTTTTTTGCGTCGATGAGAGCTTTAATAATTTCGGGAGAGGTAAAACTGTATGCTTGTACATAGACGCTTTTATTAGCTTTGGCGATTGTGTTAGTTATCATTTCGGTTATGCCACCTGCGGGACTAAATGCTACATCAACAGAACCAGTTGCTGGGACTGAGTGAATGCCTTTTAAGGTATTTGGCATAATCGCCGAAGATTGTTCGGCAGAGGTTTGGTTTGTATGGCCGATAATAATACCGGATGTAAATACTGTTAATAGAACAATGAGTGTTATTAGATACTTTTTAAATGAATAGTGCATTGATTCCCTCCTCGCAAATAAAATACAACAAGTTAGGTTAATTTCCTGCAAATAAATTGCTAAATTATTGGATCGATTAATTATTAAGATTTATATAGTTTTTCAATTTCTTTGCGTAAAACGCATATTGACTTGTCCGACTCTAGCTAACAATTATTCTAACAATTTAAGAGTGATTAGCTGATTAGTATTGTCTAGCGTTGTGGAGTATCCAATAATCATGTTTTAGCTAATTTGACTAATGGTTATGATGAACGGGCTGGAGTAGGTGACGCAATTTTACAACCAGGACTTTATGACGGCGGTGATATTGGGACAGGGGTAATAGGGCATTTAACAAGATTTGTTCCTATTCATAGTGAAATTGCTTCATCGCAGTGTCGCATTGCGAATAAATTCGAAGAGTGGCTTAATAAGTGTGTTAAAGTATTTCAGCCGCGGTACCGGATCAAGGTGCTAAGAGAAACTGAACGAATAAATTATGTGGATTGCGCTGTAGCTGCACCGGTAGATGATGATGCTATCAAGGCTGAGATAATTAACATTGGCGCCGTACGCGGAACAAAAAAAGCGACAGTGGGAATGGTGGTTAAAAAAAGTGGTCGTAGTTCTGGATTGACATCTAGTGTGGTATTGGCAACTGAAGTAACTTGTCAAGTAAGTCTTAGTCATTTTGAGTACGCAATATTTTCCGGACAAATTCTGGCAGGTCCGATGAGTATGCCGGGAGACAGCGGTTCACTTGTTTTGACTGAGGATAATTATGCTGTTGGTTTGCTTTTTGCAGGATCTGAGCAAGTAACTATATTGTGTCAAATTGATAAAGTATTGGAAGCGTTGGATGTTACGCTTATGATATAGCGATTAAAAATAACAAAAAACACCGGGCATTGAGCTGGTGTTTTTTGAGGTGGGTTTTCTTTAATTGACGCGGAATAGCTTGTTTGGCACCGCGTTATTTACATATTCCAGTTTGTTTGACTACTCAGTTCGCGACTGCGGGAAGCTGTGGTGTTTGTAGCACCGCCGGACAATTTGCGAGATAGTTGACTTCTGCTGGAAGTGTGAGAGTAACGGTCAATGTTCTGCATATTATATCGGCTGTCGCTATTTTGAGATTTCCGGTAACGCTGACCTAAGGATTGTCTTGAACCGATATTATACATACCTTGCTCTTGCATAATATTGTAGATCATTTCTGCCGAGTGGTGTTCGTCTTGTTGCAAATTCTCAAATGTTTCCCTAACCATAGAATCATTTGATTCCAGAATAGCATGATCATACAAACTTGACATTGACTTGGTTGTGGCAAGTATGTCAAGCAGCATATCGCGGTCAGACAGCCGATTTCGGCTGGTTGGAGTATTACTACTGCGATAAGCCAAGGTTATTCACCTCCAATATTTTTGTTAGCTCATTTGACTATTGGTCTGACCTAGAATACGCTTAATTTCATTGGCGTGTTGGCGTTTAGCTTTGGCGTGATCTGAAAATAGTGATTTGAACTCAGGCATTTGACATTGATTTGCGTAAACGCTGCATTTTGTCATACAGAGATTTTCCATTTGCAGGGCATCTTCTAAATAGCTCCGCTCTTTGGATGTCAGATTGTTTTGATAAGGCAAATTGTTTCACCTCCTAAATAATGCTAACTTTAATATGTGTATAGAAGCATATTTATATACGTTATAATATTGCTTGCAATATAATAGTACAAGCTGCGTCGACGTATATGTGTACTGAGACAATGATGATCAAGACTGGATGGAGATGGTATTATCTGTTGTCGCGGCTGTCCTTTAGTTTTAGGAGCAGGAAATATTTCATAAACGGGTAATATATAACAAATAGCCTGATGGTTAGACTCTTTTATTGGTTTATGTAGACTGATTGATATTTTGTTAGTGGCGGCGGCTTTTGAGATAATCGGCCATTTTCACTTTTTTATCGGTCAGTCTGGTTAGCAAGCTGCGAAAGTCTTTTATTTTGCCGCTAAAGCAAAGGCGGTCCGCCATAATAATAATATGCATAGTTGTCCCTCCCTCGGAGGTAATATATGATAGGCGGCTGTCAAATATTCCAGGAGGTAAATATGGAAAACTTTACGGAAAAATTAATCGAAAAACAACCCGTGCTTGAGGGAAGAGTGCTTAATGTTCGAGTTGATCGAGTATTGTTACCGAATGGTAAAGAAGCAACCAGGGAAGTTGTTGAGCATCCGGGGGCAGTGGCAGTAGTGCCAATCTTGGATGGTAGTCATGTACTTATGGTGCGTCAATATCGGTATCCGGTTGGAAAAATGTTATTGGAGATACCGGCCGGAAAACTTGATATAGGTGAAAAACCGGAAGATTGTGCTAGACGTGAATTGGAAGAAGAGACTGGCTACGTGGCTGGCAGTCTCGAAAAACTTACGGCAATCTATACTGCGCCGGGGTTTTCTAATGAAATAATTCACATTTATCTTGCCCAAAATTTGTGCAAAACTGTACAGAAGCTTGATGACGATGAATTTTTGACTGTTGAAAAATATTCTTGGCCAGAGATTAAGGAAATGTTGGCGGACGGTGCTATTCAGGATGCGAAAACAATAGCAGGACTTTTGCTGGCAAGGGCAAAATGAAGAAATATTTTGCTGATTTTCACATACATGTAGGTATTAATGAGGCTGGGAAATGGGTGAAGATTCCAACTTCGCGGCAATTAACGCTGCGCAACATTCTGCATGAGGCCGCCAACCGTAAGGGAATGGAAATAATCGGCATTGTCGATGCTCTGTCGCCATTGGTTAGAGAGGACTTAGAACGACTTTTGACTGAGGGCATTTTAGAACTGGATAATGAGGGCGGTTATCGTTATGATAATAAACTGACCCTTATTTTAGGGGCTGAGATTGAGACAACCGAGTTAGATGGCGGCACTGCCCATACGTTAATTTTTCTTCCGGACAAGGCGCAAATGGAAAGTTTTGCTGCTGTAATGCAGCGGTACATAAGGAATATAAATCTTAGCTCCCAGAATGCTCATATGTCACTGGCCAGGCTTATTAGCATTGCTGCGGACTTTGATTCGCTAATTGTTCCGGCCCATGTTTTTACGCCACATAAGAGTGTCTATGGCGCATGTACTGACCGGCTCGTTAACTTACTGAGTGATCGGGAAATTTCAGCGGTTGCGGCTATTGAACTGGGGTTGAGTTCTGATACTCAACTTGCTGACCGAATTAGCGAGCTTGCTGCATTTTCATTTTTAAGCAACTCGGACGCTCATTCACCAGATAAAATAGCTAGGGAATACAATATTGTGGCTCTTGAAACCCCTACTTTCAGGGAATTACAATACGCTTTTAAAT
This sequence comes from Bacillota bacterium, assembly GCA_017889635.1. Lineage (GTDB taxonomy): Bacteria > Bacillota > Negativicutes > Sporomusales > CTSoil-080 > CTSoil-080. The sequence goes on along the minus strand of JAGGAC010000010.1, from coordinate 96,975 downwards.
ATCAGAAAGGACGGGAAATAGCAGCCAACTTTGGCCTTGACCCTCGCTTGGGAAAATATCACCGTACTGCTTGCAACAGTTGCGGTTATATTGCAGAGTCCGATATAGTTGTTTCTGGGCAATGTCCTCGGTGTGGAGGGAGGAAGATTGTCCGCGGTGTTATGGATCGGATTACTATGATTTCTGATTTTGACGAGCCGCATCATCCGGTTTGGCGTCCTACCTATAAACATCAAATACCGTTAAGCTTTATTCCTGGTTTGGGTAAAGCAGCTCTTACTAAACTATTAGATGCTTTCGGCACTGAGATGGCTGTGCTTCACTATGCCGAAGAAGATAAACTTGGGGCATTGGTGGGAGCGAAATTGGCTAAGGCTATTATAAACGTCCGTAAAGGCGAGGCGGTTATTCAGCCTGGCGGTGGCGGAGTGTACGGGAAGATGGCAAAAGAATAGTGGACAAATTGGCATAAATGTTCTTCGCATGACATAGTGTTAAGCAGGGACTATCGGGGAGGAACGCTTATGCCTGTGGCTTTTCGCCAAAAATTGAATGAATACTTTCGCGCAAACATTGTAGCATATTTTTTTATGACACTGATCTTTATTGTGGGAGTTGTAATTGGAGCTTTAGCTGTTAAAACGTTACCTGAAGACCAAAAAATTGAACTTGTCGGTTATCTTAAGCTTTTTTTTCAAGGATTACAGCAACGGCCGACTAATGTAGGTGATTTTGATCTCTTCGGTATTGTATTAATAAATAACCTTAAAACGGTTATTCTCATGTGGCTGTTCGGATTTACTGTGGTCGGTATACCGATTGTTCTATTCATCGTGTTTACCAGAGGTTTTGTTATTGGCTTTACAGTGGGTTTTTTGATTAATGAATATGTTATAAAAGGTTTGGCTTTTGCCTTGACAGCTATTTTACCCCATAACTTTTTTGCTGTGCCTGCAGTGCTTGTGACTGGAGTATCAGCGACCGCGTATTCATTGATGCTGGTACGACGACGCGGTAGGGGTAAAGTTAATTTAATGTATGAGTCTATAGGCTATACAGTAGTTTGTCTTATGATGCTGGCTGTGATGGTTTTTTCCGCGATAATCGAAGTGTATATATCCCCGGTATTTATGAAATTGGTGGCTGAAATGCTAATAAATTAATAGCAATGAGTGGATAAGGGGCTAGCTCATTTGTGAGCTGGCCCTTTCTTAATTTACAGTTTTAAGAATAATCTAAACCTATAGTGAATAAGTATGGTATTAAGTTAAGTACGAATTTACATGGAGTTTTAGGCATGAATTTGGTTTTGTGATCATGGCCGTTTATGATTTACTAGTTCGGATTAACATTTCCGTAGTACTTGTTTTCTGCAATAAAGGAGGAGCACGATGATTTTTAGTATTTCCAAACGGGAGATAGTAAAGTACTCTAGGTTATTATTAAAATTATTTATTGTCCTTATCATCGTGTTTATTATATTGACTAAGCTATTTGATGTTCTTGGTAATATTTATAAATACATTCCAAAAACCCGTGAAGAACAGTACAATGAAAGGCCACTACGGGTTATTTCCAGTACTACCAAAAATACATAGCGTTAGTTTACAAAAAAAAGTGCAGTTTTGACAGGGAAACAAAGGAAAGCGTCTTCTTATGTCGAATAGAACTATTGATACCATCGAGTGAGTGCGTCTATACTTATAAATATTGGCGATAAAAGGGTGGTTGAGTTGATATGGAAGGTTACGTCAACGAGTTTATCAATTATCTGGCGGTGGAGCGAGGCTTAGCTCAAAATACCTTGGAATCTTACGGAAGAGATTTGCGGCAGTATCAAAATTTCCTGCAGAGCGGACAGCTTGACTTTATTAAGGACTCTAATCGCAATACGATAATCAATTATCTTAGTAACCTTCAAAGCAAAGGTCGTGCTGTCTCAACGATATCTCGAAATCTTGCCGCCATTAAGTCGTTTTATCAATACTTGGTTCGTGAACGGTATTTGGAAAAAGATCCTGCTGTGCATTTGGAGTCTCCTAAGTTGGAGAAAAAGTTGCCGAAGGTTCTTTCTATCGGAGAAGTGGAAGAACTGTTAAGACAGCCGAATACCTTTTTGCCGGCAGGCTTGAGAGACAAGGCGATGCTTGAGTTGTTATATGCAACCGGAATTAGGGTCTCTGAACTAATTTCTTTGAATATATCCGATGTTAATCTTGACATGGGCTATATCAAGTGTTTCGGAAAAGGAGCCAAGGAACGGATTGTTCCCTTGGGATCGATAGCCGCTAAATGTGTTCAAGAGTATATTCAGCGGGGACGTCAAAAACTTGTTCGTACATATGAAGAAGCAGCGCTGTTTGTTAATCATCATGGTAATCGTCTCACCAGACAAGGTTTTTGGAAAATAATAAAAAAATACGCTATGGAAGCAAGTATTAATAAAGAAATTACGCCTCATACTTTGCGGCACTCTTTTGCTACGCATCTTTTAGAAAATGGAGCTGATCTCCGCTCGGTACAGGAAATGCTTGGCCATGCGGACATTTCTACGACCCAAATTTATACTCATGTTACCAAAAATCGGCTTAAAGAAGTGTATGACAAATCCCATCCCCGTGCATGATAGTAGGTATGTAACCGCTATTTTAGCAGTACAGAGTTTTCATGGTGCATGTAATGGAGGAGAAGCTGGCTTTGTTTAAAAGGATTGTTGTAGTTGTGTTAGATAGCGTCGGTGCTGGTGCTATGCCTGACGCTGCTGAATATGGCGATGCTGGCGCTAATACATTGGGGAATATAGCTCGTTCGCAAGGCGGGCTTTTTTTGCCGACATTGGAGAAACTAGGGTTAGGATGCATTACAGAAATTGATGGAGTTCGGCAAGATATTAAACCGATAGCATGGTATGGGAAGATGGCTGAAATTTCGACAGGGAAGGACACGACTACTGGTCATTGGGAAATGGCCGGATGTCCGGTATTTACTCCTTTTCCTGTATATCCTGATGGTTTCCCTGCCACAATGATTGAAAAAATAACTGCAATTACTGGTCGGCAGGTAATTGGCAATAAAGCGGCTTCAGGAACGGAGATTATCGCTGAATTAGGCGATAATCATGTGAATACCGGTTCGCTTATTATATATACTTCGGCGGATAGTGTACTGCAAATTGCTGCTCATGAAGAAGTGGTACCGCTGGAGGAACTTTATTTGATTGGGAAAAGAGTTCGGCGCGAAGTGTGTATCGGTGAGCATGCTGTGGGGCGGGTTATTGTCCGACCGTTTATTGGGTCTCCTGGTAAGTTTATTCGTACACCTAACCGCCATGACTATAGCTTGGAGCCTCCGGCTCTAACCGTGTTGGAGTTGCTGGCGAGGTCTGGCCGGGAAGTTGTTGGTGTTGGTAAAATCTCGGACATCTTTTCAGGGCGAGGAATAACCAAATCATATCCGACAAAATCCAATGATGATGGCATTGAGACTGTTGTGCGATTGTTGACAGAAACAAATTGTGAAGGTCTGGTAATGGCGAACCTAGTTGAGTTTGATAGCCTTTATGGTCATCGTAATGATAGTGTTGGTTATGCAAAAGCGCTTGAAAGATTGGATGGTCAACTAGAACTAGTTATTTCTTTGTTGAAGGATGCAGACCTCTTAATTGTTACTGCTGATCACGGCTGTGATCCTACTACAAAGGGAACCGACCATACTCGGGAATATGTGCCGTTGATAGCATGCTATAAAGGGTGTTCTGCTGGAGAACTAGGGGTTCGGAGAACTTTTGCAGACATTGCCGCCACAATTGCCGAGAATTTTTCCTTAGGTGCTTTAGAGTACGGCAATAGTTTTCTTGGAGAACTTTATGATAAATGATCATATATTTTGGCTGGATGATTAATATTTATTCCAACTTATAAACAAAAACAGGCTATGCTGATCTTTTTGCTTCGGTGTAGCCTGTTTTTGTTTATAAGTTTTTAGTGGTTCTTATCTGGTTGGTAGAGTTAACATAAGATTTGACTTTAGCAGGATAAATTGAGCTAAAACAAAGCGAAATATGACTGAAAATGGCTACTTTACATCTGTGAAGTAGTCATTTCATTATATAGTGATAAATTAAATATTTTAAGTTGCAAATTATCGAACTGAATTGAGTGTTAAAAATATATTAAATTTATTAATTTCTTCATAAAAAATATAAAATAAAACACAAAAAAGGGAAATGTTGAATATTGTAGAAATAAGATAAAATAGAAGAAATCATGTCGATAAACATAAGACGACAAAGCGCGATATTAAGAGTAGCTTTTCCCTTACGGGATAAAGGGAGACTGATATGAAGAAATTAGCGTCAAATATATTTGCGATGTTGGTACTGGGAATCAATTTGGCCTTGGTTTTAGATTATAAGCAAGCACGTATTAGACGGTTGCTATATTTACGGAATGGTGCAGAGGGGGATTTCTCTTGCGCCGATTTAACTGGTGCCCAGCTGGCGCGGGGGAATTTTATTAATGCCAATTTTAGCGGCGCTGTACTTATTAAGGCAAATTTAGCGGAAGCCGATTTTCGGTATGCGAATCTAAGCGGGGCAAATTTGGCTGGGGCAACGATGAGGGGTGCTATAATGTACCACGCGGTTTTAACAAACGCTGATTTGACTTTAGCTGTATTGAATGATGCTACGCTTGCAAAAACAAATTTGGATGGTGTGGACTTTACCGGCGCTAAGTTGAAGCAGGCAAATCTTCAGGAGTCATCACTTAAGGGGGCGAATCTAGAGTTGGCTGATCTTTCAATGGCGCAGTTGAATGGCGCTGACCTACGTAATGCCAACTTTGGTGATACGGACCTAAGTTATGCGGATTTAAGTGGCGCAAATCTGGCGGGGGCAAACTTGTACGGCGCTAATTTGACCGGGACTAAAGGGCTGCAGGTAAGATGAAATAAAGGAGCAGTGTAATGCCTAGCAAGATAAAACTATTTTTTTGCGGTGTACTTTTGTGGCTGGTGTCAGGATTATTAATTAGTAGATTGGCCCAATATAACTATTATTTGGGATGGGGAATATGGGTAGGTATAGCATTAGTGGCAAGTGTCGCAGTTTCAATAAAGTTAAAAAAAATTACTGAAATGCGATGGGGAATAGCTTTGGTGCTGGGGTGTCTAATTGTGCCCTATTTACGTGACATATTTGTTGTAAGTTATATTATGTGGGGCTATAGCCGGTGGAAAAAGAAAACCATAGAGGCTTTGGGCACAAGCGAGATTGAAAAGCCAAAGGTGCATTTTTTAGTTGGTGTAAAAGTTAGATATTTTCTGTTATGGTATGTCGTTAGTGTTATTGTTGCGCTAATCGGCGCTGTCGGTGCAATGGTATTCTTTAAGTTGGATAGTAAGGATATGCTTCCTCTGGGTATTATTATTGGTTTTGTAGAATATGGTGTAATGCTTTTTTGGATTTTGGGAAAATTTGAAAAATATGATATCGGCTTTAGGAGATTTATTGGAGTCTTTCCAAAAGACTGTTTATGGCAGAAAGATATGGTTGTGCTTTTATTTGCTGCGATGTTTAGCTTGGGAATAAGCCATTTTGTGTTGTATGCGGAGTCATTTGTTTTTCCTGAGCATGTACGAGATATATTTGAATTTAATCCTTTGCGTGGCTCATCTGGTCTTAGCGGATTAATTTATCAAAGTTTGTATGGAATATTAATAGTAATCATTGGTCCGATTATGGAAGAATTTATTTTTAGAGGTATAATCCTACGGCGGCTAGTAGCGAAGTGGGGCTTAACAATGGGAATTATTGTTTCGTCGTTTTTATTTGGGATAGCTCACCTGGATGAACGAATGTTTGGGACTTTTATGGTTGGCGTAATACTAGCGGTGCTTTATGTAAAAACTAAGACAATTTTAATACCTATATTGGCCCATATGCTTAATAATTTCGTGGCATATGTATTGCTTTGTATGTCGTTATTTTTTCAGCAACCAGACATAGTCAATATCAATGGGCAGCTTCTGGCAGAACTTTGGACAGGGGCTATATTCTTGATTGTTTCCCTGCCTGGGATTTGCTATTATCTTTGGAATAACTGGCCTAAGGAAGTTGGGGATGAATTTATGTTGACAACTGATCGTTAGATTATAATAAGCTAATTGTGAAATCGATATTAAGCATTGAGATGAGTTTGCGAGTGTAAATTGGCGTATGCTGGATCTAATCTGACGAAAGTGCGAAGAGGAAATGTGAAATATATATGAAATGTAAACAAGCAGTATGTGATAATCAGATGATAATTGAATATAAGTCTAGTACTAATTATTTACAGCGTGCTGAAGCAAGGGCTGGTGGTATGAAACTGGTTAATGAGATAATTATGCTACTAATTGGTTTTGCTCTTTTTGGCATAGGCGCATGCGGTGTGTTTAAGTGGTACGTATTAAATTACCCTATTTCATATTTCTCCATAGAGCAACTGTTGTATGTATGGTCTGTGTTTTATGGAATATATATAGTATCATCAGCTAATACTCCGATAAAGATGCTATCCTCAAGGAGGTTTTATATTAATTCTATTGGGTTAGCGGGTGCAATTTGTTTTCTGGCATTGATAATCGTTTTATGGGTAAAATTATTACTTTGGAGAATAGAAAATCCAGCACCGTTTAATCTATCTAATGTATTTGCTGCTATTCCAGGAAATAATCTGTCTTCGCTTTCCAGGGAAAGCCCTGAGTTTATAAAAAAATTCTTTCGAATAGTTTATAGTACTGGGTTTTTATTACCTTTCTACATTCCAATTTTTGCAAGTCTAATAAAGCTACGTTATGAAAAAGTATGGCAATATTTATTGTCAGGGCATTTACTCCAGATATTTTTAGTAACCCCTTTATATTTGTTGTTTCAAGTACAAGAAATATGGTATGTTAACGGCATTCCTGATGGGTTAGGCCGCATGTTTTTTAGTGAAGTGGAAAGGAACTTTATGGTTTCCTGGTGTTTTCCCAGCATGCAAACATCTATAGCAACAGCTTCGTTGCTTGTCGCACTTCAAGAACCATATAAAATATTTAAATGGTCTTGGTGTACTTATTGTGTTCTGGTTGTTATAGCGACGCTGTGGTTAGCTGTACATTGGGTTGTAGACGTGGTTTTGGGGATATTGATTGGATATGTAGCTGTATATTTGGCGAATCGTATAATCGGGAGCCTGATGTTTCAAAAATATATTCTAGGTATAGATGGGACGTCGGAGGTTGAAGCCGACAGAAGGTATAATGTATTTGATGGTGTTTTTGACAAATAAAACGGACGCTGCAGATGTTTAGGATTTGCAGCGTCCGTTTTATTTGTTAAAAATTTTGGCAGGGGGAAATATCTTATTTACTAATTAACATTTTGACAGATATAAACATTAAAAAAATGGCAAAAGCCTTTTTTAATATATCGGCAGGGACGATTTGGGCAATTTTGCCACCAAACATTCCTCCGATAAGTAAGGTTATGCAAATCACTATTCCAGCCTTGATATCGACATTGCCATTTTTATAGTATTGCCAAAATGCCAGCATTCCAACTGGTGGCAACATGACAGCAAGAGAAGTTCCCTGTGCCTTTAACTGGCTAAAGCCGCATAAATATATCAATGCTGGGACAATGATTATTCCTCCGCCAATGCCAAAAAAGCCGCTCAAGAGCCCTGCAACTACTCCAACTAATGCATATAAAATGAGTTCCATGTTGTTAATCCTCCTTCTGATGATACAGCTAGATATTATTTTACTACAATTTCACATAAAAGGTAAAACCAATTAAGCATTCTGGTTAGAAAATATATGTATTGAAGAGATACTATAATAAAGCTTAGTGTTGAGGAAAAGTTATTGATTTTGGCAGGAAACTACTGACAAACTATATAAGTCGCGACAGTGGAAATAAAAGTCTCAACAGTGAGTGCAAGTATATGTGACCTTTAACTTGAGGGTAGACGCAAAGCGTTGCTTTAAGCGCGGTGAGCAACCATGTCTACGATTATTGATGCCCCGGTGTAAGCAGAATATCCGGTTTATAAGGAAACCAAGTTTTTTTGGTCGCAATTGTCATAAATTGTTTCCTATTCAAGTTGGTATAATTAGCTATTGTAATTAGTTTTTGCTATTTGTAAGAGCTATAATAGAAGGAGGGATAGAAATATTATATGGGAGAAAAAGTTGGAAGAGGTATTGGAGATGTCAATGATTATTGGTACAATAAAAATTAGTGGTGGTAACATAACAAAGCTTTGAATATATGACTGAAGGGAGCTAGTATAGATGAGCAAGTATTGGAGTCAAGTAGTACGCAGTATTGAACCTTATGTTCCTGGTGAACAGCCTAAAGATAAGACGTATGTGAAACTAAATACCAATGAAAACCCTTATCCTCCATCACCCAAGGTGTTAGCAGCTATTCGGGAGGCGGCAAATGAGAACTTAAGACTGTATCCTACCCCTACGTGTGATGAGTTGCGACAATGTATTGCCCAATATTATGGCTTAGCTAAAGAAGAAGTATTTGTAGGAAATGGCTCAGACGAGGTTCTGGCTTTTAGTTTTCAGGCGTTTTTTAATCCGGGAATACCAATTTTATTTCCGGATATAACCTACAGTTTCTATCCGGTATATTCTGCATTATTTCATATTGACTATAAAGTTGTCCCGCTTAATGGAGATTTCTCTATTCCTGTTGAACAGTTTTTTGAAAATAATGGGGGGATAATTTTCCCTAATCCTAATGCTCCTACAGGCAAGTACATACCTCTTGAAGCAGTAGAAGCTATTATACAACGAAATACTGAGCAGGTGGTTATTGTTGATGAGGCGTATATTGATTTTGGCGGCGAGTCGGCGGTTAAGCTTATTAAGAAATACTCCAATTTATTAGTTGTTCAAACGCTGTCAAAATCACGTTCGCTAGCAGGATTGAGGGTTGGACTGGCATTAGGCCAAAAAGAGCTGATTGATGGTCTAGATAGGGTAAAAAACTCTATCAATTCTTATACGCTTGATCAGTTAGCGCTTGCTGGGGCACTTGCATCATTCGAAGATGAGAAATATTTTCAGGAGACAAGACGAAAAGTTATTGCGACACGGGATAACTTTTCGGCGAGCTTAACTGCTAGCGGGTTTAATGTTATTCCTTCAAAGGCCAACTTTATTTTTATCAGTCATTCGCAAATGAATGCAGATGAAATTTATCAACGGCTAAGAGAAAAAGGAATTCTAGTTAGATACTTTAAAAAACCAAGAATAGATAATTTTTTAAGGGTAAGTATTGGTTCGGATGAAGAAATGGCGACGCTACTTCAGGCATTAAATGAGATTGTATAAAGGTATAGTGTGAAACCAATAAAAACACCTCCTGTGATAATACACATTGGGGGTGTTTCTATTTTGGTTCCAGTTAGTTTTTTATTCTAAAGTCCTCTTTTTCGAAGTTCTTCTTCGGTACTAATCAGATTAATGCAGAGGGTAAGCAACTCTGCGGCTTGTTTTAAATCTAATAGGGAGGGGAGTGTGGGAGCAATCCGGATATTTTGGTCTAACGGGTCCAGACCATATGGGAAGGTTGCTCCGGCTGATGTTAGAACTACTCCGGCTTCGGCGGCCATAGTAACTACTTTTTTAGCGCAACCCGGCTGGGTATTAAGATTAATAAAGTAACCGCCCTGCGGTGTGCTCCAGGAACAAAGATTTTTTACAGCTAGTTGAGTTTGCAAAATATTTAATACTAAATCGAATTTTGGTTTGATAATTGCTGCGTGTCGACGCATGTGGTTTTCAATGCCAGACAAGTTTTTAAAGAATCGGATGTGGCGTAATTGGTTAAGTTTATCGGGCCCCAGGGTTTGTATAAGCATTTGTTTTTTTAGCCAGGCTATATTGGTTTCGCTGCTGGCAAGCATAGCGATACCAGCGCCGGGAAAGCTAATTTTAGAAGTAGAGGCAAATATAAAACAGCGATTGGGGTGATTAGCTTTTTGGCAAGCGGTCAAAATATTCTGTAGCGAGTCCGGAGTATCAGTTAGATGGTGCAATGCATAAGCGTTATCCCAAAAAATCCGAAAATCCGGGGCTTTGGTGGACATTTTGGCAAGGCGTGTTACTATAGCGTCGGAATAGGTAATGCCAGTAGGATTACTGTATTTTGGTACGCACCAAATTCCTTTAATAGCAGAGTCGGCTGCTACCAACTTTTCCACTTGATCCATATCGGGGCCATCGCTTAAGTAGTCAATTCTAATCATTTCAATTCCAAAGTATTCGCATATTGCAAAGTGGCGATCATAGCCAGGGCTGGGACAGAGAAATTTGATTTTAGGAAGTTTGCCCCAGGGGGTTTCGCTGTCAGGAAGACAGTGTAATATAGCTCGGGCTACCAGATCGTGCATCAGAGTTAAACTGGAGTTACCATCGACAATGATTTCGGTGGGTTTTACTTCCAGGATTTCGGCGCAAAGTTTTTTTATTTCGGGAAGACCGTCTATTCCACCGTAGTTTCGGCAATCAATTCCATCAGCTGCCAAATAATCGGAGCTACTGAGGCAGTCGATAAGCCCAAGCGATAGATCCAACTGTTCTGTGCAAGGCTTGCCTCGTGACATATCCAATCTGAGATTTTTATTCTGAAACTCTTTGTAGTTGTAAGATAAAGCAGAATAATATTCTTGAAGGTCTGAGTTATTTAATGTTTGCAATTCAGCCATAATGCATCGCTCCTTTAACCTTTTACCATTATACGAAACTTAGTAAACACTCGACAAGAGCTTAACGACAAAAAAATGTGTTTATTGCATTTTAGGGTATGTATTTTATTCGAAAATAGCCTTAAAAAAGTAAAAACCGCTTTTGTGGTCCTAAATTATGGTAAATGGCATAGGGTGGAGCGTTGGGATTAAACAAAAAAGAAGTACAGCTTCCGAATCTATCGGATGGTGTACTTCTTTTGGGTCACACAATTTATTTGCTATAGCAATTTGAAAAGTGCGATCCGAGTTTTACGTATTTTTCTAATGCGACAATAGCGTCAGCGCAGTGTGAATCGTTTCCGATGTCCAGTTCTTGGGCACCAATTGCTTCTTCTATGATAGATTTAATTTCAAATGAGCAATAACCCAAAAGAGCTAGACGCTTAAAGAGTTGCTGGATACGCTGTTTCATATTTCTTCCTCCGTTCTCAATTACCGGTAATTCTGACACTCCGAGGTGTCATCAGCCGCAAATTACCTTTCGACTTTTACCAATACTGAGTCAGAATAGAGTTTAAAGCCAGCATCATGCCCCATACTACAATGTTTTAACTAAGTTCTTAGGTAAATAATCTTTTCTAGAATAACATGTGGAGCGCTGGATGTCAATAAAAAATAACAGCGTCTTATGCCGGAGTGGTAATAGGCAGGACAAAATGCAAAATAGTGACGAAGTGGCACACGCTGCCGCCAATGACAAAAAAATGCCAGACAGTGTGATTATAGGGTAGCTTTCGGCAAAGGTAAAATCCGGCGCCGATAGTGTATAATAGGCCGCCAGCAACTAACCAGCATAGGCCAGCAAAGGGTAATGCGATGATTAGCGGTTTAATGAATACTATAACAAACCATCCCATTGAAATATAACAAAGCGTAGAAAATATTTTGAACCGTTTCACAAAAAGAATTTGCTGGATAACGCCAATGGTTGCTAAGCCCCATATAATCCCGAAGACGGTCCAGCCTAATACGCCACGAAGTATTACAAGCGCAAATGGGGTATAAGATCCAGCAATCAAAAGGTATATTGCCGCATGGTCGCAGATTTTAAAGACATATTTTAGCTTTTGATTCTGAAAACTGTGATAAAGAGTGGAGGCTAAATATAAGAGAAAGAGAGAAACCCCGTAAATGCTAAAACTTATGCGATGCCAGATGTTACCGTAGATCGAGGCTGCTACAATAAGAGCAATAAGCCCGACCAGTGCTAATATAGCGCCGACGCCGTGTGTAACAGCATTAAGAATTTCCTCAAGTTGTTCTTGCCGTGAAGCAAGTATTGTCATAGGACAGACCTTCTTTCTGCGTTGTTACTATATTATGATACATGTTGCACAAGAAAATATGCGTTTATTGCTCTGTAATAATATTATAGCATCAGAATTCTGAGGATAACCAGTATTTAGAGAAAAATATAATTCAACAATTTTTTTTCAAGGCTAATTTTCTAGGAAGCGAAAAATGCTTTTCGTAGGTGTGTTTCATGCTATAATTGGATATAGCTGGGAATATACTGCGTTGTAGTTAAGCGAAAAGAATACTAAGTCTTACTATATAAGTAAAGCAAGCAATTTTTTACAATGCGCCTCTATTTGTATTTGGTAATATATAAGGCGGAGGGGATGTTATGTATGGAAATCTCAGAAAAGTGATAAATGCTATAGTGGGCAGACAGCAGTTGCTAGCAAACCTTATTATGATAACAGTAATAGCTTTTTGGGGTATTTCATTTATCAGCATAAAAATAGCGGTAAGTGAAATACCGCCTACGACAATGGCTCTTATTCGATTTGCAATTGCTTCGACGCTGTTGTTAATAATTCTAAAGAGAGTTGAGCCGAATAGAAAAGTTGATAAGAAAGATGTTCCGCAAATATTACTTGGTGGTGTGCTTGGTATCACCATATATTTTTATTTTGAAAACCTAGGGGTGAAGCTGACAACAGCGTCAAACGCATCATTGATTGTAACGACTGTCCCGATAATTGCGATTACTCTTGATGTAGTATTTTATCATGGCAGGATATCTATTTTGAAACTGGCAGGCATAGGTATGGCGGTTATAGGAACTTATCTATCAGTTACCGCCAATGGGAATATCGATATTAACTCAAATAATTTTGTTGGGAATATGTTAATGGTAGGAGCTATGTTATCTTGGGCGCTTTATACTATTGTCAATAAATCATTACAGGATAAGTATTCAGGGGTATTTCTTACTACATGTCAAACAGTAGTGGGAACGTTATGTTTAATACCGTTATCGTTGTTTGAATATAGGGAGTGGCAGTTTTTTTCGCTTGTTTCCTTCTGGAATGTATTGTTTTTGGCAGTCTGCTGTTCAGTAGGATGTTATGTTTTGTACTTATATGTGCTCAAACGGTTGGATGTAACAATTACAACACTTTACTTAAATTTGGTTCCGGTAGTTGGGGTGATCAGTGGGTATCTGATACTGAATGAGAATGTGCAGTTAATTCAGTTGGCCGGTGGCGTGCTTACGATTATTGCAATAATTATAGTTAATTTTGAGCAAGTATTGGTAAGACGTTTGTGATTGGAGGATGTTTTTTAGAATGGAACTTGTTGAGAGATCGATCTGTTTAAATGTGTACGAAGTGTAAAATCGCCTTGAATGAAGTTGGCACCGAGTAATCGGTGCCAACTTCATTCAGGGCGATTTAGAGTAGAATGCTATTGGTAATGAGCGGAGAAAAATTATTAAAAGGTTAACTTGCTGGAAATATGTAGTTGACAATGCTTTGGAGGTGGACTATACTTTTAAACTGGAACTTATAAGATTATTACAATATGATTCCATTGTGGAGGATATGAATGGTAAAACGATATGCATTAACCGATTTTATTTATGCTGCAGTTTTTGCGGCTTTGACTGCGGTTTTGGGAGCTATTTCGATTCCGATTCCGTTTAGCCCAGTTCCGGTTAGTGGCCAGTCTTTAGGGATTATGCTTACAGGAAGTATCTTGTCAGCAAAACAGGCGGCTCTTAGTGTGTTGACATTTCTTTTGCTTGGTGCAGTGGGGATACCTGTTTTTGGTGGCTTAACAGGCGGAATCGGAGTTCTTGTCGGTCCCAAAGGCGGGTATCTCACTGGTTTTTTTGCAGGAGTAATTATTATTGCACTAGTAAAAGGTTCAACAGATAAACTATGGCGTCTAGCGCTAGCTAATGTTGTCGGTGGAATTTGTGTCGTTTATATACCGGGGGTATTATGGCTGAGCTTTGTTACTGGCGTTGATTTGAACAAAGCAATAATGATTGGTGCTTTGCCTTTTATTCCAGGGGACTTATTTAAGGTATTTGTCGCTGCCGTTATTGGGACTGCTGTGAATAAGCATTTTCTGAGAACGGTGGCTCGTTGAAATGATAGAAGACTTGCAGAAACAGAATTTTGGAGAAGTGGTGGACGCAGTGAATGTTGGACATGAAAGTGTTTTTATGTGTTAGCTTAAAGCAACTAGAATTGCACCTATTGCTATTAGCCCTACACCAACTATGTTTAATAAACTTAGTTTTTCACCTAAAAAAGCCACCGCGAGTATGGTGGCTATATTTTATCAGATATAATGTTGTGGATTTAACTGATGTTGCCTTGACCGATAACAATTAATAGCAGAAACAGCGCCATAATTATTGCACGGACGGCGGTCGCGGTATTAGCGTCCGCCGTTTGTAGACCGATTTTTCCGAATATCCCTACAAGGGCAGCGGTAATTGCCGACAAAACTCCGAAGATAAGCCAAAGATTATCCATGCGACCATTTTCTTTCGTTAGAAAACAGAGCAAGAAGCTTTATACAATAAGTCTTCTTATATCGGTAAATAGTGTAAATACAGTTAGACCAAGTACGAAAATCCAGCCAGCGATGGCAAGTGGGAAGTGAAGCTTAAGGAAGACTGGATGCAATTTTTCTGTGAAATAAAGTAGAATCTTGCCTCCGTCCAAAACTGGAATAGGTAATAGATTTAATATAAAAAGATCTAGGCTGATAATAGCCAAAAAGTTCAAAGCGTTTAAAGCACTGATGCCAATAAATTCTCCTCCTTGAGCTACTATGCCGACGATGCCGGTAAGTTGATCAGGTTGGGAAACCATCAAGTGCAGTGAAGCGGCCATGTTATTAAGTACCGAAAGCGATTGGAGTACAGGTTTAAATAAAAAATTGTCTACGGAAAAACCGTGCCAATATACATTTATTATGGCAAGGCAGAGGAGAGGCAAGATTGCGCTGGCAATAGGTCCTCCAGCTGCCATGATAATTCGTTTCCATGGGGAAATTTGGAAAAATTCTTTTTGGGTTTCGATATTAGGTAATACATAGCCTCCAAAAGGTAATAAAGACAGGCGGTATTCGGTTGCTCCGATCTTTTTTTTCCATAGTGTAGGACCAAAGCCAATAGAAAATATTCTGATCGGAATTTTTGCCCAATAAGCAGCTACAAAATGGCCGAATTCGTGTATTAATATTACCAAACCCATTAACAAAAGCGTCATAAAGTAGTTCATCTTATTATTATGTCCTCCATTAATTCAATGATCCTTTAAATAGATTAACAAAAATCAATCTAGAAATCAAATTAAAATTAATAAAAAAGGGGTATGCTGTTAATAAATTTAGTAAGTTTGTGTTATTGGGTTAATAAAATAAAAGATTTTTGTCGAAAAATATCGATTTGCAAAGGAAAAAGTTGATGTATGACGATATGCTGGACGAGATATAAAATGACTGCCAAGCTAGTAGCTTGAGCAGTCATTTTGCTTTATTCAATTACTAAGCGGTGATATGTCTTTTTGCCTTTACGGACAAGTATACTTCCGTCGATAAATAGGTTGGCGCTCAGACTGAAATCTGGGTCAGTAATTTTGATGTCACCAAGGTATAGGCCGCCTTGACTAATGAGTCGTCGTCCTTCGCTTTTTGAAGCAATGATTCCGTTGGCTGTCAGGATGTCAATTAGTTTAGCGGACGCTTCGGCTAGGGTAATTGTAACGGTAGGGGCGTTCTCTAAGGCTCCTGTTCCTCCAAACAAGGCCTCGGCTGCCTGCTGAGCTTTGTTTGCTTCTTCCTGGCCATGGACGATTTTTGTAATTTCAAAGGCTAGGGCTTTTTTGGCGATATTAATTTCTTTGTCCTTAAGTGCTCCAAGTTTACGGACTTCATCCATCGGCAGGAATGTCAAGAGGGCCAGGCACTTTTCTACATCGGCATCGTCAATGTTGCGCCAGTATTGGTAGAAGTCATATGGAGAGGTTTTTGCCGGATCCAGCCAAAGGGCTCCTTTCTCGGTTTTACCCATTTTCCGGCCGTCGCTTGTGGTAAGTAAGGTGAATGTGAGGCCGTAGGCAGGTTTGCTTTCTTTACGGCGGATAAGCTCGACGCCTTGAATAATGTTGGACCATTGATCGTCGCCGCCCATTTGCATTATGCAGTTAACGCGGCGGTTGAGTTCAAGAAAATCGTAGGCTTGCATTAGCATATAGTTGAACTCCAGAAAGGATAGGCCCTTTTCTAGTCGCTGCTTAAAGCATTCGGCGGTGAGCATTCGATTTACAGAGAAGTGAACGCCGATATCCCTAAGAAAGTTGACATAATTAAGACCGAGCAGCCAGTCGGCATTGTTCATCATCAGTGCTTTTCCATCCGAAAAGTCGATGAATTTTTGCATTTGAGTTTTGAATCTTTCGCCGTTTTGGCTAATAAGTTCTTGGGTCATCATTTTGCGCATATCAGTTTTGCCGGAGGGGTCACCAACCATAGCCGTGCCACCGCCAATAAGACAGATGGGGCGATGGCCATGTTGTTGCATATGAGCCATGACCATCATGCCAAGGAAGTGGCCGACATGTAGGCTGTCGGCTGTAGGATCAAAGCCAATGTAGAAGGTGACTTTTTCGTTTGCGAATAGCTCGCGAATTTCATCTTCGTGGGTTAGTTGTTGAATAAAACCGCGTTCTTTTAAAACGTCAAAAACAGACACAATTAATAGCCTCCTTATAATGAAAACTAAATAAATAAAAGCCCGTCCCTCCTAATGAGGGACGGGCTTAAAACCCGCGGTACCACCCTTGTTGCCAATACAAAGCCGCTTAACGAAGGGTCAAACCCTTCAAGCCTGTAACGGCGGCTACCGACTCGGCCTACTATTACCTTCAGCCTGCAGCTTGCGGGTGTATTTCAGTCAATCGGTTTGCCAAGTCGCACCGTTCCCTCGGCTCTCTGAAAAACAAAAATGACTTACTTATCCCGCGCATCGCATTTAAACGAAATTCATTTATATGTAATATAGCAGTAACCTATGGTATTGTCAATAGGGGAGGCTAAGATGTGTGTTAAAGGAATTTATTGTGAAGAGTAGAAATTATATTAAAAAGGAGTGATTATTGTGAAGAAATGGGTATGCAAAATTTGCGGTTATGAACATACTGGCGACACGCCGCCTGATGTTTGCCCGATATGTGGGGTAGGGCCAGAAAATTTTATGCTTCTAACGGAAGTGAATACTCTTAAAACAGATGTTGTTCCTGGAAAACAATGGAAGTGTACGGTTTGTGACTATATTCATGACGGAGATGATCCACCAGAGGTGTGCCCGATATGTGGGGTAGGGCCTGATAAATTTGTTTTGATAACCAATTTGGCTGGTGCGCTTACCGAAAAGACGGTTGCTGCTGCAGACGAAGGGATGTACAGAGCAGCTCTGGAAAAAATCAGCTATGGTCTTTATATTGTGACAAGTAAGGATGAAAATAAAATCAACGGTCAATGTGCTAATACTGTTTTCCAGATAAGCAATCAGCCGTCGATTATAGCTGTGGGCATCAACAAACGCAATCTAACCCATGAGTATGTGATGAAAAACGGAGTACTTGCGATATCAATTTTACGGGAAAATGATATTGCTGCTGTGCGTAATTTTGGCTTTAGTTCCGGGCGGGAGCGTAATAAATTTGAAGCGGGTGGATTTATTATTGGGCGTGAAGGTTGCCCAATATTGAAAGAATGTGTTGCGTACTTGGAGGCTCGAATTATTCCTGAAAAAACAGTTGATGTGGGAACCCATTCTTTATTTATTGCAGAGGTTACTTCCGGCGGC
Source organism: Bacillota bacterium (assembly GCA_017889635.1). Classification (GTDB taxonomy): domain Bacteria; phylum Bacillota; class Negativicutes; order Sporomusales; family CTSoil-080; genus CTSoil-080. The sequence continues at coordinate 79,062 of JAGGAC010000010.1, read as the reverse complement.
TTAGTGGAAGATGCCGAATGTTTGACATATGCTTTGTATCAAAAACTAAAGTCGGGGAAGAAATAGAATATAAGATATTATCGCCGTTTCCGCTTTTCTTTTAAGAGATCGTATTGCAAGATTTTTTGCGTTAGTTTTTGTTTTAGACTAGTTTCTACAGCGTGGTTTTGACAGTGGCGTAGCATTTCTTGTAAGATGGCAATTTCTTTTTTTAGGCTTGCTTCTTCAGGAAGCATTCCGGCATTTTTTAGGATTTTGTATTCTAGACGAAGATCGGGCGGTACATTTTTTTCGGCGTCAAGATTGAGCGGTTTACCGCTGCCTGGAAGATTATTAAGTTCACCATTCTCAATGGCTTCAAGGATCTTTTGTTCTGCTATTATAAACAGGGCATCTTTCATAACTAATCACCTTATGTTTTATTAATATAATACCTTATAGTCCCAATAATAGTAAGGAGTATTATTGAAGGAGGCAATTTTGGGTGAAAAAATCCAAAATGCTATTGCGTAGAGCAGAAAAGTATATTTTTCTTTTTATTGGTTCAATCCTGGCCGCCGTTGGGTTGGAAATATTTTTGATTCCTAACCAGATTATTGATGGTGGAATAGTTGGCATTTCAATTATGGCTAGTCATATTACCAAGCTGCCATTAAGTTTATTCCTCGTTGTTTTAAATTTGCCATTTCTTTATTTGGGGTACAAGCAGATCGGGAAGTCATTTGCAATAGCTACGATGTTTTCGGTAGTATCTTTATCATATTGGGTTTCTTTTTTTCATCCAATTCCAGAGCTGACTAACGATTTATTTCTGGCAGCAGTTTTTGGCGGAATTGTTGTTGGAATAGGGGTTGGCCTTATTATACGCAGTGGTGGATCGCTTGATGGAACTGAAATAGTTGCTATTTTAATGGATAAGAAATCCGGTTTCTCGGTAGGAGAAACAATCATGCTTTTTAATCTTTTTATTCTTGGTAGTGCCGGACTGGTTTTCAGTTGGGATAAGGCGATGTATTCACTGGTAGCTTATTTTGTGGCATTCAAGGTGATTGATTTGACTATCGAAGGGTTGAACGAATCTAAAGGTGTTATGATTGTATCGGAACGTCCGGAGGAAATCGCCGATGCCCTTATGGCTAGGTTAGGACGGGGAGTTACTGTGCTTCATGGCGAAGGGGGCTGGAGCGGAGAACAGAAGAAGGTACTGTATTCAGTATTGACTCGATTGGAGATAGCTAAATTGAAGGCTATAGTTTATGAAAAGGATGAAATGGCGTTTGTAACTATAAATGATGTTCATGAAGTATTGGGCGGTAGAGTAAAGAAAAAATCAATTCATTAATAAGTAAAAGCACCGGATTTTTTCTGGTGCTTTTACTTATTGTTAATCTAGTTGCAATACTAATTAGTTTCAGGAGGTAGAATTTTTTAGTTATTGTTATAGATTCTGTTAGGGTTGCAGACAATAAGTTGAATGATCAGGACTAAGGATGTAAAAACTGTATAGTATAGAAATAGCTGATTGCAATGTCGCTGGCAGTTACGGTTATTTTATTGAAGGGCAGTTACGAATTAGTTAGTGTATTTTATGTAATGAAGGCGTTCGTATCGAACCGTTGGTAAAAATTGGACGGATTAAACCGGAGGTAATTTATATTGGCTGACATGGCGATCGGGCGATTAACTATGCTGGCCTATTTGTTGCTTTTGACTATTGGCTCGGCATTAAGTTTGGCTGGAGTAGTTACAAATGATGTTGCCGCTGGGTTTAAGGTCGATACAGCAATAGTTGGCTATTGCTTTACATTTTTTTCAGTCGGCTACGCTATAGCTATTTTAGGAAATGGTTTTATTCTGAATAAATTTGATGTACGCAAAGAGCTGCTGACAGCGACAGCTCTGATTGTTATTGCAGTGTTGGGTGCTGTAAGTCAATCATCGTTAGTGGCGTTTGCTATTTTTATCTTTTTATATGGTTTAGGTAGCGGTGTTTTGTGTTCGATAAGTTATTATCTGATTATCAACTTATATACCGAAGAGGTGCAGCGTACAGCAAAACTTAATATTCTCAACTTCTTTTTCAGTGTCGGGGCAATTGTTACCCCTATCTTAGCGGGGGCGGCATTAGCGCGGGGAATGGGTTGGAAATTGGTTATGTTAGGAACATTAATACCTGTTTTGGCGGTGGCTTTTTTCGCTTATAGTCAGCAGCTCAAGATGAAGTTTCGCGGTGATCACATAATTGAAGATTCAAGTGATGCTGAGGTATGGAATGCAAAAATTTATGTTATAGGGTTGGCAATTCTATGCTATGTAGTGTCAGAGATGTCTTACGGTTACTGGGTGGTAATGTATATAATGGAAAAACTAACAGTGGGTTTAGATGTAGCTAGTTCGTTTTTATCAATTTTTTGGGTCTTTATGGCAATAGGAAGGTTTTTGGCTGGTGTATTTATAGCAAAAGTGAACATTGTGAATTATCTTCTTTGGGCCTCAGGTTTGTCCTCTTTAGCGGCTTTTGCTTTGGTAGTATCTAACAAGTTGTACTTGTCTATGGTCATAGCTGCGGTAATGGGATTGGGCTATTCTGGTATATACGCTACATTAGTTGCTTATGGTACGGAACTTCTGAATCATCCTTCGTCTAAGTTGACAACATTCTTTTTAACTATTGGTGCTGGAGCTGGAGTTTTAGCGTTCGTGGTTTCAAGTTATCTAAAACAAGTTTTAGGTATGATAGCAACTATGGGCTTTGTAGCTATTCTAATGGTGGCAGTCTTCACCTTTACTTTACTTGCCGGAAAAATTATGAAGTGTTAGCAATTCACTAATTGTTTATAGCCGTGTACTTGGTTCGTCCAAAGTATGCGGCTATTGTTTGGTTTAATGTTATATTTGTAAGCGTATAGTTCATATCCCAACAAATACATAGTATTCACGTTGATGGTTTGCACAAAAATATAATTAATAACCTCGCAAGGAGGTATTGCTATGAGTATAGATTGGCGAAAAAAAACTGGAAAAAGAAGATATAGGAGGCTGGCTGCGGCGCTGGTTGGTGCAACTTTTGTATCTTCGGCGGCACTTCAGGGTATACCTGTTGAGCGTGTTTATGCGTATAGTCGGGGGGCTGATATCGGCAAGTCCAGTGAAGCTACGGGCAATACTTTGCCAACACCGATGCATAATATAGTGCAGTTGGGCTTAAATCCGGAAAAAATCGAGGTTGTTAGATTACTGTTGTTTAATACTGACATTTATGAAGGATGGCAATGGCGTGAAACTGCTTTTCCACGGGATATGGCGTTGGGCATCTTGGCTAGTGACCCGAGAATAAGTGGCAGTATTGTTGACTTGTCGGCAAATTCGCTAAGCCTTATTAATGGAGTTGACTTTACCCGTAACGTGATTCTTTTTGCGCACTTGGGTGCAACGACGGGACAAGGGTATGGAATCGGAATATCTAAAGTAGTTCAGACAGGCAATAATTTGACTGTTGCGGTAAGGTTTAAAAGTCCTGGTTTGGAAGGTACACCTGCCATTGTTAAGACTGATGATTTTGTTCGGATTCCGCGGGGTACGTTGGATTTTCGTAGGAGAATTGACATTCTTTTTGAGGATAAAAGTGGCACTATGCTTGCCAGACAAGTGTTGATGCCTGAGTGATAGTTGATGCCTGAGTGGTAAATATTGGAAACTGTCGCAGCCATTAATATTGACAATATTAATGGCTGCGACAGTTTCAGTTATGAGAAGATTTAATTATGCCGCAAGCTAGACGCTTGCCAGAGTTTCCTGCTGGTTGGGTTCGATAGTCGTCGGGGCTTTGATGAATTATGACCGATTTTCCGATAATATCCGGGACGCAAAATTTATCAGTAAAAAAGGTCATACACGAATAACCGTGGTTAGAGAATAATGCGGGAAAATCACCGGCGTGGTTGCCGTGTGGTTGCTTGTTTGGGTTCCAGTGGCCGCCCGCTGAGGTGAATGGATTAGTTGGATCGCATATTTCGCAGTTGCCACATTCGTGAATGTGAAAACCGTGTGGCCCGACTTGAGGGTTATCGCCTTGGGCAGGGTGATAAGGCGGTAGATTGCAGATTTCAACACAGACCTCGGTTCCACCTGGTACGGCGGTGAAAAAAACCTGTCCTCTTAGCTTTGGGGCGAGAGGGCTACCCATGATTTCAGCAACCGCAACGCATGGGGTATAGTTGTTACAAGTGGTTGAAGTTGCGAAATAGCTTCGGGGATTGTGGGAATTAAGAGGTTTGGGCACTTAATCATCTCCTGTTTTAGTTTTCTAGGCTTTTCTTTATTTTATGTGGTGCGCCTGGGGAGGGTGAATGATTATAAGGGACTATTAAGCATAAAAAAAGACTTGACGCCTAAGCGACAGGTCTTTTGAAAGTAATTTTTATTTGAAGTAGGTGATAACATCGGTTTTTCGCTCAGGAGCCGCTGGTTTATCACCATTAATATAGCCAAGTGCTACAGAATAAAGCGGGGTGTAGCCGGAAGGAATGCTTAGGCGCTCTTTGTAAACACTGCCTTTCGATCCTTCAAATAGCATTAGACCGGAATTTATCCAGCAGGAACCGAGTCCAAGAGCTTCTGCAGCTAGCATCATGCTATAATTTGCTATGGCACAATCAGCTGCTGCAAACCGGTTTTCATCAGATCCTGATGTAATGATTACTGTTGGAGCACCGTGCCAAAAACTAAAGTTATCAGCCTGCATTTTTTCGCGCATAAAATCAGGAGCGGTTTTTATGGCGCCTTCCTTGCCATCTTTGTTCATAGCTTTAAGGAGATCTTCGTTTTGGATAACTGTGAAATGCCAAGGTTGGCCATTTCTTGCTGAAGGTGAATAGCGTGCGGCTTCGAGAATTGTGTTGAGATCTTCAGATTTAATTTGTTTGTTATCAAAGCTTCTAATAGCCCGGCGATTTTTAAGTGTTTGTAAAGTAGCGTTGGACATTTTATATTCCTCCCATTTATTGATTTCTTTACTAAAATTATATAGTATATTAGATGAAAATAAAGTATGCACTTTTTTGTGAGATACTATACATAGGGAAAGTAGGGATAATATGGAAAAATGTTTAAAGGATAAGCAAGTTTGTCCGTTAACATATGTTCTATCCATAATGGGCGGAAAGTGGAAGGCTATTATCCTATGGCATTTAATGAATGATGGGGTGCAGAGATATGGCGATCTGAAAAGAGGGGTCGGAGCGATTACCCATAAAATGCTTAGCCAGCAACTTAAAGAACTGGTGGAGGATAAACTTATTCATCGGAAGGAATACCATCAGATTCCTCCTAAGGTGGAATATTGTCTTTCGGAAAAAGGCATGACGCTTATTCCAATTTTAAATGCTATGAGTCAGTGGGGAGAACAACATATGTAATGTAAAGGTATATCTTAGTGAGGTGACTTGGTCGTCTTTGTAAATATTGCAGAGGCGAGGTTTATAGTAGATAATATATATATGGTAAAAGAAATGGATGGTCATAGTGGATAAAATTATTGAACAGGTAACTGATTGGGTATATCTACAAAGCTTGCCGGATAGAAATGCTGGGTTCACTTTGGTGATGGAACAAAAATTATGCGGTGAGCAGTATAATATTTGTTCTTATACTAATGATGAGATGAAGCGAAGTCTTTCGCTTTTATATGATAACGCTACAAAGGATTTTCTGGTTCTGGTGAAGGTGGGGTTAACTGAGTTTTATGATATAAGTTTTATTACACCAGACATCAATGTAATGGAAAAGAATTTAAGAATGCGCTTGGAACCGACTCTTTTGGATTTAAGTGGTACTCAGGAACGGGAGTACGAGAGCATTTTTCGGGCTAAAAATATTCTGGAGTGGCCATATACTGCTAAGTTGCCTGATGAAGTTGCAGGGTTTAAACTATTTATTAATCCGCAGCAGGCATTGAAAGCGATTAACGGCTCTTATATTATTGTGGATTATAGTGATTTTACTGCCGCCAGCAATTTGCTTATCTATTATAATGTATATCGGGATGAATTTTTTGGTGAGCTTAGATTAAGAATGACACCAATGATGACTGGACTTTTTGATGCAAGAGAACTTGATGAATTAGCAAACAAAATGGATACAAATCTTATTAGTTCGTTAGATTCGCTTCGCGATATGATCGTTAAGGCGGAAGTAGAGGAATAACTAAAATGAAGACTTTTTTAGTAAAAGACTGATTTGTTCTAAGATAAGGAGATTTGATATGGCACAGATTATGATTTGCGATGACTCGTTGTTTATGAGGATGATGTTAAAGAGAATTTTTGAAGAAAGTGGACATAAGGTAGTGGCGGAGGCAGGAACTGGTCATGAGGCTGTAAGGCTTTTTCTGATACATAAACCTGACGTTGTCACAATGGATATTACAATGCCTGAGTTGGACGGTGTTTCAGCACTGAAGGAAATTCTACTTGAAGATGCTCAGGCGAGGGTTGTTATGGTTAGTGCTATTGGCCAGCAGGGTGTTGTGACCGAAGCTATTAAAGCCGGTGCGGCTGATTTTATTGTAAAGCCTTTTGAACCTGAAAGAATATTGGAAGTTGTCAATAACTTGTTGACGTAATAATGTACAATGAATGGTATTGACAACTGTTTTTATTATGATATAATGCAATTTATGACGGTTATTGCAAATAAACTTTATCTAATAGTGCTTTTATATTGATAAAATAGTACTTGACTTAATAACTGTGATGTATTATACTAGATTATGCAGTTTCAAATGGCCCCGTGGTGTAGTGGTCTAACATGCCGCCCTGTCACGGCGGAGATCGAGGGTTCAAATCCCTTCGGGGTCGCCATTTTATAATGTAATGCCGCGGTAGCTCAGTCGGTAGAGCAGAGGACTGAAAATCCTCGTGTCGACGGTTCGATTCCGCCCTGCGGCACCATTATGCGGAAGTAGCTCAGTGGTAGAGCATCGCCTTGCCAAGGCGAGGGTCGCGAGTTCGAATCTCGTCTTCCGCTCCACTTAATTGGCGGCATAGCCAAGTGGTAAGGCAGAGGTCTGCAAAACCTCTATTCCCCAGTTCAAATCTGGGTGCCGCCTCCAATGATTATTAGAAACCACCTTATATGGTGGTTTTTTTACTATGTCGGAAAAAATATAGCATTTAGTGCACGTTGTCGTCTAACGGTAGAGGATTCAATCGTTAAAACGGCGAATTAATTGAGAATAAATTTTAGTTATGCCAGGAAAGGGAGAGTTTGATGAAGAGCAATGTTGTAAAGAAAGGCTCAACACGGGCGGCACACCGCTCGTTATTTTACGCCATGGGTTATCGACCGGAGGATTTGGAAAAGCCGCTGATTGGTATAGTGAATTCGTTTAATGAAATTATTCCCGGCCATTTTCATTTGCGGGAAATAACTGAAGCGGTAAAGCTTGGAGTTGCTGCTGCAGGCGGCACTCCGGTAGAATTTCCGGCTATCGGCATTTGCGATGGTATTGCTATGGGGCATGAAGGGATGAAGTATTCACTTGCAAGCAGGGAGTTAATTGCTGATTCGACTGAGGCGATGGCGATGGCTCATGCGTTTGACGGGCTTGTACTAATTCCGAATTGCGATAAAATTATTCCGGGTATGCTGATGGCGGCGGCGCGACTGAATCTGCCAGCTGTGGTGGTTAGCGGAGGACCGATGATGGCTGGTCGTCATAATGGTAAAGATGTCAGCCTTAGCAGTATGTTTGAGGCCGCTGGATTGTATGAGGCTGGCAAGATTGATGCTGCTGAACTTGACTCAATGGAGAAGGACGCTTGCCCTGGCTGTGGTTCTTGTGCTGGTTTGTTTACGGCTAATACTATGAATTGCCTTACTGAGGCGCTGGGGTTAGGTTTGCCTGGCAATGGTACTATTCCCGCAGCATATACGGGAGCGCGGCGTGCTTTGGCCAAAAATGCTGGGGCAGTTGTTGTTGAATTGGTGGAAAAAAATATTCGGCCTAGGGATATTATGACTGTTCAGGCGTTTGAGAATGCTATTGCTGTGGATATGGGGATCGGTGGTTCTAGTAACACAGTATTACATTTGCCGGCTATCGCCCATGAAGTTGGGATTGAACTGCCGTTGGAGTTGTTTGATAAAATCAGTGCTAAGACCCCTTATATTACTAAACTTAGTCCGGGTGGCATTCATCATTTGCAGGATTTAAATGAAGCTGGTGGCATACCGGCAGTCATGAAGGAACTGGCCAAAACCGGTATTATTCATACGAATGCAGTTACTGTTACTGGTACAGTAGCTGAGCGTATTGAAAATGCCGCCACGATGTGTTCGGACGTTATTCATACTGTGGAAGAGCCATATCGTAAGACTGGGGGGATTGCAATTCTTAAGGGCAATCTTGCACCTGATGGCGCTGTGGTTAAGGAAAGTGCGGTTGCCGAGGATATGCTTGTATTCGAGGGAATTGCCAGAGTGTTTAATTCTGAAGATGAGGCTATAGAGGATATATTGGCCAAAAAAATTAAAGATGGAGATGTAGTGGTCATCCGTTATGAAGGTCCTAAGGGAGGACCGGGAATGCGGGAAATGTTGAATCCTACAGCGGTTATTACCGGCATGGGACTTAAGGTGGCGCTTCTTACGGATGGACGTTTTAGTGGTGCGACTAGGGGTGCTTGTATTGGTCATATTTCTCCTGAAGCGATGGAGTGTGGTCCAATTGCTTTGGTTGAGGAAGGCGACATTATTTCAATTGATATTCCGGGCCGTAAACTGAATGTCAAGCTTAGCGATGAGGAACTTGCGCGCCGCAAGGCCGCATGGGTAAAACCTTCGGCTAAGGTTACCAGTGGGTATTTGGCTCGTTATGCAAAATTAGTTACTTCAGCTAATACTGGAGCTGTACTTAAGTAAATTGTGTGCCTGTACTGCAGAAGCATTGTCTTTTGCGGTACAGGCTATTTCATATAATTTTAAAAATAGATTGTAAAAATAGTCTTGCCATAGTTTCTTATTTGGTGTATAATAATCTTGTTGTGTTGTTAAGCGATACACAAAAAGTAAATGCCGGGGTGGCGGAACAGGCAGACGCAACGGACTTAAAATCCGTCGGATGGAAACATCCGTACCGGTTCGATTCCGGTCCTCGGCACCATAATAAAACAAGGCTTTTGGGAATTATCCCAAAAGCCTTGTTTTATTATGATGATTTTGGCAAAACGCCAGAGACATCCATGTTAGGATGCAAAAAAGAGCAAGGTCATAGCGACCTTGTTCTATAAGGAGTAGGAGCTTATGAATGTCCGAACGATAATATTATACCCGGTAGATGGTGGGTTTATACAGTGTGAAAAGATAAGAATGAGTGATTATTTATATTGAAAGTTTGATTAAAACATTGATTGCTAACTGTGACATAAATCAAACTGACTAAATTCTTGCTTGGAAAATCTAGGGGTTATCTCAACACATCCCATAGTTGTTTGCCAATGAGCGTCACAGATATGGTTATAAACAGGGGGCGTACATACGCTGTACCTTTAGTGATTGCCATGCGTGAACCGGCCATAGCTCCGATAATCATGGCAATGCCCATGGGGATGCCATAAGCATAGTTGATAGTCCCCAAATAGCCAAAGCTTAGTACTGCTGCAATGTTGCTGGCGAAATTTAGTGCTTTGGCGTTACCTGCGGCGACTATAAAGTCAAAGCCAATGAGTAAGAACGAAAAAATTAAAAAAGAACCGGTACCCGGTCCAAAAAAACCGTCATAAAATCCAAGAATAAAAGTTGCTAGACCACTTAATAAAGCTACACGCTTAGTTATACTGCTATAAGTAGATCTTGCTCCCCAATCTTTTTTGCAAAAAGTATAAATGGTAACTAGCGCTAACATAAGAACTACCAATGGTTTAAGAAAACTGGTCGGAATTTGCTGTACAGCATAAACCCCCAGTATAGAACCGATAAAATCAATAGGGAATAGATATTTTACCAAATGGAAATTTATTTTACCGGCACGTAAGAAAGATAGAGTACTGGTTAGACTTCCCATTGCTGAAGCCATTTTATTAGTGCCTAATGCAAAATTTGGCGGCATGCCGGTTGCCAAAAGGGCTGGTAGTGAAATCAAACCGCCTCCGCCGACGACAGAATCAATAAAGGCAGCAATAAAACTTGAAATCAATAAAAATAGTAACATATTCATGTCCGGTATGCTAAATAAGTCCATTTGTATTTCTCCTTATGTTGGAAAGCCTAATTGTTAAAAATATAATGCCTATAAGTATAGCATATCAGCTATGTCAATAAAACCAAATTACTAAAATAAAGGGGGCAATTAATGAATTATAAGAAACAATTAGCCTAGGTTTTTCAAGTTTCGGGGGCTGTATTCGGGTGTGATGTTATTGTTTTTAATAATCAATCCGCTGCGGTAGCAACGACTGAAATGCACATCGGGGACGTGCCAGCGCTTCAATAACTCTTCGGCAGAGAGATATGTGTAGTTTCCGAGCGTCCAAGGGTCCATGAAAAATATCTGGTCATCATTATATCCGCAGGCGATCACGTAGTGAGAGTCTTTCCAGTCTGAAGCATAGTCAACGCCGTTTTCTGCCCAAGCTTGGAGTAGAAGTACAGGGGTTATTCCATCATTAATAAAACTCTTAATATCATCAATGCTCATAGAATCAATGAATGATGATTCGAAATCAAGCATCTTCATAAAAGAGAGGATTTTTTGATAGTCCGTCCCGAGTATTGGTTTTGAATCTAGTATTTGGGCTAATTCGTCCTGACGGTAATCGATGCCATAGTATCCTAATATCGACTGTACGCAGGCTATGCCGCAAGTGTATTCGGTTTCTTGTTTGCACAGCGGCACGTAGATAAAACGGTAGCAGTCGCGAGTTGGGGTTTCGGAAATATCGGTATTCTCAAGCATCATCATTAATATTGCTCCTTTATTAAGATTATGGAGTACTTCTATGTTAACAGTGTATGTTTGGGAGTGAAACCAGGTGTATAAGTTTGTGACTACTAATGGGAAAGTTAAAGAGGTGTCTAAGGGGCAATTGTAGGAAAACACCTGGTGCAGCAGCTGTGAGGGAGCGTCTGCTAATCGTAAACGGGATTGACACTTATGTAAAAAAGCTTGAGCTTGTTGAATGCGTAATTAACAAGCTCAAGCTTTTTTTTTGGGTAGTTATGGTGTGCGGGTGTATAGTAGGAGGCCATTAGCTGTTGCCGGGAGTTGTTTTAGGGGATTTTCTATGGCTGGATGCCGTAGAACGAATTAGCTTGGTCGCTCGTAGAATATATGGGGATCAATCGAATATGTACGAGTTGTCATGCGTAAAATGTTTATTGCAGTGATTGCTTAGGTAAGGTTCTGGAGATGAGGTCCCTGAGTTTTTCAACATGTAAAAACATATATGCTCTTATATATTGGAATGATGGTACACCTAAAAGTTTGGAAGGAGTTTTTGGGATGGCGTTAGATATGCCTGAAAGTTTTTTAGAACGGGAGTTAAAAAGACGGGTAGAAGCCAAAGGCGCGATGTTTTGTAAATTTTTCTCTCGCGGCTTGCGGGGAGTACCAGACCGAATGGTTCTTATGCAGGGAGGTCAAGCTTTATTTGTAGAGATGAAACAGCCGGGGGGGGATCTAGGGCCGATACAAGAAAAACGAAAAGCTGAGTTTGAGGCATTGGGTTTTAAAGTATATGTTGTAGATTCACCGATGGCAATTAACCAATTCATCAAAGAAGTGTTTTTGATGTAAAATAGAGCTTGGTTTTACTATTGGCAGGATTTGATGTCGTGATCGATAAACACAATTGCATTGATTTGATCTTTCGCTTATCGATATATTATACTGCTTTTGGATAAATTAATAAGCCACTTAAAACTTATTGTTTTAAGTGGCTTATTAAGGCCGTATTCTTAAACGGCCTTGTGTAAATAATAAAACTTTATTATTGAGCTGCTGGAACGATTGTTACCAGCATGGTAGCAGTAACTTTGCCGTTGTTGATGATCTCTTTGCCTGTGTTCGGTCCGGCATGAACAGAATCGCCAGCGCCGAGGACAAAAGTATTGCCATCGATAGTGACTGTCATTTCGCCGCTTACAATATAATAAATGAATTCAACAGGAATTGCATTGTATTTTGCACCGCCGCCTGGGAGGAAGTGCGATAGACCCATAATAACCTTACCATCGTTGACATCTGCTGGATTGTGGAGTCTTGTAGCACGCATGTCGTAATGTCCTGGAGCTTCATACGGGGTAGCTTCACTTGCTTTTGTAATTTTGTAGCTCATTTTAATTCTCCTTTAAAATTTTAATTTAAACTAACACCCTTCAACAATAGATTATTTAAATGCTGGAATATTACTTCCGGCACCGCTTATTTCCGCTCGGAGGGCGGTTTGGCTTAAGTTCTGCTGAAAAGTGCTTGGTTACCTTACAGTAACATTTTACCACCATATTCACCTTGTTTCCAGACAATTTTATAAATTGGCAGAATATTGTTTGGAGATTGCTGCTAATTTCAAAAGATATAGTAAAAAGGATAATTAGTTGCTTCCATCTGGAATTATATTTTATATTTCTTTATCTAATATGATGGTTAGGAATTATTGCAGGAAGATATTCTGTTTTGACGAAGTATGTATAAAATAATAAAAGGGGTGATTTAGTGCTTTTACATGTGTATAGTATTTTGGTTGAAAAAGATGGCGATGTTCCTGACGAGCAAATACAAATGATGATTGAAAAAGATGCCAATTTGAGCGTTAAGGCAACTTTAGAGCGATTGGCGGAAAAAGGAAATAATTCTAATGTCGAGGTTAAGTTAGCGAGTAAAGACGGGTTTCCTAGTAAATTAATTAATAGCAATTCGTTGGCGTTCGATGTATACGTGCCTTCTTCGAAAAAAATGCCTGTTTCATGGGTCGATGATACATTTATTAAATCCCAAAATAGGTTATGGTTTAAAGTTATTGCAACAAAAGCACCTAGTACAATACATGTGTATATATAATAAGTTAAAGAAGGTGCCTTCGTAGCGCCTTCTTTTTATTAGCATTACATGGGGAGTATATTTAAGTTCACGAATTTTTCACAATTATGTCATAGGGTTGCCATAATTGTGGTATACAATTATATAAAGTAACTACTGAAAGCGCGAGGTTGCCTAATCTCTGGAGCGATGCTGCGTGGTTTAAAGCTGAGGTGAATTTATGCAATACATAATTGGTGGCTTAGGATTTATGGCCGTTGTATCAATAGGACTATTTCTGCGTATGTATTCTATGGTGTTTAATTAATACCAAGATGTGGGTTGCGGCTAAATGGTAGTATGGCCAAGTATTTTGTTTATTATTTGCGAGAAGCAGTCGAACTTTAGTTTTCGGCTGTTTTGTTGTTTTTATAGGTCTGCGTAAGTTATTTTTTGCACAAAGAGGAAGCTAATTTCTTGTTGGCGAAATATTGCAAAAACAAGAAATTGGGGTGTAAACATGAAGATTGCCATAATTGGAGCAGGGGCAATGGGTTGCTTGTATGGAAGTTATCTAGCTAATGGCTATGAGGATTTATGGCTGCTGGATATGTGGCAAGAACATGTGGTGAAAATTGAAGCGGATGGCGTTACTTTGCTTTCGCCGACTGGTGAATTTCTGGCGCGTCCTCGTGCTACGATGTTGGCCAGCAATATTGGTCCGGCAGATTTAATTATTGTTGCTGTAAAGTCCAATGATACAGCGGAAGCTGCTTTAGTGGCGGAGTATTTCTTAAAGCCAGATTCGGTAGTGCTGACGTTGCAGAATGGTTTGGGAAATATTGAGCAATTGGCCGAAGTGGTAGGGGATGAACGTTTATTGGTTGGTATGACGCTGATGGGGGCGAAAATCTTAGAGCCGGGGCTTGTGGTTCACGGTGGTCTGAGGGAAACCCGTATTGCATCATGGACGAAGAATGACGATTGCCGAGTCGACAAAATTGTAAAAATGTTTAATAAGGCAGGACTTCCGACTGTTGTAGAAAGTAATGTCCATTCGTTATTGTGGAGTAAGTTGTCTATCCACGCAGGAATAAATGCAGTAACGGCTTTGACGGGTCTGAATAATGAGGCGTTTATTAATAGTTCTGATGCTGTCCGGTTGGCGCGAATGGCGGTGGGGGAAGTGGTAGCAGTGGCAACTGTGGCCGGAATTCCGTTGCTTTATCCTAATTGCGCCGAAGAAATGATGGCATATGCTGAAGCGATGCGGGAGCAGTCTTCGCCGATGCTTGATGACTTTTTGCATGGAAGGAAGATGGAGGTCGAGGCTATTAATGGTTCGGTGGTAAACCTGGGAAAGATGTTTGGTGTTCCTACCCCGGTGAATGAAACGTTGTTGTTGGCTCTAAAAACACGGGAACAGGCGGCGAAACTAAAGTGAGATGTTCGATTTAGTTGTTTTCGAAGCTGTGCCACGAGTGCAGTGTGCTATCGAATGTAATGGCTGCCAGGCCTTGGATGTAAGGTAGCTGGAGGGCTTATGGTGAAGCGGTTTCGGAGAAGTTCTCGGTGGTTATTTTTCCATACTGAAAAGTCCCAGTGCTCTAAAAAGGCGTTAGCGGCAGAAAGTCCGTTGTTAAATAAGGCGGTGCTTTCTTCTGGGCTAATGTCAAAATCGATGGCGCTGATGTTTTTGAGTTCGCCATGGAGATTGATTGTGGTTGGAATTGCGATTGTCCGCTCAAAGTCGCCCTTGGTGTGGGCAATATGATAGTTATCATGGGCGTCAAGCATGGTGGTTAGCAGGTTTTTGAGATAATCTAGGAGACTTTGAATTTGGTGTTGACGGCACTGGGCGGCAAGGGGATCGTTGCATTCCAGCAGTTTAAATCCGAAAGTGGGCTGCAGGGGATCGATGGTGCCGTCATCTAACAGCCAGATGGGGTAGTTGCTGAGTACTCCGCCGTCAACGATTAGATGTTCTTCACCACTTGTGTCTGTTAATCTAAAGGGAACGAAAATTAGTGGTATACTCATGCTCATTCTTACGGCATGCGAAATGCTGAAGGTATCGGGGTCGAGACCGAAGTTTTTTAAGTCGCCGGGCAGTACTAACAGCTTCTTGGCGCTGATATCTGAGGCGATGGCCTGAAACTTATAGGTGTATTTATCAATAGCGGGATTTTCCTGTTTAATATCGCCAAAGGTAGTTTTGCTTTTGGCTTTAAGCAGTGTATCAAGCCAGTGAGTAAAGTAGTCGCCTTGGTATAGTCCGTAGTGTAAGGAAAGGCTGAAGATTTTTCCGGGCAGGCCGAAGAGGTAGGTACTATCTCTAAAATCTTTATAATTTATAGTACGCAATATTTCGTAGATTTCGGCGCCTGAATATCCGACGGCAAGCAGTGCGGCTACAATTGCTCCTGCCGAAGTGCCGGCCATATTCTCAAATGTGTACCCGGCTTTTTGCATGGCTAAAACTGCTCCTGCTATTGCAATCCCTTTGACTCCGCCACCTTCGAATACAGCGTTGCAGTTCAGTATCATTTTTTTCTCCTCCGCTTATTTCGCCTGTAACGTCATTAAATATGTATTGTGGTTGAACGGGAGATATGCGGAGTGTGTTTTGGTTAAAAGATGGCGTAAATTATTGTAAACAAGATGGTTTGCGAGCTTATCGGTGATAATCTACATAAAACGCTGTTTGTTAGTCTTGCTTAGTATTTAAAAGCGTGGTAATATAATATCTTGCAAGGCCCCATGGTGTAGTGGTCTAACATGCCGCCCTGTCACGGCGGAGATCGAGGGTTCAAATCCCTTCGGGGTCGCCAGCGTATGCGGAAATAGCTCAGTGGTAGAGCATCGCCTTGCCAAGGCGAGGGTTTTTCCGCTCCATTTATAGGGGTATAGCTCAATTGGTAGAGTAGCGGTCTCCAAAACCGTTGGTTGAGGGTTCAAGTCCTTCTGCCCCTGCCAGAAAAAACAAGGAATGACACGGATTTATGCCGTGTTATTTTTCTTTTGTCTACATGAGAGTTGAACGATTGGATGTAGATCTATGCTAATGCGTGCTGATGACCTTTGCTGAATCAAACAATTACCCTGGGTAATGCGAAAACCGCCCGGAGGCGGTTAAGGGATTACAGAAACTATAGTGCCATTGTAGAATATATTCTGGCGTTTCAATTCTTTACGATAATACAGTAGAACCTTGATTAGCGCATCTTCCGGTAAGTCGGCAATTACTATTGTCTCGTTATTCCAGTTGGCTTCTTGGCCGCAATATTCCTCGACGTGCCCATCTCGGATGTACCATAACAATGTTATCATTCCTCTTTCTTTTGTCGAGCAATAACTGGATTTAATTAATAACTGATTTTAGTCATACTAAAGCAAATATAGCGTAGTTTTTGCTCAAACTACTAAATGAGTACCATCTCAAAGATATTATAACGATACATGGTTAAAAAGTCAACGCTTCATCGTTAATTATTCTTTACTATTCTTGCTATACTCAGAATAATGAATCGCCGTTAATAAGAGGATGAAATATGAACATAGCAAACCGTATTTTAGAGTTAAGCAATCAGCGAGATATCAGTATTAATAGATTAGCTGAGTTATCGGATATTACGCAGTCAACACTGAATAGCATTATGAATAATAGTGATCCGAATCCGCAATATAAAACAATTGAAAAGATATGCCATGGTTTGGGTATTACTCTTGCCGATTTTTTTGCTGAAGCGGAACCGGAGTTTACACCGGAACTTCGTCGATTGTTAGAAACTGTAATGAAGCTAACCGCGGAGCAAAGAAACCAACTCCAAAAACTTTTAGAAACAATGATAGCCAAGGCTTGAGCTAAGAGTTTTATATTGTTAAAGAAAAGGTCGCCTCAAAAAGCGTTTAGGCTTTTTAGGCGACCTTTTTTAAGTATATCGTTAGGTAAGGGTAGACTGTTGATAAGCTTACCAATCCCAATGTCCATGACTTAGTTTATGGATAAATCCTAAGATAATAAGCACTAAAACTGATAATCCGGCTAGTAGTGCAAATATGTGACTACCGGAAGAAACGAAACTATCAAGAATCACAGAAATTATTGTAAGAATGATAAAAAATATAATGAGAATTTCTAATGGGTTACGTGTCATTAATTATTTCCTCCAATATCAAACTGATGTTTTATTTCTAGGTTTTATACTTATTTCCTGCGATAATAATTTTTACCTAAAAACCCATTGCGGCAAACATTAACCTATATCTTGAATGTAATGCTGCTTTTATATACATATACCATTACACTTTTAAACGTTAAAATACTACCAAGGTGCCACTTTAGCAGACTAAAGGAAATATCTAAGCAACGAAGTGTCCACAATTAGTCGTAACTTAAATCACCAAAAACTACACTGAAATAGTACGAATTAAATGTTAAACAATGGATGGCTCGAAAAAGGCCGATAGTATAGGCAATTGTAAGACTTCAAGGGCATTATTGATGGTGTTAAATAGGATGTATAAGAGCTGAATATTATCGGTGTTGAAAAGCTACTTATAACACCGGTAAATTGTAACTTTTAGTTGCTATAAACTCATATTGTTATTTCCACTATATTGCCATCGGGGTCCATAATACAGCTCTCGTAATAACCATCTCCTGTTAGGCGTGGGCCGCTAATTTTTTTAAACCCTTCCTTTTCAAGCCTTTGGCTTAGTTCATCGACTTTTTCTTTACTGCCTACCGAAAATGCTAAGTGAATCAAACCTGTGAAAGAATTTGAGTTATGTTCTATAATTCCATTTTGCTGCATGAGTTCCAACCTAGCACCTGACTCAAATGTAATGAAATAAGACTCGAATCCTTTAAGGGGATTTACGTATTTATCATTTGGTTTACCGTTAAAATAGTGGGTATAAAATTCCTTCAATTTCTCTAAACTGTTGGTGTATAAAGCGATATGGTCAATTTTCATATAAATCCCCATCCTTTATTATTTTCAAAACATCTCATTACTAAGGGTAATTCCGACGAAATTGAACAGTGGTTATTTCCTTGCTTTTCATTTTATAATCATTAAAGGAAATTGTCAGAACGAAGGCAGGATTTAAGGATGGCAGACCTAAGAAATATACTGAGTATCAGCTAAAGAACGTTTTACATCTCTTGCAAAACGGTAACTCTTATACACAGGTTGAGAAATGTAAAAAGAAGGCAAAATCATTGAGGAGGTTGTTAGGTGATATTGATTCTAATGATTTCGAAAGTCGAAAAGGAGGATATGGATGAATTATAAAGACTATAAAATGCTTAAAGTAGGCAATTATTGCTCAGTGGGGATGTTCGGAGATAATATTTATGCGTTTGAAGTTTTGACAGGCTTTGCAGATATACCCGCTTACATTCAAATAACCAAAAAAGAATTTGATGATTTTACTGGCAACTGTGATTTTGGTGAACGTAAGACATTGTGTTCTGGATATAAGGGAAATGCAGAGATTGATGTTTCTATGATTCTTACTGATGCAGAAATAGAACAGAAAAAGAAAGATAAATCCTTGTGGAGATCTGGCGTTTACGCAAAAGAATATTATGATGGTCAAGGAGTGGTGTTTTTAACTATACTCCATATAAATTAACAAAACGTGCTTATGAAGATGTTCCGCGCGATACCAGTTTACTTAATGGTTTCTCAAATGTAAAAATGGGCTATTTATGGAGATTAGCTTACGAAGAGATTATGTGTAATATGCATCTAAAAGGAACATATTGCGAAATAATCAAATGTAGTGTATGTGAAGTTGAATTTTATTTCAATGACGCAGATATTCCTTTTGGTAAAGAATACGAAGTACAATGCCCTAACTGCAAGGCGGCATTTGTGCGTAAAAAATGAAAGATGGATGTTTTAATATTTATATTGGCTGAAAAAGTATGAGGCATCTTATGGTGCCTCTTTTATTGTCTATAAAGCCTTGGTGTAATCTTCAATTGGAATTATTTATATACTGAAATACAAAAAACAATATGTAAAAAGGATATTTATATATATTGTAGAAAAGTATGAAATACAAATAAATTATAATAGTAAGCACGTAAGTTTGCAAATTTTTTTAAAAGTTATGGGAAGTGCGTGTAAGTTTTAAAAGGAGCTGATTTGTTGTGGCAAATCCTGTGATTTCAAAAGTTGGAGAATTTCATACCTATGGCAGCGATGCTGCAACTTATGAGGGCGTAGCGATAAAGAGTCTGGTGTTAGTAGGGATTGTAACAGTATCGGCACTAATAACTTGGGTAATGGGTTATGCAACCGAAGAAACGGGAAGTGTTGCCGTAATAATGGGATTCTTTGTAGCTCTTGCCATAATCTCTGCCCCGGAGTGGGCTGGTTTTTTATCGCCGCTATTCGCTATGTTAGACGGTATAGTTTTTGCATCAATAGCAGTAATATCTGAAAAAATCTATCCTGGTATTGTAATTAACGCTGTAATGATAACCTGTGGCATTGCAATTAGTTCAGCGCTCATTTACGCAAAAGGATATGTGAAAGTTAACGATGGTTATATGCGGGCAGTCTCTATGGCCACACTTGGTATATTTTTAACGTATTTGCTTGAATTCGTTTTAAGGTTTTTTGGTGTAAACATTTCCATGATACATCAAGGTGGAGTCGTTGGTATAATATTTAGTTTGGTAGTTATATGTATAATAACTTTATATTTGTTTATCGATTACGAGAAGATCAATAAAAGTGTACAACAAGGACTACCCGCAGAATATGAGTGGTATTGCGCTTTTGGTCTTCTTGTTACGCTCGGTTGGTTATACCTTGAGATTCTAGATTTTCTTCGTAAATTGAAAGAAGAGTAATATGAAGCTAAAACAAGTTTTATTGATGTCAAAAAAGTTCATACTCCCATTACTAGTAATCTTAGTTATTATAACTGTAGCGCAGATTATAATTTCTTCCAAATTACAATCTCGCCATGAAAAATTAGCTGAAGAAAAAATAATTGCTCAAGAAACCATACAAAAAGAATATAATAATCTTTCTCCTTTGCCAGATGCAACTCTGGTTAATTCAAAAACTTACGACATAGACAAATCTTTAAAAGGTCATATTGATTTCAATTATTTAACTGACAAACCATGGGAAGATATTCGCGATTTCTATTTGAACGAAACTTCAAAAAACGGATGGCAAATTACTAAACTAGAAGAAACTAAAACCAAAAAGTCAATAAACTTTTCCAAAGGGAAATATAATCTTAATTGCGCTTTTGATGGAAATGATCGCACTTATACATTAAGCTTTCGTTTCGTCTTGAATTAATCAGAAATAGATTAATAAGTTTCTGCTTTGTTTACTAGCATTACGAAGGCGTGTTGCTTGGCTTAATGATTTTGCTTAACTTATTAGTGAAGGCTTGGCTGTATGGAAATATAGCTTAGAGGCTTGGCAAGAATTTCTGGGTAAATGCCGTTTTGTCTTTTTTATGTTACCGCTCTTAATTACTATACCTGTAATGGCTTTTGACGGTAGCCAGCTGATTGCCAGTAATGAGGTGAAAATTGCATCTGCGGAAGAACCAACATTGTAGCTGTACTTATGGATAGGAAGTTTCGGAACTTAATAAGGAGAAAACATGGAAGAACAAAATAAAGTCTGCCGCGTTTGCCATTATGACCTTACCGGGTACGTCGGACGAGTTAGAACTATATATAAATATTGCCCTCTGTGTGGCGCGAATAACAATCCTGGTATGAAAACAGTGAAATGTGGACCATTAAATAAATGGACTAAAGAATTGTTTTTCATTGGACTTTTTGTAATTGTTATGGTTTTTGGTCCTGAGAGTACATTGTTTGTAAAGGCCATTTTTGCTAGTTTAGTTTTCGTAATGTATTTAATTGTAAGTTTAATTATGTACATAAAGAATAAGCGATGTTCTTGGTGTTTAATTGAACTATGCGAACGGTCGCATAAGTTTTGTTATAACTGTGGTAAAAAGTTTGATTAATTATTGAGAATGGGGCGTTAGGGTGGAACAATATCTAGCAATGCCGGTTGAATTACGACAGCATAGCTTATTAATTTTTAAAGTAACTATTTTCTTTGCGTTTTTTATCGTTGGGTGCTTACACAATTTTGCCTATCGCCGGAAAGCGGTGAGTATAAAACTTTTCAAGTGGTGCTGCATTGGATGCGGAATTTTTATAGTAATTGTAGGTAGCAGTTTGGGATGGATTTTCTCCGTTGGTGGAGCAATCACTATAATGGGGCTTTATTATCTCTTGAGTAAAACGTTGAAAACGTCACAAAAGCAAGTGGTATCACAAGTTGGAGTAAAAGAAGAACTGCCAAAAGGATTCGCTTGGAAGTTTATGCTGGCACTAGTATTAATTCCAGTTAGTTTATTGGCGAGTTTTATTTTAGGTGGTCAAAATTCTAAAACAGCTCTAGTTCCTAATCTAATGTTGAAAGCGCTAGGCGTGATAATAGTTTCTGCGGTAATAACAGCAGTTATTGCAGTAGTTTGCGATAAAGTAAGAGATAAAAAAAGATTCAATTATCTGCGTTGGCTATGTCTGGCTTTTTGGATGATATCTGGGATTGTACCAGGTTTTTTGGGACTTGGCTGGGAATTTGCAGCGTGTATAGCTGGCGGTGAAAGCTTTGGTTTCTACTATTTATTTGAGTTTATTTGGCTGCAACGAGAAATAAAGGCGGTTCTAGCGAACGGACAGGGAAAAAACTCAAGTTGATAATACGATACTTTTAACTATGAATATTGCTTATTATATGATAGTTGTATTTGCTTGGAAGGAGAGATAGATTGATATCATCGGAACTATTAACTTTTATAAAAGCCTATTATTATGAGTATTGGTTTTCGATAGTAGGAATGATTTTATTATGTATGTTTGATAATAGAAAAGAAAGCAAAAAAGAAATGGCAAAAGTATTAGTATTATGCTTTCTTCTGTTCTCTCTATATATTGTTGTTAACGGCATTATTAAATATTATTACGGTATAGATAATTTATTGCTTTTTGGCCTCATATTATGTGCAATTATTGTAGGCATTGTGAGATTTTGCTTTTTTGCTATGGAGAAAGTTCCAATAAGAAATTTGAAAGGTAAAATTAATTATAAACACTTTAATAAAGGGACTAAAGGTTACATGCGAATCCTTCCTAGTAAAATAGCACATAAGTTTGTTGAGAAGCAGTTATAAACTGCATTAAATGGCAAAATGAAAGATAGGAAGAGGAGAAGAACTTCATAAACTTGGGAGTTAATACAGTGATGGAAAAAATTCTAAGGATGTTTCTGTTTGTTATATGGATATTTCTGGTTATTGCAATGCCGGGTTTATTAGAATTCCTAAATAATAGCTATAAGTATATTTTGGTGTTTCCTACATTTACTAAAACATTTTATTTGTTAACTCAATTAATTCTTCTAATAGTAGTTGTGGGTAAGTATCGACGTAATATTGATGGCATCGTATATCTTATATTATTTACTTTGTGCCAGGTGTTTTTTTGGAGCTTTGGTTACGGACATATTACGGATAAAGAAATTAGTTACCGTAGTGCCAGAAATTTATTTGTTACTAAAGTAGTATCTTTGGATAGTATACAGAGTCCTGCGATTATTACTATTAATGCATATCGCGGGCGTTATTCGTATAGTTGCAAAGTTGTTATAAAAGAAGAAAATGGGGAGGAGAATCTTGACTTGTTTGGAATTGTCAATGACCAGGTTTTGAAAGCTAAGGCACCTGTATTGATCAAGGAGTTTAATAAGCGTGGTATCAAAGTCGAAGTGGTAGAAACTGATGAAGCTAAGAAAAGTCGGCGTAATGCTGAAGAAAATAATTTTATTAACGAACTGCATACTTTGAGCGGAAGTTAAATTACTGCTGAGTGATTATTAATAATAGAGTAGTTAGGCTACATGATTTAAAAGAAGATTGAAGTACCTGTCGTTAAGCACTTGGTGGCGTAATAAAAGGAATTATCTAAGAAGGGATTAAGAAAGGTGAGAGTAAATTCACGTTGGTTCAAAGGTTTACTAATACTCGGTATTTTTGAAGCTGTTGGTTGGTATCTAGATCCACAAGGGTTTAGCTTATTACCGGATTTAGTAATATTCTCTGTTTTTGGAATACTGGCTGTCGTTGATAGGCTATTTGGATATGAAGACTGGGGAGAACGGGTTTTTATGATAATGATATTGAGCCGCCCTATCACGGACATTAATAAAAATGGATGGAATAATTTCGATGCGTGTTATTTTGCTTTTTGGGTGATATTTTATATTGGATATCGCATTATTCGATATAAGCCCACTAAAAAGCAGTTTATTAGTGGCATAATAAAATGTCCATTTTGTGCAGATGGTATAAAGAAAGAAGCAATAGTTTGTATAAATTGTGGCAAGGAATTGCCTAAATATAGTTAAAAGGAGTATCGTTGTGTCGGTAAATTGCAAGCTAAGTAGTAGCTTCTTAAACACCTGAAGTTGTCTTGTTGAACGCTGGTATAAATATGATGTTTTTGGATTAGGAAAGGTATATAATTTGACTGCTTTTTTATATAGGTGAGGGCTTAAGTCTTACCCTGAAAATGCAACATAAGATATTAACGTTTGACTTGTTACCCTGAATTGTACTACAATATATACATAGGTCTACAAGGCTTGTAAATTCGCGGTCATAGGGGTATAGCTCAATTGGTAGAGTAGCGGTCTCCAAAACCGTTGGTTGTGGGTTCAAGTCCTACTGCCCCTGCCAAAAAAACATAAAAATGACACGGATTTATGCCGTGTCATTTTTATGTGTATAGTTGATATGAAAAATGAATGTTTTGATATACGGGTAGTAAATTATATGACGTCAAGACCGCCGTCGGCAGTAACCACGTTGCCAGTCACTTTGGCGCAGGCATCAGAGCAGAGCCAGAGCACTACGGTGGCGATGTCTTCTGGTTTACAGAACTGCGGCGGCAGGGAAGGGTTGTTAGGGTCTTGTTCGCCGGGTTTTCCGAACAAGCGGTCAGCCATTCCGGTACCTAATGTCGGGCCTGGGCAGACGACGTTGCAGCGGATGTTCTTCCCAAAGCACTCTACAGCAGCTGCCTTTGTTAAGTGGATGAGACCAGCTTTGGCAGGGCTGTAGGCACCTAAGTTTGCCATTGGCTTCATGCCTGCGGTAGATGCGGTGTTGATAATGCAGCCGTTCCCCTGTTTTTCCATCTGCTTAAGCTCATGCTTCATGCAGAGGAACACGCCCTTAAGATCGACATCCATGACCCAATCCCAGTCCTTTTCTGTGACTTCGCATAATGGGGCAATGGGGATGGTTACGCCGTCGGGGCCGACACCGGCGTTGTTGAAGGCAAAGTCGATAGTGCCAAAGCACTCGGTGGCTTTAGCAACCATTGTTTTCACATCGGCCTCATTTCGAACATCACAGCGGACGCCGGCGGTAATCACACCGTATGTGTTTCGGATCTCTTCGGCGACGGCACGAGCCTTATCTTCGCTGCTGGAGGTGGCGATGAGGACATTGGCACCTTCTTTAGCAAAGGCGAAGGCTGTAGCTTTGCCGATGCCTGAGGCACCACCTGTGATGATGACAGATTTTCCTGTAAAGCGTTTTTCCATAGATGAGTTCCTCCTATAATGGATCAAGGCGTTGTGCTTTGATCTTTTAGTATTTTCAGGACTATGATTTTTTGTATCCCGGGAGTCGATTATTTTATTCGCAGTGCAGCATGGAAGGCTTCTTGGTTGGCATCGGCAATCAGACGTCCTGTGGATACACAATCACCGATTATATATACTCCATCGGCATACATGGAGAGAAGCGTGTGTGCCAGAGCGTCGTCGGGTTCGACTCCGAGGGCAATGACATATGTATCGCCGTGAACAATATGTTCTTTGTTCTCCGAGTCGGTAGCTACCACGCCTTCGACGGTGAATTTTTTGATTTTGAGGTCTCCCTGCAGCTTTACGCCATATTTTTCAAGCTGGTACATGACTTCGATGTGGTTGAATACCGGCATACCTTTTCCAAAATCTTTGGCAGGTATCATGTCGATGACGGTGACTTCTTTGCCTTCCATGCCCAGCATGATAGCACATTCCAGTCCGACGATCCCGCCGCCGCAGACAACGACCTTTTGACCGACGTTTACTTTATGGTTTTCAACATCGCTGACCATTTTGACCTTGGGATTGTCAATGCCTTCGATATTCGGCTTTATATATTTTGAACCGGTAGCTACAATAATGGCATCCGGGTTAGTTTTTTCAACGAGTTCTGGGGTGACTTCGGTATTATAAATGATTTTTGCGCCGCATTTTTCGGTCTGACGGACATTCCACTCATGGTATAGTCTTAAGTATTCTTTGAACGGTGCTGCGATGGCATCTTTGACAAGGCCGCCGAGTTTATCGGATTTTTCGTAAAGGGTAACATTGTGTCCCATCTCACATAGGGTCTGCGCAGCCATCATACCACCGGGGCCGCCTCCGATAACCATGACGTTTTTGGCTTTATCAGAAGGGATCGTGTCGGCGATATTAATATTAATTCCCAGCCTGGGATTGACGGCACAACGCATGCTTGTCCCATATACGTTAGCATTGCCGCACCAGTCGCAACGGGTGCAGGGACGGATATCTCCGGCCTGGTCCAGGAGAGATTTACGGACCAGGTCTCCATCGGCCATGAAAGATTTTGCCATTACAACGATATCAGCCTTCCCATTTCCGATGATGTCTTCCGCCTCTGTCAGGGAGGTGATATTGCCGACTACTGCCACAGGAATCCTGAGGTGTTTTTTGATTTCCTGGGCAAAAGGTATATTTAGCTGTCGGCCTTTGAAATAGGTAGGAATGGTGCAAGTCGAACCGTAATTGAAAAAGATGTTGCCTCTGGAGACATGCATGATATCCACATATTGTTGTGCTATCTTCATAAATTCAAGGGATTCGTCGAATTCTAGGCCGCCTTCGATGTCTTCCTGGGCACTGACGCGGAGTTCGATGATCATGGATGGTACAGCCGCCCTTACTGCGGCAAGTACTTCCAGCGGATAACGTATGCGGTTTTCAAAGCTTCCGCCGTATTCATCGGTGCGTTTGTTGCTGAGGGGCGAAATGAACTGGGCCAAAAGGTTGTTGTGGGCACAGTGAAGCATGATCATACGGAGGCCGGCGTGCTCGCAGCGAACCGCGCAGTCAACAAATTGTTTCTTAATATATGCCATGTCTTCGTAATTCATGGGTTTGATATGGCCAAGAGGCCCGCCGTTAAGGGGGACATCGGAAGGAGCCAGCGCTGGAGTTTCCGAAGAAGTGGCCGAGCCACGTCCGGCGTGGGAAAGTTCGATTGAAAGTTCCGCGCCGTTTTCCCGGGCAGCAATAACCAATTGATTAATGCCATGTATGCAACGATCCTGAGTCACGTTAAGTTCGCATACCCATGCGGAACTGTCTGAATGGACTACGGGGCTGTTTCCGATGGTTACATAGGCTGCTCCTGTCCGGGCTTGCCATTTGACATAGTCCATCATATCCTGGGTAACATCGCCTTCGGGACTGCATTTTAACACTACGGTTGGTGAATATTGGAGCCGATTTTTCAATGTGGTTCCCCGAATTTTGAGTGGCTGGAATACATGCGGATATCTATCATTTCTAATTGCACACAATTCTAAATCGCCGCCTTTCGATTGTTTTGATAATTACTTTTACTTTAATTATATACATGCTTTCAGCTTGTACAAAATATGAAATATTAATATCGGTATAAGCCTTGAGTTATACCGATATTAAAGTTTGGAACGATGGAGAAATATCGGATATGATTTTGAAAAGCCTATGTTCGAGCAAAAATGGTTTATAATAGATAGTAAAAATCAATAATGTTTGGTGTGCTTGGTGAAATGAAAGGAAGGATCGTATTGATTAAAATTCCGGATAGGAATACTGCTAAAAAGTTTTTAATGGAGGCGGAAAAACTGAATCCAGGAAGATGGGTACCGCATTCGCTGTTTGTAGCTCAGGCTGCCGAGGCTATTGCCAAAGAGCATCCTGAACTTGATAGCGAAGTGGCCTATGTAGTGGGCTGTTTGCATGATATTGGCAGACGGGAGGGTATAACCTATATGCGTCACTCCTTTGACGGATATCGCTTTTTGCAGCAGCGGGGGTATGATGACGCTGCAAGGATTTGTATTACCCATACTTTTTGGCTTAAGGGATTAGAAGAGTATTCGGGTAAATGGGATTGTTCGGCTGATGAGATAAGTTTTTTGGAGTCATATATAGCGTCTGTTGAATACAATGAATACGATCGGCTTATTCAGTTGTGTGATTGTTTGGCGCTGCCTAGTGGATTTTGCTTATTGGAAAAAAGATTAGTTGAAGCTGCTATTAGATATGGAACAACCGAGCATACTGCGGTGAAGTGGAAACTATTGTTTGAAAACAAGGATAAGGTTGAACAAAAAATTGGTGGATCGATATATGATTTGTTGCCAGGTTTGCGGGAGAATACTTTTAGTTAATAAAGTATTGAGCGGCTGATGGCGTTGAGAAATACTATATTAAGTAATTTGTAAAATAGAATTAGTGTTGCTCAAGGATGCTCAATGTCCTTGAGTTTTTCTTTTTTAGAGCTGCTTTTCCACGATATAAATTAAATGTTATTGTAATTTTAGCTAAAAATGATGAAAAATTAATTAATACAAAGGTAATTTTAATTTACTACAGAATGATATTATGTAATAAGATTATAATAGGTAGCAACTCGAAGGGGAGGATAATAGGACGTCTGAAGTTGGGGTGCGATACATATAGTAATGATAATGTTTTTGGAGGAGGAAGAGGATGCTTGAACTTGGTTTAGTCAAGGGTTTGTTGATTGCGCTTGGGATCGTTATTGTGCTTATTGTTTTTTATAAGTCGATAGTAATTGTCGGTGGTAATGAGATAGCAATTTTGGAGCGCAAATATTTTGGTAAGGCAATGCCTCAAGGGAGGGTAATTGCGCAAGAAAAGGAGATTGGGATTCAGGCAAAGACTTTGGGACCCGGACTTCACTTCTTGGTGCCGTTTATTTATTCAACGAAAAAGCAGCAGTTTACGCTAATTAAGGAAAATGAAATTGGCCTTGTAGAAAGTATTGACGGCAATTCTATCCCGCCGGGAAAGATTTTCGGGCGTACTGTCGATGGCCATAATACTTTTCAAGATGGGTCGGCTTTTTTAGCAAATAATGGAGAAAAGGGGCCTCAGATTCCTGTAATTCCAGCAGGAACTTATCGGATTAATCCAGTTCTGTTTAATGTAAGGGTTGTTCCGGTTACGGTGATTCCAACTGGGCAGATTGGGGTCGTTACTTCCATGGATGGTCAGCAAATCCAGCCGGGACGACTTTTGGCGGAACGGATTGTGGGACATTCAAGTTTTGAAAATGGGCAGGCTTTCTTGGATCAAGGCGGGCAACGTGGGCCTCAGATTGATATTTTGCTGCCTGGTACTTATCGAATAAATAGAGATTTGTTTAAGGTGGAGCTAAAAGAGGCGACTGTAGTGCCGGCAAATAAGATTGGCTTGGTTACAGCAAAGGATGGTATGGCGCTGCCGGAGCATGAGTTTGTCGCAAGTCATATTGACGGACACCGTGATTTTCAGGACGCATCGGCCTTTTTAGCTAATGATGGACAACGAGGACCGCAGTTTGATGTGCTTAAACCAGGTACTTACTATATCAATCCGATGATGTTTTCTGTGACTTTAGATGATGTTGCTGTTGTTGAACGGGGACAGGTTGCGGTGGTGGTCTCCAATGTTGGTGAGGAGCCTAAACATGTAAAACAGGCTGTTGATGAGAGTGCAGCTGACGGGAAGTTATCTGATGATACGCAGAATGCCGTTGAAGCACGGCTGCGGTCGGGTATTGAACGATATGTTGTACCGGCGGGATTTCGCGGCATCCAACAGGAAGTTGTTGGACCGGGTACATATTATCTGAATCGAATGGCCTTCATAGCTTATATGATTGATACTACAAATATTACTATTGATTGGGATGAAAGTAAGGAAACCAAATTCGATCCGCTAAAAGTTGTTTCGAAAGACGGCTTTGAAATGGGGATATCTGTAAAAGTTATAATTAGGGTCCGGCCTGACCAAGCGCCGTATATGGTTTCCAAGATCGGTTCGATAGAAAATCTTATTAACCATGTTATTCATCCGATGATTGATAGTTCTTTCCGTAATCAAGCTTCTTCGACATCGGCCATGAATTTTATGCAGGATCGGCAGAGCGAACAGAAGAAAGCTGAGGAAGCAGCTAGGTTGGAATTAGAACGATATCATGTGGAATGTGTAAGCGTTCTGATCTGTCAAATAAATCTGCCGCAGGAATTGATGAAAACTCAAACAGAAAGAATTATTGCTGAACAGCAGATGGAGATGTATTATTCCCAGCAACAGGCTGAATCGAAACGGATTGCGACAGAGAAAACGCGGGCGGAAGCTGATCAGCAAAAGAATCTTGTAGAAGCAGAAATTGGGGTTAAGATTGCTGTGCAAAACAAAGAGAAGGCCATCCGGTTTGCTGAAGGTGAGGCTGAAACTATCCGACTCAAAAAAGAAGGCGAGGCCAAGGGCATTGCTGCAGTAGGTAAGGCTGAAGGCGAAAGAATCTTGGCAATCGGGAAAGCTACGGCGGAGTCCTACGAACTACAAAATAGGGCTATCGGCGAAGAGGGCGTTGTCTCGATTGAGATAGCTAAACAGATTGCCGCCGGTAATATTAAGGTGACGCCGGATTTCTTAGTGCAAGGAAATGAAAATTTGGGAGGTTTGCTCTCGGCGTATTTGACCCAAAACATGGTGAGCAGGACTAATAGTGATAAACCGATTGTTACACCTGAAATATGATTTTTGTTTTGA
This sequence comes from Bacillota bacterium, assembly GCA_017889635.1. Taxonomy (GTDB): domain Bacteria; phylum Bacillota; class Negativicutes; order Sporomusales; family CTSoil-080; genus CTSoil-080. The sequence continues at coordinate 49,062 of JAGGAC010000010.1, read as the reverse complement.
GCTGATAAGCTAATATATTGGCTGCGTGTGAATGAAAAGAAAAATACCGTCTAAAGCAGAAAGGCTTAGACGGTATTTTTCTTTATGAGAGGCTTAATAAGAATGCCAGAAATTTGTTCATTATATCAAAATAGATGGCGAGGCCGCTGAGAATGATCACAACTCCGGAAACTCGCTGAATTAATGGCAGCCAGGAATAGAACAGGGATAAGTGTTTCAAAAGTTGATTGCAAAAGGCGGCGATTGCCAGAAACGGGAGACAAAAGCCAAGCGCGTAAACGAACAACAACAAGGCTCCTTGATTGATTGTTGTCTCGGTGCCTGCGTACATAAGAATAGTGGCTAAAATCGGGCCGATGCACGGCGTCCAGCCGGCGGTTAAGGCAATTCCTAAGATAAAAGCTCCAAACGGACCTTGGAAGGTGTATTTTAACAAGGGACGGCGTTCCTGGTATAAGATGGGTAGTGGCAAGAGTCCTGAAAGTTGTAGTCCCATGAGTATTATAAAAACGGCACCGAATTTGCGAATAACGGAATGGTAATTCAAAAACAGCTGTCCAAGATAAGACGCACTGGCTCCCATTAGGATAAATGCTGTGGTGAATCCAATAAGGAAAAAGCTTGTGTTGACTAATAGGCGCAGCCGAGACGTTGTCTGCTGGTTCGGTGTATTACTGTTGCCGCCCAAAAAAGCGAGATAGGTTGGCAGCAGTGGTAATACGCAGGGGGAAAAAAGGGACGCTATTCCGGCTATGAATACCGTAAGATAGGAAAGGCTCATCTGATCCATATTTGCTCCTTAATTTCTGTTAATACGATGTTATTTTGAACTTGTTTGTGGCACCGCTACGGTGATATTTCGTAAAGGTGCTAGAAAATTTTGATTGTAGTATGATTTTATCATATTGTTGCCTGATTTGTGGTTGAAATTATGTTATGTATTATTGGTAGAACATTTGTTTATATAAAGTTTATAAATAATGCAATTGCCTTAAAAGGTGATTTGTTGGTAGTGGAGAATTTATATTAGCTAGAATAAATTAAGTAAGGGCTATAGCAAAGCGAACGGAGAATTTTATGTAGTTTTTGTAAGCAAGAAATAACATTATAAATAGGAGTGAAGTTGTGAGTAAGAGGTATTTAATCGGGTTAATTTTATTATTTATTTTAAATTTTGCTGTAGTAGGTGAAGCGGCAACGACTTCAAACCAAGCCACTCTTGAACGAGCCTGGAAGCAGGCTGAAAAGGCAGCAATTGATGGGCCTAAAGAAGTTTCTTTGGGTGATCAAGCTAAGTTGAACTTGCCTGATAAATATATTTTTATTCCTAAAAATGAAGCAAATAATATTATGAAAGCCATGGGTAATGGCGACAGCAAAGATTTGCTTGGTATGGTTGTTAGTAAAAATTCTGATGACAATTGGTATATTGTTATCGAATTTAGACCGGAAGGTTACATAAAAGATGATGATGCTAAAAGTTGGAATATAGATGATTTATTTAAGGAATTAAAAGAGGGTACGGAAGAACTGAATAAAGAGCGGACAAAAAAGGGCTTCAAAGAGATGGAAATAATCGGTTGGGTAGAAAAGCCGCAATATGACCAGGCCAAAAGACAGCTTATTTGGTCGATATCTTCCCGCGACAAAGGCGATACCAGCGATGACAACACAATAAACTATAATACCTATGTACTTGGGCGCGAAGGCTACATCGATATGTGCTTAGTTACTGATTTAAAAGAAATTGAGCGTGACAAACCAGCGGCGCTTGATCTTCTGAAAGCGATTGAGTATGTACCAGGAAAACGCTATGAAGATTTTAATTCTTCTACAGATAAGATTGCTGAATACGGTTTGGCAGCTCTTGTTGGTGGGGTTGCTGCGAAGAAATTAGGGATTCTTGCTATTGTCGGCGCCTTTTGCTTGAAATTTATTAAAGTAATTATTGTTGCTGTTGTGGCGCTAGGGGCAGGGATAGCGAAATTTTTCAGGAGAAAGAAAGATAACACTGAAGATGTAGCTGAAAAGGTAGATGAACCTGAAACAAAAACGGAATCAAAAGATAGTTGAGAAAATAACCTTTTATTTTGTTGTTTAGCTATATGGATATCGAATTTTTGGGTGGGAGCATACTTCATTCGAAACGATGGAGTATGCTCTTGCTAGTTTATTATAAATAGTAATGGAGGATATGCTAAAATGTTTGATGCAATTAGGCAGCGAGAATTTGGGTTAGGTGATATTATTAAAACTAGTTTTATGGTTTATGGAAAGCAAATTAAATCAATATTATTGATTACGCTTATTATGCTTATACCAATAAATGCAATGTCGTATTTCTGTGAAGAATATCTTATTTATCAACAGTCGACCCCTCCCGAACAAAGTATTGTAATCGGGCTTGCATTGATTTCCCTGGGAATATTTATGATTTTCATTGGAATAGCCTGGAAAAACATTATTTTACTACTGGTGGAAAAAGCTGTTGACGGTGAGAACGCCAAGCTAAAAGTAAAATCTATTTTAAAAATTGGATTTTTCCGGGTTGGTAGCTGCATATTTGCGATATATTTAGGCATGTTCATATGTTTTGGACTCTCGTTTCTCTTGATAATACCAGGAATAGTATGGATGTTATATTATGTTTTTGTTCAACAGGCTGTTGTTTTGCGCGGTGTTAACTCAGAAAAAGCGCTGGTATATAGTAAGTCTTTGGTTAAGGGACGCTGGTGGAGAACGTTCGGGAAATTATTGGTGATCGGGTTGATATATCTGGTTTTGTGTATTGGTTTAGTTTTAATTGGAAAATATTTTCCTTCTAATGTAAATATTATATTAAAGAGTCTTATTTCTATCGTGGAGGTATTTCTGCACATTTTTGTAACTATTATGTTTCTTAACATAGATTACATAATTAACAAAATGCCTGAAGTATAGAAAAAATTAAGTTAAACAAGTAAAATAAGTGCGATTTGAGTCATGCTCACTTTGATGCGCTATTGGGAAAGAAATAAGTATAGACCGCCTAGAGCTCTAGGTGGTCTATACTTATTTTACAGAGAATAGTGCGGTTTCGGTAAGTGTATAATAGCTTAAGTGAGGTTATAGCAGTTTTGAAACCGCTGCAGGAGATAGGGCGCTGCTAATGGAAGCTGATTGTAGTGCCGTTTGCATTAGTGTATAATATATAGGGGATATCAGACTTGGTGTCTTCCATAAAGAAAGTCGCGGGACTTTCTTTTTCTCATTGCAAATACGATTATTGCTCGAAAAATATTGGAGGAGCAGTTTATGAATATTGCCTTTTTTCTAGTTCCGAAAAATGAAGTGATTTATTTACCAATAAATTGTACTATGCGGCAAGCGCTTGAGAAGATGGAGTATCATCGTTATACGGCAATTCCACTTGTTGATGAACTTGGTAAATATGCCGGGACAATTACTGAAGGGGATTTACTCTGGAAAATGAAGAATACGCCAGGGTTAACCTTTGCAGATACTGAACGGATTACGATTACAGATATTTACCTCAGGATGATCAACACACCGGTAAAAATTAACTCAGAAATGGAAGAATTACTATCGTTGGCGATTGTTCAAAACTTTGTTCCAGTTGTGGATGACAATGGAATTTTTATTGGAATCATTCGACGGCGGGAGATTATTGAGTACTACGCAAAACGACTATCAAATAACTAATAGCAGAGAATCACTACCCAGATAATGGCGTAGTGATTTTTCGCTATTAGTCTCTAATTGGTGTATAGAGTTGAATCTTTTTTATATGTCTACGATAATTGGCAAAATCATGGGCTTGCGTCCGGTTTTGGCGATTAGATACTTAGTTAAAGCATCGCGGATACCGGCTTTTAAAGGTGCCCATTGACTTACCGGTCCATTTTCAAGACGTTCTAAAACACCCTTGACTATGTTTCGTGCCTCGCTTATCAATTCATCTGAGTCTCGTATGTATACAAATCCACGCGAGACAATGTCTGGACCATCTAGTACACAGCCTCGCTGCTTGTCTAACGCAACAACAACAATTACTACTCCATCCTGAGATAATTGCCGTCGATCGCGTAATACAATATTGCCAATGTCGCCGACACCCAACCCGTCTACAAAAACTTTCCCGGCTGTAACCTTTCCGGCAAAGCGACCGGTTTCTGCTGTAAATTCAAAAATATGGCCGTTTTCGCCGATGAAGATGTTCTCCTTTGGTATTCCAAGTTTATTTGCGAGCTTTCCATGAGATTTCAACATTCGATGCTCACCATGCACAGGAATTAGAAATTTGGGACGAACTATGTTTAAGATTAGCGTAAGTTCTTCTTGACTGCCGTGCCCGGAAACATGGATGCCGGATGACCTTTCATATATTACATCTATTCCTTGGCGTATTAGTGCATCAATGGTTCTGCCAACTGAACGTTCGTTTCCCGGTATAGGAGTTGCCGCTATAAGCACCATATCCCCTTGAGTTAATTCAATACTCTTGTGACTTCGCGATGCCAAACGGCTCAGCGCCGCCATGGGTTCACCTTGACTTCCAGTGGTCAGAATTAATATCTGATTATCAGGATAGTTCCTAATTTCATCAACATCTATCAGCACGCCATCGGGAATATTCATATAACCAAGTTCTGTGGCTTTAGTTACAACCGTCACCATACTTCGTCCAAGAAGGGTAACTTTACGTCCATACTCGCATGCCGAGTTAATTGCTTGCTGTAGTCTTGATACATTGGAGGCAAAAGTCGTTAGGATAATGCGTCCCTTTGCCGCGTGAAAATGCTGATTTAATGAATCGGTGACAGTTTGTTCAGATTTGGTATAGCCAGGCCGTTCGGCGTTAGTGCTATCGGATAGAAGCACTAATACTCCCTGTTCTCCAAGTTCAGCAAATTTATGAATATCAATCAATTTGCCATCAACTGGGGTCTGGTCAATTTTAAAGTCTCCGGTATGAACAACAGTTCCTACTGGTGTTTTGAAATAAACTCCTAGAGCATCCGAAATTGAATGGTTAACCCGAATAAAACCAATTTTGAATTGTCCTATTACGATAGAATCTCCAGGAGCAACCGGAATCAGCTTGCTTTCGGAGATATTATATTCTTTCAACCGCCCCTCTACTAATCCTAGAGTAAGCCTGGAACTGTAAACAGGTACATCAACTTGTCTTAGCAGATGAAATAAAGAACCAATATGATCCTCATGACCATGGGTTAGAACAACTGCGCGGATTTTATCTTTGTTATCCATTAAATAAGTCATATCAGGTATTACTAGATCAATACCTAGCATATCTTCTTCAGGGAATGCTAGTCCGCAGTCAAGTATGACGATATCTTCGCCATAGCGGAACACCGTTAAATTCTTGCCGATCTCGCCGAGACCGCCTAGCGGAATGATTAAAAGTTTATCGGTTTCCATATTCGTATCCAATTACGCACCTCCCAATAGTTTCAGAAATAATACAAAAATAAGAATCAAGCAGATTCCAAAGTGTATTTCATTTATCGAAGTGACTGTCGCTCATCTATTAGTTTTCCAATTATACTTATTTTTACTACTATTTACTAGAAACTGATATAGATCGCAGATTGTCCGAATATCATACCCGATAACATTGTAACTCAAGGCATTATTTCTTGGTAAATCAGCGCGTCGTTAGCCTTGAGTCTATAGCCGAATTATATTGCTCCGCTGCTTTTGAAGCTTGGGATATACGGTTTATATCTATGCAAATCTTATCTTAGCTGGAACATAAAACAGTTTCATAGGTGGCGGCTATTAGGTGATGAGCCAAAGAAAGAAAATGATTATGATAAATAGAAAAATAACCGGAAAAAACAGCCAAACGAAAAGTAGAAAGATTAGTATAATGAGATATAGCCATAATCGACTTGGTATCCATTCGAGGATTGACAACATCAGTATTTCTTTGGACGGCATTTGTACTGCACTTCCTTCCGGTTGTTTCAAGGCGTTCTAAAGCGCCGATGATATTTAAGGTAAGGTTTATAGATATATATAATGTACGAAGAAGATTCTGGCTTTTGTATATAATATGAAAGTGTTATGTTAATTGATAAGTGAATGTGATAATTATTTTAGTCTGAGCACTTTAAGTCATGAGGCTTATTCTGTAATAAACCGCTCTCTGGTGCATATGTTGTACTAGCTATTATATTTCAGGGAGTGGGGAGAATGGGAGAGAGCGACTGGCTAAAGGTAGTAGAAGCGGCATGCTCTGTTGTTACAACATATCTGGCTGTACAAGAATACCGTGATCGACGGCATGAGTATAAGGAAAAAGTCTATGGGATAATGGATAGTGCTATTATTAAGAGGGCAAAGAAAGAATTGACAGAGATTATAGAGACACTACAAAAAATGAATAAACCTGATATTGCAGCTAATCTTGAAAAAGCTGAAACTGAGTCTGAATATGGGCAAATAATTCTTAGAAGTTATATAGAGGGACAAAAGTTATTTGGAGCTGTTATTGACAAGTCATTTGACTCCATTGTTTTTGATGACTAGGAAGTTAGTTGAAATAATAAACACCTGCCAACTCAGTAGCAGGTGTTTATTATTTAGATATCAAAATTATCTTTCGAAATACCAATTTTAGTAATAATTATTTAGTTTTATCTAGGTCAAAGGATTGGGATTGAAAGGCTAGAAATATGGCTACTAGTTGATTTTTTACCGGAAAGTGAATGAAAAGTCCACCGTCCTGATAAGGGCCATTGTCTTTTTCGAATCGTCCGGTGTTTCCTTGGTTCATATGGATATCGTGTATACCATTTCCAGGTTTGAATCCAAAGTACTGATCGCGCTTTCCAGTCTCAGGCCCCCATTTTTGTCCAAAGGCATATATGGTTGAATTGCTTGTCCGAATTGCTAGATCAATATACTTTTCAATGAGTTCGGCTAATTCATTGTCCGCTCCTATAATGTGATGAGCAGTTTGCATTTTGTGGTAATCAAAAAGGTTTTTGCGGAGATAATCCAGCGCTATACTTTCCGGTGTGCTTTGTAGAGCTGTAAATCCTAAAGGAAGATCTTCAAGTTGGGCTAAAATATTATTTTGGTAGTTTTCGTCGATATAGTAAAGCAATTCTGGTGGAGATTGTTGAGATTTAACATTGATTGCAATCCGATAATCAGAATCGTCATCTACAACATGAACCTCATAATGAGACGTGTCAGCGGCGTGCATTCCTTTAATAGGCTGGCATTTAAGAACCCCATATGATGCTAGCGGCATAATAACACCTATCCCTTTCTGCTATTTTTTGATTAAGCATTTCACATTGTAATTTCAATATAAAACCATTTATAGTAATAATTGTATTACTATAAATGGTTTTATTCAATCCTTTTTGCCGATGTTAACATATTTTTAATATAAACATGAGCCAGCAGTGATTTGAATAAATGGGGTACTTGTTTAGAAAATTAATGGAGGAATAATATTTCCATTATAGTCAGATATTAAAGTTGTAGAGTAGAACCATTAATTGAAAGAGGTGTTCCTGTATGAGTCCGGCAGCGATCATGACAGATATCGATGCTTTGATTAAAGACAAATTAGTACCGATGCGAAATCGGGTGCTTGATGCTCTTGAAAAAAAACATCCGCAGATTTTTTCAGTAATGAATCCAATATTAGCCAACAAAAAAAATAAATTCGGCCTGCAAGTGTTGGAAAACGGACGAGTCGTTGGGGAATATGTTCTTTATCTTAGTGGACTAAGAGTGGAAGACGTCGAAAACGGCAAACTGGATTCGGAAATCCATCATCCGTTTATGGGAGTGATAAAACCTTATGCGAGTATCGAGCGAAAGATTTTAGAGAAAGTTATCTCCGATGAGAAAAGTTTTGAAAATGAATTGTTTCCCACCGTTGCCCGGTATTTACCGGAGATGACGGTAAAATTTCTGCATTAAAGGGTGATGCGTAATAGTAGCAGGGTGATAAGAAAGAACCCATGACTTAATCAGTGATGATTTAGCCATGGGTTCTTTCTTGTTAATTAGATTGTGGATGCGGTTGAGAATGCACTCCGCATTGTTTGCTGAATGGTAGCAGGTTTTTTGCAGTCGCCAATCATATAGAATCTGTCAGCGATTCCGTAAAACTTCAACGCTTCAGCCTTTTTAGCTTTCATTCCGGCAGATATAACAACGCTGTCTGCTGAAATAGATTTTTCATCACCATTTACATCTATGTAGGTAACTTCAGTATCTTTGATACCTGAACAGCGTGCATTCAGAATGTAGCTGAAGTTATCGAGTTTTTCCCAGGCCGCTTCAAACATAGAACGATAATGGATGAGCGTGGTATCTGCCGCTAAAGTATCACGCATTTCCAAAACCGTAACGTTGTGGCCCTTTTGGGCCAGATTAATGCCAGCTTCTACACCGACTTCTCCGCCGCCGATGACTACAACATTCTTGCCCAAATTATCGGGGTTGATGAAAGAATCTGTTGCAAAAACAACATGTTCATTGTCAATTCCGGGAAGCGGCGGTTTAGTGGGTTGGGCTCCAAGTGCAGCCAGGATGACATCGTAATTCTGATTTTTGAGCATCTCTGGTGTTACTCTTCTATTTAAATGAACAGTAATGTCGCGCTTTGTAACCTGATTAATCAAATAATTTTTAAATTTCCTCAGTGGCCATTTAAAATCGACATAGTCAGAATGTTTGATCGCGCCGCCAAGCGCATCTGTTGCTTCATACAGAGTGACCTTGTGTCCTCTGTCATAAAGTTCCATAGCAGCCTTCATACCAGCTGGTCCGCCGCCAATAATGGCAATGTTTTTAGAGGCGATAGGAGGAGTAACGAGCTTATCAATCATATGCTCTAATCCGATGATTGGATTGACAGAACATACGCTGACAAATGGATCATTCTTGCCGCGGCCGTGGCATTTATTACATCTTAAGCAGGGAACAAGATCTTCTTTGTTTCCTTCATAAGCTAATTGACCGTAATTAGGGTTGCTAATCCAACTTCTGGCCATAGATATGATATCAGCTTTTCCGGATGCCAGAACTTCTTCGCAAGTATCAAAATCATGATAGCCGCTAATTGTAGAAACAAGAACTTTAGTACCGCTTTTCTTTACATACTCGGCATAATGGACGAAGGGGATTTCTTCCAGAGTAAATCCGGTTGGATGGGCAGGGTCAATTTCCGGTGCGCGCAGTTGAACGATATTGATATAGTTCTCAGCCATCTTCAGAAAAGCAACTGTATCGTCCAAAGTATAACCACCAGTAAGCTCTTCAGCACTCATAAGGCACTCAATGATGAAGTCGGGACCAACTGCTTTTCTGATGCGTTCCAAGATCATTAGCGGGAAACGGGCTCGATTTTCAAAGCTTCCACCGAATTTATCAACGCGATGGTTTGTCAAAGGAGACAGGAACTGGGCAGGCAGTTGTATGCCATAGGCAAAATGGATCGATGCCATATCAAAGTCCAAGCGCTTAAGGATGCTGACCTGTTCTGCATAGCTATCGGCGATCAGCTCCAGGGTTGCTTCATCGTACTCGCTAACGTCCTTATGAGAATCGATGATTTTGATGGAGTCTCCGTCCATCAGAGGATAGCCGGAGGCCGGTCCGACAAAGAAGCCCATACAGGCGATGGAATCATAATAATGGATCGCATCGGCTAGCTGTATTAAATAGTTTTGGCAGGTCGGGTCATAGAGGTCATAGTCAGGAAAATGGGCAAAATCTAATTCCATGGGAATCTTTACTCCTCGGGTGCCATTATTGATACCCATGCAGGTGACGATTGCGGCACCGCTCTTGGCCCTGTTTGCATAATGTGTAATTACGGAATCTGCGGGATAGGGTTCCGGGCCCTGTAAAAAGTGGGGCAAAGAATTGGATGAGGACATTCTGTTCTTTAAAACATAGCCGCCAACTTCTAATGGTGATAAAAGATGATTGTACTTTGTGTTCATTGTTAGTTCTCCTTGTGATATTATAATGTGTATAAAATTATAATAGTTAGCTGCAATTTGTGATTACTGCAGCTAACTTTTATCTGACAAGGCTAGCCTTAGACTTAAGGCGATCAAAATTGAGACGAGAAAGCAATCAAGCTATTTGCTAATTGAAGAGTAATTGAGAGTCTCTAGCGGTTACTATAGCAAAGATAACTTCGACGATCATTCCTCTTTTTTTAAGATTAAAAGTCGAAAACATGAAATATTTGTAAGGTTCGTAATTTATTATAGTATTCTTGATATACAGACGTCAATAATTTGCGTATTTAAGCAAGAAAAAGTGGAGCATAACAATAGATGGTGATGAAATGAAACTTAATCGCTTGTTTGAGATAACGACAATTTTGCTTAACCAAGGATCGGTTACAGCTAAAGAGCTAGCTGAACGGTTTAAGGTGTCAACAAGAACGATTTATCGTGATGTTGACGTTCTTTCTTCGGCAGGTGTGCCGCTTTATATGAATAAGGGCAATAGGGGCGGGATTTATTTAGCGGAAAACTATGCGTTAAATAGAACGCTAATTTCATCGACAGAAAGCGAAAGACTGCTCTTAGCGGTTAAAACTTTGGCGGTGACGCAGTATCCGGAAGTTGATAGTATTATTGAGAAACTGGGTGCCGTATTTAAGAACACTGCTGATAATGATTGGATTGAAATTGATTTTTCTTACTGGGGAAGTTCGCCCAACGAAAGGAACAAGTTCGGCACAATCAAGCAGGCTATGCTTGAACGGCAGGTTATTCATTTTGAATACATAAATGTTAATGGTAATCGCACCAGTCGTTATGTTGAACCAGAAAAGCTTTTGTTTAAAGGCAGTTCATGGTATTTAATTGGCTATTGTCGACAACGGCAAGACTACCGAATTTTTCGCATTTCCCGGGTGAAAAATGTGACCTTGATTGCTGAAAAATTTTTACCGCGAGTAATGTCAGAAGCGGAAAAAGAGAAAATGAAGGGCTTCTCTAGACCGCTTGTTGAGTTAAAATTGCGGTTTTCGGCCAAGGTTTTAAATAGACTTTATGACGACTTTGATGATTCTTTTATTGTAAAAAATGATGACGGAAGTTTTACGGTTGAGGTTGTTTTTCCTGAGGACGAATGGGTTTACGGCTATATACTCTCTTTTGGTGCCTTTGTTGAGGTGGTGGAGCCAGAGCATATTCGAGAAATCATTGTTGCCAGAATGAGAGCGGCACTACAAGTTTACGAGCTATGAGCTAAATATGACATACTGTTGTCTTATTGCCTGGTATATAATTGAAAAAAACACGAGGTGATAGTGTGAAGTATGAGATTGTACATGTTAATGAAAAGATGGTCGAGGGCCTGAGCAAGAAGACCACCAATCAAAATATGCAGGCAGTGGGGGATATAGGTGCGACTTGGCAGCAGTTTCTCAGCGGTGTTTATGCTCAAATTGAACGGCGGGTTGATGGTAAGACGATAGGATTATACACTGACTACGAGGGTGACTTTACGATGCCGTATAATTTTATGGCTTGCTGTGAGGTTACTTCATTTAATACGGTTAATGCACCATTAGCTGCAAGAAAAATTCCTGCCGGAAAGTATGCGATGTTTACCACTAGAGGGCATTATCAGCAAGCGGTAGTTGAGTTGTGGCAGATAATATGGTCGTTGAATCTGGAACGGGCCTACGATTGCGATTTTGAGGTATATCACAATAATTCAGAAGATATGAATGATCAGGTAATTGATATTTATATTTCGTTGCGTTTGTAGGCTGCATTAAATTAGTTAGGGAGGTTTGTAAATATGGTTAGTGTCTGCGGAGTCTGCTGTGAGGAATGTCCTCATTTTTCGATTGAGTGTCCAGGGTGCAGCGCTATTTTGGGGAAGGTTTATTGGGCGCAGTATATTGGCGCCGATTGTTGCCCGATTTTTAAATGTGTCAGTGAGAAAGGGTTTACAACTTGCGGTGATTGCAACAAAATGCCTTGTGAAGTATGGTTTTCTTTAAAAGATCCTGACTGGAGCGATGATGAACACCAAAAATCTATTGCTGACCGAGCGGCAAAATTAAGGTTAGCAAGGTAAGCGGGTGTGATGAAGTCGGGAACTAAAAGAAATAATAAATCCGAGCTAGAGAGAATACCTGGTATTGGCAAGAGTATGGCTGGGGATTTGATTGAACTTGGTTATACAACAGTTGCGTCGCTGAAGAACCAAGACCCGGAAAAGATGTATAATCGGCACTGTGAGTTAAAGGGCTGCTGTGTTGACCGGTGTGTTTTATATGTTTTTCGGTGTGCGGTTTATTTTGCTTCGAATGAGGTGCTTGAGCCAGAAAAGCTTAAATGGTGGAACTGGAAGGATTGATGTCAGGTTGGACATTCGGTCTGAATTGATTGAAGTGTTTTATCAGAACAAAAATGCCGAGCTAAGCGAAAAAATGGCGGCCTACATGAAAAATAAGTTTCCTTTTCTGGGAATACAAAAACCGGCCAGAACAGCTTTAGCCCGAGATTTTATCAAGCAGCTTAGAAAGTCTGTGGCGATTGACTGGAAGTTTATTTTTATGCTGTGGGATTTGCCGGAGCGTGAGTTCCAGTATTTGGCGATAGATTACTTATTGGCGCTAAAAGAATTGCTTGGTCCTGGAGATATTGATAAATTGGCTAAGCTTGTTACTCAAAAATCATGGTGGGATAGTGTTGACTCTATTGCAGAAAACCTTGTCGGGTTGCTGTGCGCTAAATATCCTGAGCTTATTGTTAGTCATATTTTGCAGTGGGCTGAGGGGGAGAATATATGGCTGGTACGAATAGCAATAATATTTCAGCTCAGGTATAAGACTAAAACTAATACTGAAGTGCTTGGCGATGTTATTCGAAAAAATAGTACTACCAGAGAGTTTTTTATTAATAAGGCTATAGGCTGGGCTTTGCGGGAGTATTCGAAGACCAATAGGGAATGGGTTACAGCGTTTATTGCTAAAAATACTTTGCAGCCGCTAAGTGTGCGAGAAGGAAGTAAATATCTGTAGGTAAACATAAAGGCGTGCTAGGCGGGATAAATGACGAATATTATGATTGCACAATTAGCTTAATAAGTTGCTGCGAATTCTGCAACCAGTAAATGGGAGATGACGGGTAGTAGCATGTGATGAAAAATGTTATAATTAAACTCGGAGTGTTGTCATGACTTAAAGGAGATTCTTAGTTTTGATGAAAAATGTTTATGAAGAAGTCCGTGTTTATTATGAACAGGAAACAACTCAAGAATTGGCGATTAGCCGTGATTGGGTAGAAGGTTATTTACGACAGAAAGCCTGGCAAGGCAGTAGCGATGATGAACTCAGGGAAGTATGGCGTTATCTAAAAATGTTTTTGGCTTATTTGGAGCATGTGAACGCAGATTGTTTAGAAGAAATTTCTTATCAAGAATATAGCAGGGTGATCGAATGGCTAGCTGATCATATCAAAGGGTTTAAGGCGACATTGAAACCGGTGCGCAGTTTTTTCAACGTGCTGCTTGAGTTTTATCGTTATTTGGCATTAAAGAAGATTGTGGCTGATACTACTGAACTTGAACAGGCAGCGCAAGAGATTGCTGGTGGCAATAAAGTAAAGCTTATTGATGATAACAGTTTTATGTTAAGGCGCAGTTCATCTGTTTTATCAGAGGAATTTGCCGGTGTGGTGGGCGAGATTGTCGAAGGTTTGATGTTGAAACTAGGGAGTTTTTTTCAAAAAAAAGAGTTTAATGACGATTTTCAGCGGGCGTTATTTTTGTTTGCGGGACCGCTTAATCCCATTCCGGAGCCGGAACCGGACGAATTTAGCATGTTCTGGCAAGAGTTTTGGGATTATTTTTTATTTGATTACCGTCTCTTGGCTAATGATGAAACTCCGATGAAGCAATTTGCTGTGACATGTAGAAAAGAACTTAGTGCTGAGGAACGTGAAGTTATAGCGGATCTCTTGAATACTGAATTTACTGTGTTTACTGTGAGCCGGGTAATAAATCCGGAGTGGATTGAATGCGTAAATCTGTTTACGGAAGAAATATTCCGCTTGCCCCATCCTGAGTTTGATTATAAGGGAATGAAGCAGATGCTTTTTTTCGGCCATATTTTTTCACGAGATACAGTGTTGGTAAATTGTATTACTAGTATTAAGCTAAGTCCTAATCTTTGTCGTCGCATTAAGGAAGAAGCGCAAAGACAAAAAGCGATTTTTGATATTCAACAACCGGGAGCGACCTGGAAAGAGTTCTTTAACCGTCATGCGCTGGCTTTCCGCCACACAGTGGATATTTTATTGAATATGGCTAAAGTGAATGTTACACCTTTTGACCAGATGGAGCGTACTTTTCCGATTATTGCTCAAAATCGTGAACCTAACGAAGCGGTTACTAAATTGTTTGTCAAGATTATGCCAGAGTATGGATTTTCTAAGCATGATCAAGATTTGGCAATGCGGCTATGGTATGATTATTGTCAGGTAACTGTTGTGACGGTACGGAAAGCCGGAGCTTGGGCGGCGGCTGTTATATATAGTTTTGCCCAGATTAATTCGCCGCAAGGTATTTCGGTGGAACAACTGGCGGCGGATTTGGATGTTTCTACAAGCAGCGTGTATGCTAACAGGGACAAAATATTTAAGTCTCTGGAACTCGCGAAGTATGATCCGCGATATTTAAGCGCAGAAGGCTTGATTTATTCGTTGTTTACGCCGTAAAGGGGGGTAGTATATTGCGTTGCGCAAGCTGTGGTAAGGATTTAGGTCTGGATGAAAAATGTGAGTGCCGCGAATTACCGAATGAGGTAACGATACTACCACCTGAGGAGCGAGAAAATTTCCAGGGAATTACTGTGGAGTCTAATGCAGAAAGTCAATCTGCTGGCAGCTATTACGAGTACCAGGAGCGTGGGGCGAACCAGCGGATTCATATTCGCCAAATGACCTTTGGTTCAGGGCGGATGAAGTGGTCTACGAAATTACTTATTGCGGGGATTTTTACCATCGTAGTATTAGTTTTTTTACCATTGGCTATTTTTGTTGTTGTTGTTGCAAGTTTAGTCTGGTTATTACTGCGTTATATCCGGCACTGAAAAAGCAAATAAAAAATGAAAGCCGCCCAAATTGGGCGGCTTTTAATATTGGTTTCTAGCATTATAGGTTGGATCTGTCTGATTCTGGAATATCAAGAGAACTTTGTCTATGTCGTCCAGAAGCCTGGCTTTGTCTTTCGGCAGCGTTCCTGCTAGCGGCAAGAAGTTAGATACATGAGTGCTGCGGAAGAGACATGGATGGGTAACGTCGATGTTTTCAACCAGCATTTTTATTTCTTGCAGTATTTCGTAAGGGGATAAGGGAAAAAATTCGCCACGCTCGGCGCTATCTCTTAGTGCTGTCCCTTGGTGCAGCATCAAAGTTAGTGCACCAAGCATGGTAGGATTGATAGCATTTACGATTTTGGCGGTATTTAGGGCGTGCTCAGCGGTTCGGGTTTTGCCGCCAAGTCCGAGAATAACCATGGCAGATAGTTTGATGCCAGCAGCTAAAACTTTCTGACCGGCGGCGGTCATTTCAGCAGCGGTTACTCCTTTATGGACATTGGTTAAGACAATATCGTCACCGCTTTCGATTCCTAGGTAAATTATTTGCAGTCCGGCCTTATGTAAGGTCTCAAGCTCTTCCGGCGTTTTGCGAAGGATGTCATGAGGACCGCCATAGCAAGTGATGCGTGCTAATTTAGGAAAGGCTTCGTGAAGCTGACGCATTATTTCGAGCAGCCGGTTGGTTGGCAGTACTAATGCGTTGCCGTCAGCGAGAAAAACCCGTCGTTGATCAGGATATAATCTGGCTGTTTTATGGATGAGCCCGGTGATTTCAGCATCCGGTCTTATCCGAAACGCAGTGTTATGGTACATACCGCAAAAGGTGCAGGTATTGTGTGAGCAGCCGATTGTAACTCGTAGAATCAGACTGTTAGCTTCGCTAGGCGGGCGAAAAACCATACCTTCTGCATTGTCAAAAAACATAATTGAAAGCCTCCTTGTAATAGGGTTATCTACCGGAAAGCAACTTGCTTTTTAGTTTGCGGTAGGCGCTGGTGAAGTATGGAGGGTTTTGGGCTTCACGATGATCAAAACCGTAGGCGCGGCGGCTGATCGCCAATATTGGCGGGGCTTGGATACGTTTAGCAACCCCCATTCCGGTGTATAGTTTCCACCATCGTTCAAGATCACGAATAAAATCTTCGGGGGTCGCAAAAATTTGCTTGGTCAGTCCAATTTTACATCCCAGCTGTTTATCAAGTTCATCGGCAGCGTACCATGTTAGTATATCTTCCGGTGTAGCACGATTCCACCACTCCATAAAGGACCGGAAAAGATAGTCATGGTAAGGATATATAAGAGGGTCGCCTTTGCCTTCGTCCACCGCTTGCTCTGAGGAAAGCTCGGCGCTGGGCACTATATCAAAGATGCCTTGTGGAATGACTTCGCTTTGAAAAATATGGGCATTTAGATACTGGCCTAAGGCATAAACCTGGTGTTTCCAAAGGTCTCCAATGGCGGCGATAAAGCCTGCTTGGTCGCCATACAGTGTTGAATAGCCGACTGTAAGTTCAGTTTTATTGGCGTTACAAGTAAAGCCGCCGCCAAAGGCAGCGGACAGTCCGGCCAGTATACGGCCAGATCGGTCACGGGCTTGAATGTTTTCAGTCATGAATGATGAGACGGCTAGTTTTGACTCTTGTCCTGTTTTAAGATCGATAATCGGAGAGGTGGTAATTTGGCTTACAGTATGATTTACCGTTTCTTGAATGGGTATTATGGTATACTGGCAGCCTAGGTTGGATGCTAGCTTCTCGGACAGTCCTTTTGTTGTTTGGGAGTTATAGATACTGGGCATATTGGCTAAGAGAATATTTTCCGGACCTACGGCGCAGGTAAACAGAGCAGCGTTTACTGCTGAATCGATGCCGCCAGAAACGCCGATGACCACCTTTTTCATGCCGATTTGTTGCATAAAATTGTTAACGCCATAAGTCAATGCTTGGTAAATACTGCCTATTTCCTGGGTTTCTGGAATTATGACAGCCGTGGAAGCATTGGCATTAGAGCCAATATCAACAATTTTTAGATCAGGCTGGAATGACGGACACTGGGCCACGATATTTCCCTGAGCGTCATAAAGGGAGCTGGAGCCGTCAAAGGTGTAGACAGTTTTGCCGTTATTTTGCAGACCAACATTATTTACATAGGCTAATGGAACTCCAGTTACTCTGGCTTGCTTAGAAAAGACCCGGTTGCGTTTATTATTTTTACCTAAGGTAAAAGGGGAACTGGAAATATTAACCACGAGATCTAGCGGACCTTTTGCATGAAGTGCCGCTAGAGGGTCAAATGAGTAATCGTCGCTCCAACCGTCTTCGCAAAGAATACCGCCAATTTTAAATAGTTTCCCATCGATTGTTATATTAATTGGCTGTAATAGTTCACCGATGGATTTGCCCATATCTTGAGCCAGCTTACGCAGGCTGTAGAAATGCCGCGTGTCGTCAAATTCCCGGTAGTTAGGGTGCAAAGTCTTGATGCAAAACGGATATGGGGATTTGTCGGTGCTGCATAACCGGCCATTTTGGGCGGTGAACAGGGCGTTATACTTTCGAACGCGTCCGTCGTTACCGCGTTTTTCCCAGTCAACCCCAACATTGCCGAAGATCACGCTCAGTCCGGTGGAGGCGGCAATTACTTGGCGTCCGAATTCTTCACATTCGCGCAAGTATGCCCTTTGCTCCCACGTGTCGCCAAGCAGATAGCCTGGGATAGCCATTTCAGGAAAAATAATAATATGAGCCTGCTGACTGCGGGCCTTTTCAATCAAGGCCATCATGGTGGCAGTATTTAGATCCGGACGTCCGGGTATGACCTCTAGTTGGCTCAAAGCAATTCTAATCATTGTCAATGTCACCTCTGTGGCGGCGTAGCCGTGAATGTTGGAATAATGTTTAAGTATGTATGGTTTACCAAGGTTAACTTTTATAATATTCGTTTTTTGGGAGGTTATTCCTCTAGTCAGGAGAAAAACTGCCATGGTTATTTAGGTTAGAAGGTAGAGTTAAAAGGTTTTTCTTAACTTAAGGGTTATAAAAGAAGAGAATATAAAAGGTATTTTCGGCTGAAAAGCAAAATAATATATATGTAGCCTATTTTTTAGGCATATAGCACTTATTTTACTGAGTTTCTTATAATTTCCCAAGGAGTGAAGTTTAACAATGCGCAAAATAGTATTTATTGTTTGGTGGTTTATTTTCACATTCGTTTCTTTTATGACTATTGCGCCACCACTTGCTAATGCCCACCAGTATGGTGCGAAAGCAGTAGTTGCCGTTTTGCCGGCTATTAACAATTCTGGATTACGGGGTGGCCAGTATACGGCTGAAATGGTCAATGAAGCCTTGGCTGCTAAATTTCCTGCTGATAGGTATATTGTACTGTCCGGACAAAATCTGTTAGATAAGTTGAGGATGGAGGGGGTGGAAGATTATTCGACGGCGGACTCGTCTGCGCTTCTGGCAGCTTTTCGTGCTATGATGGTGGATTACAGTGTTCGAGCGGAAGTACTATTTGTTGTCACTGAGCAGCAGCTGGATTTTCCAAATGCGCTGATATTACTTAAGCGTTGGACGGCAACTGTACCGTTGTATATGATTGTAGCAGATGTCAATAATGGAACTAATCTGTATGATTCGGTGATAACCGAGAGTGGCGAACATCAGGCGTTGGTTGGCTTTGTTAAGCAGTCTAATGCAGTTCGGCGGGCGCTGGAAAAAGATCTGCAAAGGTTTGGGCGAGAGTTTTGGCTTCCTGAATAATTGGTGTGATTGGATACATGCCAGGAAGTCTGAAAAAATACATAACGTTGAAAGACCTCAGTTCAAGGTGTAAGCCTGTGAACTGAGGTCTTTTCTTACTGGCAACCTTTACTGGTGTAACATCGCTATTAATGACTGAATAACATACGGTAATGGATTGACAAGAGGCAAAGGAGGAACAGTGTGAAAAAGGCTTTAATAACCGGCATAACTGGCCAGGATGGTGCTTACTTAGCTGATTATTTGTTACGGCATGGTTATCAGGTGCATGGAATTATGCGCAAAACATCGGTGCCAAATTCCGAGCGTATTGATGAGTTGTATCAACGTGTTAATCAGTTGGAAGGCCGGTTTTTTCTTCACTTCGGGGATTTGACGGATGGGGCCAATTTAGGGCGTATTTTACAAATTGCTGAGCCTGATGAAATATATAATTTAGCGGCTCAATCTCATGTCAAGATTTCGTTTGAGTCTCCTGAATATACTGCTAATACTGATGCTATTGGAACGCTTAGATTGTTGGAAGCTGTCAGGCTATTGGGAATGGAGAAAAGTACAAGATTTTATCAGGCGTCTACTAGTGAATTATTTGGAAAGGTACAGGAGATACCTCAACGGGAAACAACTCCTTTTTATCCTCGCAGCCCTTATGGTGTTGCAAAACTTTATGCGTATTGGATAACGGTAAATTATCGTGAAGCTTATGATTTTTTTGCTTGTAACGGCGTTTTATTTAACCATGAGTCACCTTTGCGGGGCGAGACTTTTGTCACCCGAAAGATTTCCCGCAGTGCCGCACGGACTAAAATGGGTTTGCAAGATACTTTGTATTTGGGTAATTTGAATGCCAAACGCGACTGGGGGTACGCCGGAGATTATGTGCGGGCTATGTGGCTGATGTTACAGCAGCCTGTGCCGGATGATTATGTAATTGGTACAGGCGAGACTCACTCGGTGAGGGAGTTTGTGGAGTTGGCTTACCAAAGAGTTGGCATTGATATTGAATGGCAGGGCGAGGGTCTTGATGAACAAGGTATAGATATGGCTACTGGTAAAGTGCTTGTTAAAATAGACCGCCGTTTTTTCCGACCAACAGAGGTGGATCTATTGGTAGCTGATTCGAGTAAGGCTGCCGATAAGCTGGGTTGGCAGCCGTCGGTGTCCTTTGCCGAACTTGTTCGGATGATGGTTGAAGAGGATATAAAACGGACCGAAAAAGACTTATTGTGTCTTAGCAAGGGGTTTAGTATCCACAATCATGCTGAATAAAAGGGCAGGAGGGATTGATGTGGATTTTTATCGGCAGCGCCGGATTGTTGTTACTGGAGGGGCGGGGTTTCTTGGATCAAAGGTGGTGGCAACCCTTAAAGAGCGCGGGTGCACAGAACTTTTTGTTCCTCGAAGCGTCGACTATGATTTAACTAAAGAACAGAGTATTATCAGAATGTATGAGACGTTCCGACCGGATATAGTTATTCATCTGGCGGCAGTGGTTGGTGGTATTGGGGCCAATCGAGAAAATCCGGGCAAGTATTTCTATGATAATCTTATGATGGGGACTCAGCTTATTGAGTACGGTAGACTTTATGGTATTGAGAAGTTTGTAGCTATCGGAACAGTTTGTTCTTATCCTAAACACTGTCCAGTGCCATTTAAAGAAGAAAGTCTTTGGGACGGCTATCCAGAAGAAACTAACGCTCCGTACGGATTGGCCAAGAAAATGATGCTTGTGCAAAGCCAAGCTTATCGTGATCAGTACGGGTTTAATGCTATATTTTTAATGCCGGTTAATTTATATGGTCCTGGTGACAATTTTGATTTGTCTACTTCACATGTGATTCCAGCCCTTATTAGAAAATGTTTGGAGGCAAAACGTTCTGGCCTTAGAGAAATAGCGGTTTGGGGTGATGGATCGGCTAGCCGTGAGTTTTTATATGTTACTGATGCTGCAACAGGAATTGTGTTGGCCACAGAACAATATAACGGATGTTTGCCAGTTAATTTGGGGACTGGACAGGAAGTGACAATCAAAGAGTTGGTTAAAAAAATTAAAGAACTGACTGGTTTTGAAGGTTTGGTTTTATGGGATAAAGACAAACCTAACGGTCAGCCACGACGTGCTCTTGATATAAGTAAAGCCAATCAGTTGTTTGGGTTTATAGCAACAACGCCGCTAGAGGTTGGGTTGGCTCAGACTATTAATTGGTATAGGGCGAATACATAAGTAAACCTCGGCCGCCGTTAACTAAGCGGAGGCCGAGGTTTACTTATATCCAGGAGGTATGCTAATTTACTTGAGCGGAGTGCTGGTTAAATTATTGTTGTGATTAGTCAAGCGAATTACTTTGCTATTAATTGGTTTTCGTCCGCCGCGTTTTCGCGGGATGTTGTTGCACAGTTTTTGCCAGAGCTGCGTGACAACGTCTCGCCGAATTTTGATGTGCTGAGCCAATGCCTGCCGTTCGGTTTCATCTGTTAACCATTCAGCAGGGATATCGTTAATTATGTTGGTAATCTCGCTATCGGTAAGCTTTTTTAAGTTTTCAAGATATGATAGAAAGTCATCGGGGGTAAGACAGTCTTTGAGTAATAGCCCGAAATTACGCCGATAATAAATTTTTTTATTGTTTGCCAATTTTTCAAGGGACTTAACTGTCCAGCGCCCAGCTTTAAATAAATGCGAGTTATCAATTGCATATATTTTGAACGCATCTTCTTCGCGGCACAGCAAAAGGTTTTTTTTGTTGCCGGAACGGTCTAGGTTATGGAACATATGGTCGAATAGCATTATTCCTGCCATTTCTTTTATATTAGTTGCCTTGGATAAATTGTTTTTATCAAGATATTCGGCATTGTTCAAATATTGTGATGCGAAATGTAATCCTGGTTGCACACCGGTAATGGCCAATTGTTGATTTTTCTCTAATAATTCCTTGGGTATTAAAATTAAGCTGCTAGGAGGAAAGCATAGTCTCATAATTTTTCCAATTCTCGCTGCTAGAAACTCGCTTACTAAAACTTTGGGACCAAGCCGATTGTTTTGCAGTTTAACTACATAAGTATTGTCATCGTCAGCACGAAAAAAATGCGGTGTAGTTATTCCTACCCCGACTTCGCCAAGATGTTCTACGGCTATAAGCATGGTTTTAACCTCCTCAATTTTGTAATTAACAAAGACCCGGTAGTTATTGAACCGGGTCCTTTTACATAAGATGGATTGTTAGCTCGTGGCCCCGGACACTGACGTAATGGCGTTAAGATTGATTACTACCGATCTCAGATTGTTACTTGAAATGCTGGAACTGGTACCAGGGACAAAAATGTCGTCTACCGACAGAATCGCTAAGCAGTCATCAAGTTCGCTGAGAGTTCCTTCAAAGAGGAACCCACCGAGAGTAGTTATTGCAACGTCATCACCTACTTGACGGGCGAGCCAGCGAATTAAATCGCAACTTTCCTGTCGCTCGGTAGTTCCTAATGATGCTTCCTGGAGGACAACGGCTGGACCTGGCGGCCGCGGAGGATCGATAGGGTCAGTTACTATTCCTGTACCCTTTGCAACTATCTGCCATAGATCTACGCGGGCAAATTTTACTTCGACAAGTTCTCCGCCTGGCGAAAGAATTTCAACATTGCTGGTTTCAGCTTCAACTGCTGGTGAAAGAATGGCAATTCGTGAATCGTCGATTGCCTGTAAGGTACCAAAATAAGTAAAGCCGTCGAACCCAAATAAAAGAACATCAGTGTTAAGTTCACGCCCTAATTCCCTAATTAGAGCACAATTACAAAGTTCCCGAAAAATACTCATCTAATATTACCTCCTTCTGGGATTGAATTTAGCTTACTATACAGTATGAATAATCGGTAAATAGTGTTACTGTTTACACCTATCTCTAACTAAGAAGCAAATAATCAAAAAAGTAATGCAAAACATAACATGTTGTCGCCATTGTGCATATCGTATAGTAGAAAGGAGGTATTTGAATAATGGATCGATATGAAGGTTGCGGCCATTACTGCAAGCCTAAGTGCATGAGAAGATGCGTTGGTGAAATAAAATATAAGATTTATGAAGATTGTTGCTATCATGTTGTAAGGGTATGTTCTTACTGCGGTCACGAGTATAAACATCATCACCATGATTATTGTCCTCGATGCGGCATGCCACATCATGAAATGGTATAGGTGTGATGGTTTTTATGGTGAAATGTAATATGTCTGGAATGTTATAACTTAAACTTTGAAAGAATCGGTAGCCTTTGAGTTGCCGTTTCTTTTTTTGGTTGCTGATCAGTAGGTCTTTTATGTATCGGTAAAACAAAAGAACCGGGACAAACCCGGCTAATAAAGTTGGCATTTGAATTATTATATTGGATTTGTCATATTGTGCCGGATTCTTCTTCAAATGTAAAAAACAATAGAAGTATGATGATGATAATAATAAATATAATAAAGCCACTACCAAAACCCCATCCGCACCCAAAATTTCGAATATTCATTGCTATCCCCCTTTTAAAATTTTTAGAACTGTAGTCATAATATATTACGCAGTGGTTTGCTGAGGTGTGCGTATGGGTTGACGATCCAAATAGTCGACTGGTATAATGAGGTAAAATGATTATAAGGCGAGTAATGCCTGGAAGACTAGGGCTTTTTTGGTGGTGCTCATCAAAAAGGCCTTTTCATTTTGTGCAGGAGGGATTAGGGCGTTGTTGGCAGAAACCTTGTCGGAAATAGCACCACTTGATGCGGCGGTTATGCAAGTGGTGGAAAAGAGGTTTGACAATCTGTCGAAGCTCCAGGGGAGCTTAGGACGGCTGGAAGACATGGTTGTACAGTATGCCGGTATTATTGGTGATGAACGACCAAGTATTCCGCGAAAATGCATGGTATTGGCTTGCGCCGATCATGGTGTGGCTAAACTTGGCATTAGCGCTTATCCTGTTGAAACAACGATGCAGATGACTCGCAATTATCTCGTGTCTAAAGGAGCCGGAGCCAATGCTATGGCTAAGTTTTCGAAAGCCGACATGGTTGTGATTGATATGGGAATTGCTGGCGATATGTCTGATGTACCAGGTTTGTTGCATCATAAGATTGCTTGGGGGACGAAGAATTTTACCGAAGGACCAGCGATGACTCGCACGGAGGCCATTAGTGCTATAGAAACAGGAATTACAGTTGTTGATGAATTAGTGGAACGAGGGTATCGCTGTTTTAGCCTAGGAGAAATGGGGATCGGAAATACAACGTCCAGCGCTGCAATTACAGCAGCCTTTGAGGGATTAACTCCAAAAGAAGCTACTGGTCGGGGTACCGGAATATCTGATAGGCGTATGCGGGTAAAGATTGCTGCTGTTCGCCAGGCATTAGCGATAAATAACCCTGACCCGGAAGATGGTATTGATATTCTCGCCAAGGTTGGCGGATTTGAGCTCGGCGCTTTGGCTGGCGTTATTTTAGCTGCGGCAGCTAAACGCTGTATTGTGGTCATTGATGGCTTCAACGCTACTGCGGCGGGGCTTATTGCTAATTCTTTAAGTCCACTTTGTAAGGGCTTTATGTTGGCATCGCATCTCTCCGCGGAGCCAGCACATGCAAAAATGCTCCGTGTTCTTGGACTTGAGGCGTATATTGATATGGGGTTGCGACTTGGTGAAGGGGCTGGTGCTTCGCTCGCTATGCATTTATTAGATATTTCAATCAAAATGAACGATGATATGGTGAAGTGCTCAGAGTCAAAAGTGCTATAAAAAGTAGCATGGTAAATCAGTATGGAGGTGGATGGATGCTAGTAGATTTGTTAGCAGCAATCGAACCACTGGACGAAGCGGCGATGGATTTGTGTCAGTTGCGGCTTGACAATTTAACTAAACCGTTAGGTAGTTTGAATGGTTTAGAATATTTGGCCCGAAAAGTGGCTGGTGTCACTAGGAAGGACAAGCCGAGAAATATTAAGCGAAGCATTATTCTTATGGCCGCCGATCATGGGGTAGCGGAGGAAGGTGTCGGAGCTTTTTCGTCAGAAGTTACTTGGCGGCGGGTTGTTAATTGCTGTCATGGTCAAGCCGTGATTAATAGTTTTGCTAATTATATTGATGTTCAGTTGGTACTGGTGGATGTCGGCATAGCTTCCGATTTGCCAGATTTACCGACATTACGGCGGGAAAAAGTCCGCTATGGTTCAGCCAACATTATCAAGGGGCCGGCGATGACTCGCGAAGAGACTCTCAGGGCTATTGAAAGAGGCATTTGTGTGGCCCGTGATGAACTGGCAAAGGGAATACAGATAATTGGTTTAGGCGAATTTGGTACTGCAAATACGACGTCCGCTGCAGCGGTTGTCGCTTGTTATGCGGCTTTGCCGATAGTTAAGCTCGCTGGAAAAGATAATGACATGTCCAGTGCCAGTTTTAAACACAAGGTCCAAGTTATCGAACAGGCACTGGCGGTAAATCAGCCTGATATTGGTGATCCATTAGCGGTGTTGGCGAAATTAGGCGGGTTGGAAATAGCCGGATTGGTTGGTGTGATTTTAGCGGCCGCTGCCGGACGGGCGGTGGTGGTAA
Organism: Bacillota bacterium; assembly: GCA_017889635.1. GTDB lineage: Bacteria > Bacillota > Negativicutes > Sporomusales > CTSoil-080 > CTSoil-080. The sequence goes on along the minus strand of JAGGAC010000010.1, from coordinate 23,593 downwards.
TTGACGGTGTAGTTACAGCAGCAGCGGCACTTATAGCTGTTAAATTGGCCCCGGAGGTAAAGGATTATCTTGTTGGGTCCCATCTTTCCTGTGAGCCAGCTCATTCCGTGGCGCTGGAGCTTATTGGAATACCAGCTTATCTACACCTTAATTTGCAGTTGGGCGAAGGAACGGGAGCAGCTTTGGGGATATCGATGATTGACGCCAGTCTGGGCATGTTAAACGATATGAAAACTTTCGGGGAGGCCAAGGTTGCGATAGCCCAGGATGGGCCGGGGGCCGTGCGGCAACGTCTTGATGTGTGATTGTTTGAAAATGCACTTGGAGATGATGACATGAACAATACTTTTCCAGAGATGGTTAGGGCGGTAGATTTAAAGATAACTCAGGCAGTGCTGGTAAAGGCTGAGGCGGGAAGTTATTTGGCAGAGGTTTCTTTATGGGAATTCAAACAGGAAAGTTGGCGAACTGTCTATGGGCCGATACCAGCTACTATCGGAAGGAATGGTTTGGTGTCGCCTGAAAGAAAAAAAGAGGGGGACGGCTGTACACCGACGGGGGTATATCCGCTGGGAATGGTGTTTGGCAGTAGGCCGATTGTGGCAATTGATATGCCGTATCGTCAAACATCAGAAGATGACTTTTGGGTTGATGATCCAGCTTCGCCGGAGTATAATCATTGGGTACACGGGCGGCCAAAAGCAGCATCTTATGAGTCGATGCTTAGAGCTGACGGGTTATATCGCTATGGCGTTGTAGTGGAATATAATACCGCACCAGTTGTTAGTGGCAAGGGCAGCGCTATTTTTATCCACCTTTGGCGAGCTTCCGGTGTGCCTACTAGAGGATGTATTGCTATGGCGGAAGAGGATCTTGTTAAATTAATTGCTTGGCTTGATCCGGTCAATTGGCCTGTTATTGCCATACCGGATACTAATAACCAATAATTTTTCTGGAAAGTATTGCGCTAACTGTGGCAGCGTGGTATAATTCTATCAATAAATAAACAGTTCAAAATACGATGATAAAGAAAAGTAAGCATAATCTTTAGGTGCAGAGAGCCGGGGATGGTGAGAGCCTGGTACAAGGGATATGCCGAAGTTCTCTTTGGAGTAGCATGCTGAAGCCTTAAGTTGGTGGTAGGTAATGACGGTTGCCTTTGCCGTTAAAAGGAGGGGAGTATCGGCACGAAGCCCGTACTTCATAATAGTGACCTGCTACTGTTAGGGCAGGTAACAAAGGTGGTACCGCGAGAACAGCTCTCGTCCTTTAGGGGATGAGGGTTTTATTTTTTTATTGTAAACGGAGGAATGATTAATGACAGAGTGTAAAACTGCTCAAAAAAAGGTCGGTTATCTAGGGCCGAGAGGTACTTTCAGCGAAGAAATTGCGCTTAGCTTTTATCGTGGAGTTGAAGGATGCTTTACGCCTTATCCCAGCATTAGCTCAGTTATTATGGCTGTAGATTCAGGCGAAGTAGCAGAAGGCATTGTACCGGTGGAGAATTCCCTTGAAGGATCAGTTAATGTAACCCTGGATACGTTGGCTCATGAAGCGAATTTGTTTGTTATTAAGGAAATGGTTAAACCGATTCGGCATAACTTAATTGTAAAACCAGGTACTAAGCATATAAACGTAATTTGTTCTCATGCTCAGGCATTAGCCCAGTGTCGTCATTATCTTGATAAACATTATCCTGGTACCGACCGTGTGGAAGTAGAGAGTACTGCAGCTGCGGCTTACAAGGTTGCCAGCGGAGCGAAAAACTATGCGGCAATTGGCAGTTTGCGATCAGCGGAAATATATGGTCTGGATGTTTTGGATCAAGATATCCAGGATAATTCTAATAACGCCACGCGGTTTTTGGTGTTGTCGAAAGAACCTGTTAGTGCAGCCGGAGTTAAGAGTAAAACCTCGATAGTTTGCCAGATAAACGGAGAAAAGGCAGGTGCTTTGTACTCCATTCTGGGGGAATTTGCTAAACGTGGTGTCAATTTGACAAAGATTGAATCGCGTCCTTCCCGTGGTGGTTTTGGTTTGTATGTCTTTTTCTTTGATCTCGAAGGTTCCTGGGAAGATGAGCAAGTTGCTCACGCACTGAATGCGGTTAAGGCTGAGAGCCTGTGGTTTAAAAATTTAGGGTCTTACCCAATTAATACTGTTGAATAGGGAGGTTTACCATGGTTATCGTAATGAATGTAAACGCCACAGATTCTCAGGTTAAGCAGGTGGTGGATCGCATTCACGCCGCTGGACTAAAAACGTTTGTCTCAAGTGAACAAGGACCGGTTATTATTGGTTTGATTGGCGATAAACGGATGATAGCTACTATGCCTGTTGAGGCTCTGGACGGAGTGGAGAGGGTAATTCCGATTACTGAAAGTTATAAATTGGCCAGTCGCAAATTCCGGCCTGATTCTACAGTGGTAGATGTCGACGGCGTTAAGATTGGTGGCGGCAATGTTGTGGTTATGGCTGGGCCGTGTGCAGTAGAAAGCCGAGAACAGTTAATGGAAGCGGCGATGCTTGTTAAGGAGGGTGGCGCTCAAATGCTTCGCGGCGGGGCCTATAAACCAAGAACCTCGCCTTACTCCTTTCAGGGGCTTGAGCTTAAGGGGTTGGAGTATCTGGCCGAGGCTCGCGAGGCAACTGGTCTTAAGATCGTGACTGAGGTGACAGAAGTAACTTCGGTGGATGCGGTTGCCGAATATGCTGATATACTTCAGATTGGAGCTCGCAATATGCAAAATTTCCAGCTCCTAAAGGCGGTGGGACGGGCTGGAAAGCCAGTGCTCTTGAAGCGTGGTATTGCTGCGACTATTAGTGAGTGGCTACATGCTGCCGAGTATATTCTTAATGAGGGAAATTATGATGTTATTATGTGTGAACGCGGAATTCGCACTTATGAGGAATATACCCGCAATACTTTGGATTTGAGCGCGGTTGGGGCGATAAAGGAGCTAAGCCATTTGCCGATTATTGTTGATCCAAGCCATGGCACTGGCAGATGGAAGCTGGTTAAATCAATGTCTCTGGCGGCATTGGCAGCCGGAGCTGATGGACTGATGGTAGAGGTTCATCCTAATCCTGCCGAAGCTCTGTCCGACGGACCGCAGTCTTTAAATCCAAGCAATTATTTTAATTTAATGCAGGCGGTGGAGCGACTTATTGAGTTCATGCCGCAACTAAAATAAATTTACTTAAGGGGAGCGCTAATTTAAAAGCGGCTCCTTTTTTGTTGTGTTATTGATTAGATTAAAGAACTTTTGGGGAAAGATATATAAGTATAGGAATTTTATGTGAGGTGATCTAACACATGAGTATGGCTAATTGTTCAAAGATAATGGCTATTCTTCAGGAAAACCGTGTTGACACAGCTCCAAAGGTTCAAGAACTTCTTACAAAGTATGGATGCCATATTCGGCTGAGACTTGGTCTTCATGAGGCCGCAGTGGATAGTTGCAGCAACTCAGGGCTTATTTTATTGCAGCTTTGTGGTGACCAAGCAACTACTTCTGAGTTGGAAGAAAAACTTTCCGCTGTTCCTCATGTTAAAGTAAAGTCGATGATGTTGGATTTTTAGTTAATTGTTTTGAGTTTTTTTGCGATAGCAAAATTTATAGTTACTTTTGTTGAAGACTTAGATTTTGGGATTTGAACTTGGCTTATGCCTAAGATAAAAAGGGCGTAAGCCAAGTCTTTTCGTGTCAGACAGACTAGTTGACAAAGCCGAAAAAGCACTATATACTGTGAAAAATAATGGTATATATTGACGGGATTTTACATAAGAGTACTATTCAGTTTGTCATGCGGCTGAAGTTGGTTATGGTGATACTGGAGTAGGGATTGAGTGTAATAAAATGAGGTTGTCAAGATGAAAACAAATGTTGCTCGCATTTTGGCGGGGTTAGGCTTCGACTATGAACTAAAAAGTTATGAGGTTGATGAAAATGACTTAAGTGCCGAGAATGTTGCATCTAAAGTGGGAATGCCACTAGCGCAGGTATTTAAAACATTGGTGGTACGCGGGGATAAAACAGGGGTATTTTTGGCCTGTGTACCAGGAGCGGCAGAGCTTGATCTTAAGGCTGTTGCTATGATAAGTGGCAATAAAAGGACTGAGCTGGTTGCGCTCAAGGAGGTACAGCCGCTGACTGGTTATATTCGCGGCGGTGTATCACCGATTGGTACTAAAAAGCGCTTTCAGGTATATCTTGACGAAAGCGCTTTATCTTGGCCTGTTATAGCAGTTAGCGGCGGTATACGCGGTTGCCAGGTTATTGTTAGTCCTGATAATCTTTTGGCAGCGGTGGATGGAAAAACTTGTTCTATTGCCTGTTATCATTAGCTGGGTGAAAAGGCGAGGTAAGCTATGCAGGAGATTTTTCGGCAATTATAGTAAAATAAAATCAGCATAAAAGGATGTGCGCTTTATGTATATTAGTACTCGGGGCGGAAAGGGCCGGTTTACGGCAGCAGAGGCAATAAAAACAGGGCTTGCGCCTGATGGGGGATTGTTGGTGCCGGAGAAACTGCCGTGCTTGGACGGCGGTTTTTTAACTGAATTGGTGGAACTTGATTATCATCAGCGGGCGGCCAGAATTTTGAAATTGTTTTTGGATGATTATAGTGCGGAAGAGATTGACGCCTGTCTTAAAGCAGCTTACAGTGCAGTTAAGTTTGATGATAAAGCAATTGCTCCGGTGGTTAAACTTGTTGGCGATATAAGTGTATTAGAGTTATGGCACGGGCCGACAAGTGCGTTTAAGGATATGGCGTTACAGCTTTTGCCACAGCTTTTATCGCTAGCTTTGAAGAAAACAGGGGAAAAGGCTGAGATTGTCATTTTGGTAGCTACTTCCGGTGACACCGGCAAGGCGGCGCTTGAAGGCTTTAGCGATGTGGCGCAGACTAAGATTGTTGTTTTTTATCCATATCAGGGCGTGAGCGCTATCCAAGAATTACAGATGGTTACTCAGGAAGGTAGCAATGTTGCAGTAGTAGCAGTTAGAGGTAATTTTGATGATGCTCAGACTGGGGTAAAAAATATATTTAACGACAGTGATTATCGGGCTGATTTAGAAGCAAATGGTTTCAAACTGTCATCCGCCAATTCTATTAATTGGGGACGGCTTCTTCCGCAGATTGTTTATTACTTTAGTTCCTATGCTGATTTGGTAAAAGGCGGCCATATTATGGCGGGGCAAAAGGTTAATTTTGTGGTGCCAACAGGAAATTTCGGCAATATTTTAGCTGGTTATTATGCCAAGTTAATGGGGTTGCCGGTAAATAAATTGATTTGTGCTGCGAATAATAATAATGTGCTGACCGACTTTTTGCGTACCGGCATTTATAATCGGGAACGCGATTTTTATAAAACGTTGTCACCATCGATGGATATTTTGATTTCCAGTAATTTGGAGCGCCTACTTTATCTTGTTAGCGACGGCGATGCTGCCAAAGTAGCTGGCTGGATGCGAGAATTAACAAACCGGGGATGTTACCAGGTGGACGAGGAGTGCCTTAAGGCTATTCAGGAGACGTTTTGGTCGGATTGGGCAAGCGATGCCGCGACAGTTGACGCTATAAGCAATGTATTTAAAGAATATCGGTATGTAATGGACCCTCATACTGCGGTTGCGTGGCGGGTTTATGAAAATTATCGCCAGACGACAGGAGACGCAACTCCGACTGTTGTGGTATCTACTGCAAGTCCGTTTAAATTTAGTGCCAGTGTTTTAACGGCTATTGCTGGGCCTGAGGCTGCGGGCGGCAAGAATGACTTCGCAGTGCTCAGGGAGCTTTCGGCAGTAACTGGCTGGCAGGTGCCACTTGCATTAGCAGGGCTTGAACGTAAGGCAATACGGCATAGTTTGGTAGGTAATAAAGAAGAGATGCTTGAGATAGTAAAAAAGACGCTGAAATAGTGGGCCAAAACATAAAGCTTCGCGAGGAATTTTAACTCGCGAAGCTTTATGTTTTGGTGGGGCGTTATAACAGCAAGTTTAATATCCGAATAATATTCTTCGTCAATCGACAAAATATAAAAGAATTAGTTTGGCGGGAGTTAATTTTAATGGATGACAACAAAGAAAATTCACCAACGGTTGAGAATATTGCCGCAAAGCTAAAAAATTTTAAATCGTTAATTACTCATGTCCGGGATGTTGAAGATGAGGCTGAAGTAGTGGCGCGCTCGCTTAGCGAGCAATACGTCTATCCCGAAACTTATCAGCTTGAGGCGAGTTTGGCTAGTAATCTGAAGCATTTGCAAGAAATTTTGTCGGATAGCTATGATTTCCATTTTCGTGAATTTATTATTGCTGCTTTAAATCGCCAAGCGGCGGTTGTGTTTATTGAGGGAATGTCAAATCAGGAGCTAATAAACAGGCAGATTATTGGAAAACTCCTGTTGCCGTCTGCAACAGGACAGGGGGATAAACCGGATAATGAAGTGTTTGGATATTTAAAAAATGCTTTGCTTGCTGTGGCTTCGCTTAGTATGGAAGATGTGATGGGAGAGGCGGTAAAGCGTGTGCTTGCCGGTGATACTTTGCTGTTAATTGATGGCGTGACTGGGATAATAGTGATTGAAAGCCGTAAGATGGAAGCGAGGGCAATTTCCGAACCTGAGACTGAAACTAATATTCGTGGATCTCGTGATGGGTTTGTTGAGAGTATTCAAACCAATATTACACTGCTGCGGCGGCGGCTTAAGAATCCTAATTTAATAACTAAAAAAGTTACAATCGGCGTCAGAAGCGAAACCGATTTTGCCGTAGTATATTTTCGCGGTATTGCCCATCCTCGGTTGGCGTATGAGGTTGAACAGAGATTAAGAAAAATTAAGATCGATGTGCCGAACGGAATTGGGGTGATTCAGGGACTGATGGAAGATCATCCATATTCACCATTTCCTACCTTGCTGGCAACTGAACGCCCGGACAAAGTTGTTGCCGGATTAGTTGAAGGAAAAGTGGCGATAATGATGGATGGAATACCATTTATTCTTTTGGCGCCGGCAACGCTGTCAGATTTTTTTCAAACCAGTGATGATTACAATGAAAAGTGGGTTGTTGCATCAATAATCAGGTTAAGCCGCTATGTGTCAGCTGTTTTTGCGATGGCAACTCCGGCTATATTTGTGGCTATCACTACATTTAATCCCGGGTTGCTTCCGATGCTATTAACTGTTACGGTTGCAAATACCCGTTTGGGTATTCCTTTTCCAGCTTTTATTGAAGCGCTGGTGATGATAATTTTGCTGGAAATACTGCAGGAAGCCGGGGTAAGGCTGCCCAAAACCATCGGACCGGCTGTTAGTATTGTAGGCGGATTGGTTGTTGGTGAAGCAACCGTGCGTGCTGGACTGGTTAGTGCGCCGATGGTCATAGTAATTGCTTTTACCGCCATTGCCTCATTTAATATTGCTAATTACCGGCTAAATCTGATTGTAAGATTATTCCGGATACCATTGATGCTTCTCGGTGCTACGTTAGGTATGTTTGGCGTGATGATGGGATTTTTGGTTATGATTGCGCATCTTAGCATGCTAGAAAGTTTTGGTGTACCGTATTTGACGCCGATGATCCAGAAAAATTCTCAGCAGCTTAGTGATATTAAGGATACGTTTGTGGTTGCACCACCTTCTTTTATGGACGAGCGGCCTCAATATTTAACGCCGGAGGATGCTAAACGACAGGAAAAGTAAATGCTAGAAGGGAAGCTGCGCTGTGATTTCATTTCCACGCGTTTCAATGCTTCAATTTTTTATTATCTGTTTTATTTCTGCTTTCGGTGTTTCTATGACTACCTTGCCTGGCGCAGTAGCGGATGCAGCTAAAGAAGACATGTGGCTGACGGTAGTTGTTGGTGGGGTGATTTTTCTATTTACCTTCTGGACGGCGACAAAATTAGCTTCATATTTTCCGCAAAACACCTGTATTGAATACCATCGTATAATATTGGGGCCGGTGCTGGGGGAAGTTGTAAATGTTTTTTTGGTTGTTCTTCTTGCGACTGTTCCAATTGTTTCAATAAGATCGTTCGTAGTTGCTTTAAAAATATATCTGCTTGATCTAACTCCCAATTTCGCGGTTATTGTTGTGTTGATGGTTTTTTTTATTTATGCGACGCAATATGGTTTATTCCCAATTATCCGCATGCAACAGATTATTTTTATGTCGTTTCATATGTTATTTTTGATGATAGTTTTACTGGGGCTGTTGTCTATTAAGACGATAAATTATTTGCCATTTTTGGCTCAAGGATTTATACCTGTTTTAAAAGGGGCTATACCTAGTTGGTACGCTTATGTTGGGCCAGAATTTGCGGTCGGATTTTTTTATCCATTCATTTCGATGAAAAATCAGGTTTTAAAATGGGGTTTGGCCTGCATTGCGGTTCTAACAGGGGTATATACATTGATAACTCTTATTGTGCAGGGGATTCTTGGCTCGGCGGACACCGCACATAATCTGGTCCCAACAATAATAGCCTATCGCAGTGTGGAAATACCGGATACTTTTATTGAACGGCTAGATGGGTATTTTTTTATATTCTGGATTCCGGTATTTACTGCTTGTATGTTGATTTGGGTATATTTTGTTTCTAGTGGGATAAAACAGATATTAAAATTAGAGTATAATAGACCGATAGTTGTTTTGGTTGCACCATTTTTAGTATACTTTGTTATTGTTGTACCCAATTTTCAAACAGCTCAGCAAATAAGCCAATGGGTAAATTATGCTTTTTTAGCGTGGGGACTAGGAATCTTGCCGATATTACTTACCTTGGCCTGGTGGAAAGAAAAGAGGCGAAACGTATGCTGAAAAAGGGCCATTTGCATACTGTTATATTGGCAGGCGTTATATTTCTTATGTCCTTTATGGTTACAGGATGTTGGGACCGCAAAGAGATAGAAAACCGCGGCTTTGTTTTAGGGGGGGCTATTGACAAGGTAATAACGCCAGCTCCTAAGGGAGAATATGATCTACCACATGTTACCCAAGAGGCCGGCGAGCGCAAGTATAAGGTAACTGTTGAAATGCCGCGCTTTAAAAAGGGAGAAGAAAATGTAACAGGGGGTAAAGAAAACCACTATATTTTTTCCGGTGAAGGCGAGTCGATGTTTCAAATTGTTAGAGCGATTGGTGCTAAAACTTATTTTAGCCCGTTTTTTGAAGATCTTCAGGTGCTTATTTTCAGTGAAGCGGTAGCCAGAGAAGGAATTAAAGATCTCTTGGACTTTGGTCTGCGTAATCCAACTATGCGGCGGGGGGTTAAAGTTTTTGTTACTCCCGGACGGGCTGAAGATATATTGAAAGGTAAGATGCAGGTTGCGGAAATCAATAGCATTTTTATTGCTAAGACATCGCAAAATGTTAAGATGACCCCTAGATTTGCCACTGTAACTAGTCTTGGTGAGGTCGCACAAGCGATAAGGGCAAAGCGTTCATTTGGAGTAGCTGAAATCGTGATGGAAAATGGCGATGTAAAACTGACTAAAGGTGCTATATTTAATGCCGAGGGAAAAATGGTAGGGGAACTTGATGAGTGGGAAATAGTAGGTGGAAAGATTATAAGAAGGGTTTTAAAAGAAGGCGCTTTTTCAATCCCTAATCCGGCTAACCCGGAAAAATTGGCGGTGTTTGAAGTTGTGGAACCGCGTATCAAGGTCAATTCACATGTAGATGGCGATAAATTGTGGTTTACGCTGGAAGCTGAATTAGCTGGGCATCTTGGCGAAAATACTGAGACTGAGCAGAAGGCTTTGGATCCGGTGTTTTTAATGGCGGTAGAGCGGGCGATGGCTGATGAGTTTACTAGGATGGTTCAGGTTGCCTATCATAAACATCAAGAGTTAAGAGCAGATGCATTAGGATTGGGTTCGCTGGTTTATAGGCAGCATCCTGAATACTGGAATATGGTGAAGGACCGGTGGGATGAAGAAGTATTTCCCCAAACGCCAATTGATGTTAATATTAAAGTTATTATTCGAAGACCGGGGATGATAAGTTAAAAGACTGTTGTCAGCATTACGCCAATACCACTGAGAATATACAGCCAGCCGCCGATCCGAGCCAAATTTTCGGCCCGGCGGTGATTCTTGCGTCTGGCATCGGTAATATTAAAGGTTAAGGAATATAGTCCCGCCAATATTAAGATCATTGCAAAAGACGGTGTTAACGGCGCAAGCAGTATTGGGATTATTTGAGCTTCCAGCATAGTTCGCCTCTTTCTTAAGGTTGGGCTTATACAAAAGGATTTAAGATTTGGTTGTCTTTGATATTTTTTGTTTAATGTATTGCAAATATGTAAATAAATTAATACAATTATCAAAGAAGAAACATAATATTAATCGAGACTTTTGAATAATCTCCTAGTAAATAAAATTTCGGATATTACAGAGGAGTAAAAGACTACGATGTCGAATCAATGTAATAATATTTTATGAGCGGTAGTAGTACAGGTCATATTTTTAGAAGAAAAATATTAACTAAGCAAAAATGTGAATTGTTGTGCTATGATTTTGGTAGCGTGGGTAAGAAATAAATTAACGGTGCTGCCATTGAAAGCTTAGTTAAATTAGAAAATTTTCTGGTAAATTGCAATAATAATTATATCGAGGTTGGGACTAATGCATCAGGCGATTAATATCCCGAAGCATTTATTGGAAAGAAAGCTTCCTCACTTTCCTAATAATCATCTTTGTGTGTTGGGGAAGAAATATGGCCTAAAGTACTTTGGGGAAATAAATCATCAAGTTTTAAAGAAATGCTATTTTGATGACATTATCCTTTTTATGAAGGTAATTCACCAATTAGCTTTTTATGGTGTTATTTTACAGGGAAATTTGCATAAGTACTCCATTTTGCAAAGTGAAGAGGATTCTTTCTATTTGTGGAAAGACCTGGTCGAAGAACAGGTCTTTAATCCTGATCTGCCGTCACATATTTTGCAGAAAGTGAAGGAGTTCGGGATTCTTTATGAAAAAGATGCTATAGGTTTACCTTTGTTATCTTTTGTTAGAATCGAAACTGATTTTGCGTTCGAAAAAGTGCTTGCTGCTAACGGATTTGTTTTTATTCCTTATGATCAACTTGTGGAGAATTTGGGAAAAGAAACTCAGCCTATTGCGGATATGATGACTGGTGAATTTGTTGATGATCAATTAACCATTGGGGCAGAAGACTTTATTAAGCGTCCTCCAATGCCGAATAGGTTAAAATCAATTGGCTATAATGCTTGGTCTCAAGTGCTGGATGATTTAAAAGAGTTATCAAGAAGGCTTAGTGGTGATGGCTCTGAACGAATCGATGAATTTTGCCGGACGTTGAATTTGCTGAAGGATCAGATAGAGAGTTCGGGTCAAACGGATAAGGAAGCTGTTGATACTTATCTGAAGATCCAATTAGGCAGGACGGTGCTGGATATTCCTCCTGCTTTAAAAGACAAGCCGTTATCTTCAGTTGATTTTCCGATGTGTCCCCAGGTGCCAATTAAGATAAACTTGATGGGGTATACAAAATGGGGCGAGTTACCGTATGAGTTGAATGAACTCTTGAAAAATATTACTGGTGTTGGGCCGAAAACAATAAGGAAGTTTATTACAAGAGTTAACGAACTTTTTGAAGAGTGCCGTTCGCTGGAAGCTGAGGATTCAGGTATAAAACTATCTTTAGGCAAGCTCCAAATTAGTATTCCAAAGGATAATATTAACGATGCTTTGGCGGAGATAATGGAGGGTGGTCTTTTAACCGCTCCTTTCGTGGATAGTCTTTACACTCGTGGATTTAGAAGTGTTAGCGATCTTCCACGCAGTTTAGATAAACTGGCGACCGAGTTGACAAACTTTGAAGTTTTTCAGCTGTTTGATAGTCTTTGCCAGGTTTATTCACCCGATTTGGCGTTTAATAGCAGATTGCAGCAAATAGTATTCTTGGTACTGGGAATTTTAAGGAATGATAGGGTTAATAAAACTAGCCGGGCTATTGTTATTCTTGAAAAGAAATTTAGCATGATCTCTGAGAACAGAGGCCATTCATTAAAGGATGTCAGTAATGCGCTTGGCATTACCAGGGAACGGGTGCGACAGATTATAACCCGGTTTTGGCATAAGGAACTCCAGAAGCAGCCAAATCTGATGGAGAGTGTCGTTGACGATATAAATCGTTTAGGTGGGTTAGTTCCAAATAGCGCTCTGATGCCGGAGTTTGATGCATTGTCGCAATTTGAACAGTTTGCAGTTGGTGAAGTGTTTGCAATCTTTGATTTGTTGTTAACAGACAAAAGGGGCTTCTTGACTAGTTTTACTAAACGCGAGTATGAGAATATTTTAAAAGAGCTTGAAATAGACTTGCGTGATGCCGAAAGGGTTCCGATGGATCTGGCTTTGGTGGAGCGGATTGTTCAGGATTTTATAGTTAAGCAGGGTCTTTATCCTCTGTGTCAGGCTTCATTTTTACAAATAGTGTTAACGGATATGCTTTTGCCGTGGCAGGATGGATATATATTAAAGAAATTTCCGAAGAGCGATAAAATATTGTGCGTACTTAAAGAATATACTCAAGGGTTGGCTATCCATAAAGATTTTGATAGTTTCTTTGAGCGGCTTAATGAGCTTTTTCCCGGTCAATTTAATAAAAATGATCGATATATATATTCTGCGATTGCGAGCTCTAGTAAAGCATATTTATGGGGCTGGGGAGTATATATCCATCGGGATAATACAAATGTAACTAAAGATGACTTAGAAGAAGTAGTCGCCTGGATAAGTAGCCAGTTTCAGAGCGGTGTTGAGAAGCTGTCTGTTTACGCTCCGTACAATGAATTTCGAACGATAATGATTGAAAAGGGAATTCCTAACGAACATGCCTTGTACAGTTGTTTGAGGTATTTCTATAGTGAAGAATTTTCAATGCCCAAAAGTCCCTATTTATACCCTAGCTATGTTGAAGGACATTTACAAAATGCTGATGTTCTTGAGGAGTATATTAGATCTGCAGGGAAGAATGTTGCTTTTACTGAACTTAAGGACGAATTTACAAATCGCCGTGGCTGGAAGGAGTACACGCTTAATCAGGCTATAGCGCTGAGCTCACAAACTATTCGGACTGCGAGAGGTGAGTATGGCTTATTAGACTGGTATCCTTTAGCAACTCCAGAGAACTTAGAGCCGTTAGCGCAATATCTGGAATCGCTTCTGTCACATGATGTACAGCAGATAAATATCAGACTGATTTTCATTCATAAACAAGTTACTTGCAATCAGCTTAGGATAGGTAGCGATATTGCATTATATTCGCTTATGGAACATGCTTTTGTTGATCGATTTGCATTTCCGCAATATCCGCACGTACAGGTAAAATCGTTAGACGTAAGTTTAGAGACTAGTAATGTTAAGCAGCTTGATGATTATATGAGAAAAATTAATAATTCGATTTTTAGAAGCGAATTAAGAAAAGAGTTTATTGAAGGACGAGCTTGGACGGATAAGGCTATCGAGAATGCTCTTAGAGCTAACCCGGATATTTTTATTTTAAAACGTGGCGCACCAACTGAGTATGTTCATAGAGATGTGATCGGGTGGAATAAGGACAAACAGAGTCAATTGGAAGAATGGGTGCAGACTAGTTTAGAAAGATTTAGAAATGGACCAGTATCTTATGGCAATGTTCTTAGGGATTTGTTTAAGCCTCAATATTTTCCACAGCTTGAGGCTGGCATTCCTTGGACAGATGATTTATTAAAGGAATTATTAAAAGGTTGTTCATTTATTGAATTTATTGGGACATCAAAGGCCATTTTTGTGCCGGTGCCTAATAATTGTAATATTTATGATGATAAGGGATTCATGGAGTTTATTCTAAAAAATGAGTTTCAGGGAAATGCCAATATATTTCAGTTTAAGGAGCGCTTGGCTGAACTGAGTTTCTCCCATAATGGTGAATTTCCCAGATCGGGTAAGGTTGATGACCAAGAATTGCCGTATTTAATTAGTGCTAACGACATAATTATCAATGATTCACGGCGTGAAGAGGTTAGGTGATTCGGTTGACTGCTGAAAGTTTGATCGACGAAAGGATAATCAAACTACTTGAACATGAGGATGACAAAATTAAGAAGTTTACCTTGTTGGCATTAAAACTTGCAAAAACAAGGCGGTTGCCGACCGAGGCTCTGGCTACTAAATTGTTTCAACAGCTTGATGGGATTATAAAGGAAGAAAATAATGAAGATTAAACAGCTGGAACTTTTTAATTTTGGACAGTTTTATGGAAGCCAGGTGATTGAGTTCTCGGGTGCGGATAAAAGCGCTCAGCAGATGATAACGGTGATATACGAGAAAAACGGAAGTGGTAAAGTAGATTTATACCGGGCGATGCTGTTTTGTCTATATGGCGAAAAAGCTTTGCGGCGATTACCCAAATATGGTAAGGATGAAAATAACATTCAGTTGGTCAATGGTGTTGCTCTTGGTGAAGATGCTAGCGGTGCGCGAGAAGGAGTTAAGGCGCATGTGCGAGTAATGTTTTCTCATCACGATAGAGACTACGAAATGTACCGGGCTCTCAGCGGGATTAGGCGCGACGATGGTAAAATAATTGAACAAATCGAAGATTTAAAATTGACAATTACTAATAAGGCTGGTAAAACGCAAGTATGGGGATTGGCGAAAAAGGACGCAATTGATCGGGAAATAGGCCACATTTTAGATTGGCGTCTAAAGCGTTTTTTTACTTTTGATGGTAGAAAGATTGCCAGACTTGCCAAGGTTAGCCAGGGAAAGAGTATTTTAGAAGAAATAAAATATTTGCTTAACATTGACGAAGTATATTCTGTTGAAGAGGCAATGCGCAAGCTTGATAAAAAACTTTCTGATGAAATATCTAAAGTGGTAAACGGCGATTTTCGAAGTAGAATTGATCTTAGACGAAAATGTCAGGGACAGATTGAGGAGTTGAGTCGTAAACGGCTGGCTGTTGAGACTGAAATAGTAAATGCTTGCGACGAGAGAGACGAAGTAGATAAAGAGCTAGAAAAGTATAAGCATATAGCGAGTCTTGTGAATGAACGGAAGAATAGGGAAGCAGAACAACAGCAGCTTTTCAAACAAAAAGATGAAGCTGCGGAAAAACTCCGCCATTTCTTGCCTGATGCAATTTTGCTTTTAGCAAGGGATAGTTTAGCTGAAGTTTATCAGGATATTGATGAAGGACGGGAAAAGGGCTGGATTCCTTTTGAAATAAAAAGAGAACTGGTTGAAAAGCTGTTGTTGGAAATGAGTTGTATTTGCGGCCGGCCGCTTATGGCAAACTCTTTGGAGTCAGAGCATTTGCGGCAATGGTATGAATCGTCAGGTGCTGCATTGAATCGAGCGGCGATGGAATTTTTCCGTTCTATTGGGAATACTACTCGCTTTTCAAATGGCAAAACAGAGGAACTAGACCGGCTGCTAAAGAGCGTCAATAGTTCTGTAGAAGCTCATAGTCTTGGTGCAGTTCAGCTTGAAAAGCTTGTGGTAGAACTTGAGAATACTGCAAATATGGACGTTTTCCAGAGCTATTGCGAGAAACGCTTGAAACTAAGCGAAAAAATAGCTGCTTTGGAAAAAGAACAAAAGCATTTTTCGCGTGAACTGAATAGTGCTGAGGCTAAACTTAAAAAACTTGAGCTTGAGGTTGATAATTTTAACAAAGAGTCTGCGATGAATGAAGTGCTGCAAAAGAAACATAGTGTTGTTATAAAAACTCATGATTTGGTAAAAAAAATTATCGCCAAGTACGTTGAAGATGCAGGAAGAGTATTAGAACAAGAAACCAATACTAATTTTGTGAATTTGTTTGAATTAGCTGGACAAAAAAAGAGCTTTAAAAAAGTAGTTCTTAAAGAAGACTATACTTTAGAAGTGCTTAATGATAAAGAACAACCCAGTTTTTTGGATATGTCAGTTGGTCAGAGGCAAGTGACTGTATTATCCTTCTTTATTGCTCTTGTGCAGGCTGCGAGCGGGTCGCATACGCTTGATGTTCCTTTATTCATGGATTCACCATTCGGTCAATTGTCTAATGAGCATATTGAACGGTTGCTAAACTATGTACCTGAAATTGCACCGCAACTAATAATTTCGGTGACTGACAAGGAATTTGGTGCTGATAAGGGAAGCATGCTTTATCGCACTGGCCGATGGGGTAATTTTTATGCTCTTGAGGCTGTAACTGAAGGTGCAACTACTATTAAGCAATTGCCTGCTGAACTATACGGGTGATAATTAGTTGATTTGAGGAGTATTTTGAGTGGTAATACATAATATACCGGTGAAGGTTAATAAAAAATATTTGAATGTTTACCGCAGTATTAAAGAGTACTTGGCTCAGTCGCCATCCTTTACTTTAGAGTATTCTAGTCTTTTTATGCTGTGTGCTTGTCTCGGGTTTAGGGAGTGTCAGCAGGTTACTAGTTTAACTGATAAGTTTGATGGCGTGGAATTGATGCGCTCCCAGGATATGGATGAGCATCAACAAACAATATTAAAAGTATTTGCCATTAAACTAAGCGGCAATTATGAAATTTTAGAGAAGCCTGATCAGATAATTTTACTTGCTGAGAGGGTCGCTGAACGTGGGATGGAGATACTTATTGACAAAATTCTAAAAGAAGATATCTATGAAATTAACCCTGGAGAGTATTCACTTAAAAGTTCGGCAAAGCGTTTAAACGAACAAGTGCTGGGGATGTTTATTAAGGAAGAATTAGAGCGGAATGCCCCCTTTTATATGTGACAATGGCAAAAAACGGCGTCCGATAGCAGGATGCCGTTTTTGTAATAGAGTTTGTAGTGGTGATTATTAGCAGAAAGACAAGAGACCATTAAAAGGCAATTTTGCTTTTTAATGGTCTCTTGTCTTTCTTATTGAAGTTTATCTTGTAACAGACTATAATGCTCGAATTTATACTTTTAATTGCTTTGAATATGCTTGGAAAAGCTATTGCTTTTTATTTGTAACGTACTGATCTTTTACATGTTAAAAACAAAGCTCCTAAATACAGTTTATAATACAAAAGTATAAAATCAAGCAGTATTCCAACAAAAAAACGCAAAAAAGGACAAAAAGATTGGAAAAATATTTATAAACCTGTTGCAACAACATGCAAAATATGACATAATTTAATCACAATAAATTTGTTATACAATTTTTGGGGACTAGGGATTTATGGTTTTGCGCAAATAAAATAAATTAGGAGGGGTTTCGTGGCTAAGTTATCGAGTAAAGGATTAATGGGTATAGCAACAGTGCTCAGCCTTGTTGTTGCGGGTCTTGTTTACAATTACTTAAATGATGTACAGCAAACAGCCAAGGTTGAGGGTGGCGTGGTTGTGGCCAAAGCCGACATAGCGCCCAATACTAGGATAACCGCTGAAATGGTAGAGTTGGTAAAAGTTGATAGTAATTCTTTGCAAGCTGGGGCCAAAACCGATATTGCAAGTGTTGTAGGTGTTTATGCTAAACAACCAATAGGGGCGCAGGCACAAATTACTGATCAAATGATTTCAGGTGATCCGAGAAATGCAGGTTTTGCTGGCATTATACCTCAGGACAAGAGAGCGATTAGTATTCCGGTGGATGATGTTACTGGTGTGGCCGGCCTACTTAAACCAGGTGATTATGTTGATATAATTGTTACTGTTGATCAGGAGTCGGGGCCTTTAGCAACAATGTCAATGCAAAACGTTCTGGTGTTAGCAACCAATAAGAATGTTGAACAGGCCAGTGGACAAGGCGAAGATAAAGGCGCGGCAGTGAAAAATGCGGAAAAGCTGAGCACTGTTACCGTAGCATTAACACCAAATGATGCCACTTCACTTGCACTTGCTCAAGTGAAAGGAAGTAGCGTGCGTTTAGCTCTTAGACCATTTACACCGCTAGGCGATGGATCAGTTCAGGTTGGGGTAAAGGACATGAGTAGTCTGGTAGCTGGAGTATACACATTAACATCAGCTCCTCAAACTCCGAAGCATAGCGAGCCAGCTCCGAAGGAAGAGTATAAGCCAGAGTATATTCCGCCAGTAAAGGTAGAACAGCCTGTTCAGGTTCAGACTCCAAAAGTTAGAACTGTTGCGGTTATAAAAGGAACCGCAAGCCAAGATGTTCCAATTGAATAGAAGGTTGCCGAATGGTTTGCGCTAAGGTTGGGAACTACCATAAAACGAAACGGGGTTGATTAGATGCACCATAAAGGTGTGAAAGTGTTCGTAGTTACGGCGCTGATATTCAATATGCTTGTGCTACCGGTATTGGCTGCAGAACAAAATAATGCGGCTGAAAAGAACAATGTAACAGCGATGACAACTGTTGATCAAAAAAAGGTGGCAAAAAAGGTAGCAAATGATAAAAAGTCTTCTGCGAAAAAGCCTTCTGACAAGAAGGCCGAGGCTGATAGAATAGCAGCTGAAAAAGCGGAAGCTGATAGAGTAGCAGCCGAAAAGGCCGAGGCTGATAGAGTAGCAGCTGAAAAGGCCGAAGATGATAGAATAGCGGCTGAAAAGGCTGAAAGAATTGCAGCAACAAGAGCTGCAAGTGAAAGAGCGGCGGCTGAAAGAGCTGTTGCTGATGGCAGAAAGCTACCGCTTGCTGTTAACAGTTCCCGGATATTAAATTTTAATGGCGTAGAGCGTATTGCTGTTGCCAATCCGGAAATAGCGGATGTAATTGTTATCTCTGGCTCTGAAGTTATGGTAGTTGGAAAGGCCCCTGGTACAACTACGTTACATATTTGGAGCTGGGCTGGCCGACAGACTTATACAGTCGAGGTTGCCGCAGATGATGTGCCAATTGCTAGTGAAATAAAACGCGTTGTTGGTTTAAGTGACATTAGTGTAACTAAAGCGGGTAAAACAGTAATTCTTGAGGGTAAAACTAATGACAATTATCAGCGGCAGCGGGCTGAAAAAGTTGCATCTGCCTACGCTGAAAAAGTAGTTAACTTATTGGAAATAGCTGACCCGGTTGTAGTTAGAATTGAAGCTAAAATAGTTGAATTAAGCAAATCTAAAGAAGATGAATTGGGAGTAAAATGGGGTTCAACTAACGGGGGAACGGGAATATTTGATTTTGGCCAGAGCTCAACATATGCTAACTCAGTCTGGGGTAACTCATTAGGCAAGCTCGGGACGATTGATAATATTAACGGGGCTTTGAGTCTGTTGGTCAAGAATGGTTCGGCTAAAGTTTTATCACAGCCAAACTTGTCTACAGTTAGTGGCGAAAGTGCCAATATTCTTATTGGCGGACAGATCCCTGTGCCTACCTCTAGCTCGAATGGCTCGGTGACGGTCGAATGGAAAGATTATGGCATAAAACTTGATATTACCCCTGAGGTCAACAGCGAAGGGATAATCAGCGGTAAGGTTAAGGTTGAAGTCAGCACTCTGGATACGGCTCACGAGGTAGCTATTTCAAGTAGTATAAGTATTCCCGCGATAAAAACTCGTAAGGCTGAGTCGGTAATTGCTTTGCCATCAGGGCGTACCATGGCTATTGCTGGTCTTTTAAGCCGCGATGATGAGAAAACTATCTATAAGTTACCGATAATTGGAGATCTTCCGGTAATAGGAAATCTGTTTAGAAGTAAGTCGTTTACCCGAGATGAGACTGAATTGGTAATTTTGATTACGCCAACTGTTGTAAGAGCTTCAGAATATGTGCCGACTAACGGTATGTCGTCAGAGTTAAAAGATGCACTTAATAACGCTGCTAGCACCAAGAATTCAGGAAAGAAAATTACTGGTAAAAAGTAAAAAAAACTGATGGGGGAATTTCTGGTGACAAACAAAATACAAATTATGGTTGTTGACGATAATCAGTCGACTCGCGAAAATATTAGAAAACTGCTGGAACTTGAATCAGATATGGATGTTGCTTATGAAGCGGCAAGCGGAGAAGAAGCACTAAGAAAAGCTCGAATTTCGCCGCCTGACATTATTCTCATGGATATAAATATGCCGGGGATGGATGGAATTGCAGCAACTGAGGCCATTTCCACTGAGGTGGAACAAAGCCAGATCATTGTAGTAAGTGTGCAAGGTGAACAGGAATATCTTCGGCGGGCGATGGCTGCCGGAGCCAAGGATTATTTAGTAAAGCCTTTTGACGGTAATGAGTTGTTAGAGTGCATCAGACATATTTATGCCCGGGAGCAGAAAAGGCGGGAGAAGATTGTCAGGGTCGCACCAGCTAAAGTCAGTATGGGCAAGATCGTAACTGTATTTAGCACTAAGGGTGGAGTGGGTAAAACTACTGTTGCGACGAACTTGGGAGCAGCATTAGGGCTTGATGGAAAAACTAAGGTTGGTATCATCGATTTAGACTTGCATTTTGGCGATGTTGCTCTTTTTCTCAATATTGTCCCGAATACAACGATAGCTGATTTGGTACAAGACATTGACCATTTGGATGGCAGCGTTTTGGACAATTATATGACAAGATATAAGGATAATATACGAGTGCTGGCAGCTCCCTTCCGTCCTGAACAGGCAGATAGTGTTAACCTTAACCACTTAACAACTATTATAAAAGAAATGCAGTATAACTATGATTATATTATTATTGATACTTCGCCAACGTTCAGTGAGATGATGCTAAGTGTTTTAGACATGTCGGATATGTTGGTTGTTATTACCTCCCAAGATTTGCCGACATTGAAAAATGTCAGACTGTGTTTAGAGATACTTGAATCACTTAACTATTCGGAAGATAAAGTAAAGGTAATTTTAAATCGAGCTAAGTCATTAGGCGGCTTGAATGTAAGAGATGCTGAAGAATTGCTTCAAAGAAAGCTGTTGACGCTTATGCCGAGTGATGGCAAGACGGTGGTGTCGGCTGTAAATCAAGGTATGCCGTTTATTGTTAGTAACCCGAAAAGTCAGATAGCGCAGAGCCTATTTGAACTTGCCAACTTTATTCTTTCATCACGTGGTGATGTTAAACGCGAAAGTGAACCTGAAGCGAATTCAAATAATGGCATAACAGCTTTTGGCTGGATGGGTTACCGGGCGTTTTAATCCCCGGAGGGATCTGTGAAGATAAAACTAGTATTATATGCTTTCGCGATTACGTTTCAGGTGTGTTTGTCCACTGTAGTGCAGGTAATTATTTACCGCTAAAGACTATTTCTGGGGGGGGTTTGTTTGTCGGCGGTTGTAGCGTTATATACGTTTATCTTTGTCTTGCTGGTTTTGTTAGTTGTGTTTCGTTATCTATGGAGCAGGCAGGCGATAAGAGAACGAATAGAACAAGTTGACTTGAATGTGGCTGATGCCCCGCAGTTTGCCAGCCTCCGCGGAATGATCAGTAAGCTAAGCGTGTATTTTGAGTCATCGTCATGGGCCATGAAGAAGGAAGAGATGCTAATGCAGTCTGGAGTTCTTCTGCGTGGTTCAGAGTTTATGGTAGTTTCTATTGGGTCAGCGGTATTTACCACGGTTTTGCTGCTTCTGATTTTAGGTAAGAGTCATTTCCTGATTGCGCTAGCCGCAGGCGTAGGAGGATTTAACATACCACTACTTATTGTAAAGCTAAAGATTAACAAAAAACGTGCGTTGTTAAATGAACAGTTGCCAGCGGCGTTAACCTTAATAGCCAATTCATTGCGCAGCGGATATAGCTATATGCAGGCTATCGATTTAGCTTCTAAAGAAATGCTTTATCCTATTGGTGATGAATTTGCAATCGTTGTTAAGGAGATAAATTTAGGGATTTCAACAGAAGAAGCTTTTACCAACATGGTTAAGCGCGTAAATTGCGATGATTTGGATTTGATGGTTACGGCTTTTCTAATTCAGCGTCAGGTTGGCGGGAATCTGGCAGAGCTTCTTGATGGCATAGCAGAGACGATCAGAGATCGAATGAATATGAAAAACAAAATTAAGTCTCTTACAGCCCAAGGTCAGTTGTCAGCGTTGATTATGTGTCTTTTGCCACTATTTATTGCTGGGGTAATATTTTTTATAAATGGGCCATATATGATGAGTTTTGTTGGCCATAAAGCAGGTCAAATAGCAATTGTAGCGGCAATAATTTTGCAGGTAGTTGGCGTCATTTGGATGAAAAAGATCGTCAATATTGATGTATAGCTTGCCTTTAGGTAAGTAGATACATTATGGGGGAAAATGAAATGATGTTAAACGAGTTTGACAATTTAGTTCGTAATAGTAAGGCTGTAATTATTAATAGCAAGGATGACCTTGCCATATTTAATCAATCAAGCCGCAAGGAAGTTAATTATATTGAACAAGAATTGGCGCGAGTGAAACAGGAACTAGAGACTCTTCAACCAAAGATTGACGAACTGCTCGAAAAGGAGAGTCAACTTCAACCCAGGATGCTTCAGATAAAAAACGATATTAGTGCCTTTTCATCCCAAGAAATAAAGGATGTTTATGAGGAGCTTTTTGCAGTTCAGGTGAAGTTAGCTAGTGCCCAAGAACAAAAACTTAGTTTGCAAAATGCTTGCATGGAGTTTGAGTCGCGTCTTGCTGTTTTGGAAAAAAACCGTGAGAATATTGGCGGTGTATTTTCGCAAATAGAAAAATTAAACCAAGATTTTGATGGGATGAGTGACGTAGTTAA
Source organism: Bacillota bacterium (assembly GCA_017889635.1). Lineage (GTDB taxonomy): Bacteria > Bacillota > Negativicutes > Sporomusales > CTSoil-080 > CTSoil-080. The sequence goes on along the minus strand of JAGGAC010000010.1, from coordinate 962 downwards.
TAAACTCCAAACATTGGTTTACAGTCAAAATTTTGGTCTAAAGATTATTAAAGCTCAAGAAGAAGAGCGGCGGCGAGTTGCGAGAGAAATACATGACGGTCCGGCGCAAGCTATGGCTAATGTAATTTTTTTGGCAGAAGTTTGCGAAAAATTGCTTGATAAGGATACTAACCGCGCAAAAACAGAACTGCATGAGCTGCGTCAGCAGGTCCGTGGTTGCTTGGAAGAAACAAGAAAAATTATCTTTGATTTGCGGCCAATGGCGTTGGACGACCTTGGGCTAATTCCTACAGTCAGACGGATTGGCGATATGTTGCGTGAACGTACCGGCTTGAAAGTTGTTATCAAGGTAACCGGAGATCAACCGGCAAAATTGGATCCTAATGTTGAGGTTAGCCTTTTCAGGATTATTCAGGAGTCCTTAAATAATATTGAAAAGCATGCCGACGCGTCAGAGGCCAATATTTTGGTTGATTTTAATAATGCTTATGTTGTTGCTGTTATAAAAGATGATGGCAAAGGGTTTGAGGTAAAGAGCTATAATTATGGCAACTCGTTTGGCCTGTTGGGTATGAAAGAGCGAGTTAGCCTGCTTAATGGTGAACTGGATATTAACTCACAAAAAGGAACTGGAACAGAAGTTTCAGTAAAAATTCCACTTCCTTTAACTAAGGATGGAGAACGAGTAGCGGTATAACAAGTCAACTAACTGCTTCAAGAGCAAATAGTTGCTGAATTATTTGCTCTTGAAGCTGGTAAGTGATGAAGGGAGGTGAGATATAATGAGCGCAAAAATTTATGCGTGGTATCAAGGAATGCTAATCTCGCTGCGTAATCAAAAAGGTCAGGGTATGGTTGAATATGGTCTAATTCTTGCACTAGTCGCAGTAGTTGCGATTGCAGCACTAACCACAGTAGGAAAGAACTTAGGTACAATGTTAAACAATGTTGGTGCTAACCTT